>JBHJIX010000087.1:0-4776 GCA_050043025.1 Cohaesibacteraceae bacterium
CGCTGTTTGCGTTTTCCTCCGAGAACTGGAAGCGTCCACCCACTGAAGTCCGCGATTTGATGACCTTGCTGCGGCTCTTCATCGAGCGTGACCTTGCTGATCTGAAGGCCAATGGCGTGAAAGTTCGCATTCTCGGTGACCGCGAAAACCTGGACCGCGACATCCGTGCGCTGGTTGAGCGTGCCGAGAGGGTGACCGCCGACCAGTCGGACCTCTATCTCAATATCGCGTTCAACTATGGCGGCCGCGATGAAATCGTCCGCGCTGCCCGGCAGCTTGCGGCCCAAGCCGCGCGTGGCGAGCTCGATCCTGAGAGCATCACGCTTGATCGGTTCTCTGAGGCGCTCGCCACGGTTGGCCAACCTGACCCCGATCTCATCATCCGCACCAGCGGCGAGTTGCGGCTCTCCAATTTCCTGCTTTGGCAGGCCGCGTACGCTGAATTCGTCTTCACGCCGACCTTGTGGCCTGATTTCGATGCCGCGGCACTGGATGATGCGCTGACAACATTTGCCTCGCGCAAACGCCGTTTTGGCGGCAGCCTAGAAGAGCCACAGGCTGCGCGCGCATAAGCCACGCGCTTCGACCATCGGTCTGACTGGCCAAGCTGCTCTGGACCCTTTAAGGCGTTGTTTCCCACGCGGATCAGTGCGCTGGTCCGCATCCATGCGCCCGAAGCTTGTCCAATTCCCATGCGTCGTTTCACCCTTCCCGAACTGACCCAACGCATCCTTTCTGGGCTGGTGCTGATCGCTGTTGCCTTGCTGACAGCCTGGAGCGGCGGGCTGATCTCGGTCATCACCTTTCTGGTGCTCGGCCTGCTGGTGCTCGATGAATGGGAAAGCCTCACTGGAACCCGTGCGCCGCGTCGGTTGATCATGGGCACGCTCATTGTGAGCTTTACAGCCTTTGCTGCGCACTATCTCGGCCCGCTCAGCGCCTTGGCGATGGCCGCCGGTCTGTTGTTTCTGGCGCTCGGCGCGGCGCTTCTTGAAAGCCCGAGGCGTTGGTTTCTAACGGGGGTGGCTTATGCCGCCTGGCTGGTTGCCAGCCTCATCAGCCTGCGCGGGCATGACGCGATTGGGCTAACGGCGCTTTTGTTCGTCTTCGTGGCAGTCTGGTCGACAGACATTGCGGCCTACTTTGGTGGGCTGACTATCGGCGGTCCCAAGCTTTCGCCCATGATTTCACCCAACAAGACCTGGGCGGGTGCCATATCGGGCGCCATAGCGGCTATCGCCTTATGTCTCGCTTTCCTGGTCTGGGCCAGAACGTCAGACTGGGATATCGGATTGGCGGCCATATCGGGAGGCCGAGGGGTTGGACTTTCCATGACCGCTGTCGCGTTTGTGGCGCTGATTGCATTCGCACTCAGCTTTGCAGCGCAGGTGGGCGACCTGTTTGAATCGGCCCTGAAACGCAAGTTCGGGGTGAAGGACAGCGGAAGCCTGCTGCCTGGCCATGGAGGGTTCATGGACCGTGTCGATGGGTTGGTGTTTGCCAGTGCGGCTGCCTTTCTGATTGGCTTGGCACTACGCGGCGAGGGCACCGTGGCTGAGGGATTTTTTGCTTTCGCCGTTGGCTGATGGTCGGGCGGGACCAGCGAGGGGACATTCGAGGCTTTGACGGAACCAAAATCGCTCACCGTCTTGGGAGCAACCGGATCAATCGGCGACAGTGTTGCCGATGTTGTTGCTGCCAACCCTCAAGCCTTTGACGTTACAACGCTTGTTGCCAACGGGAGCGTTGATAAGCTGGCCAGCAGAGCGCGCGAGATGGGTGCAAAGCGCGCCGTTGTTGCCGATGAGGCCTGTTACAACGATTTGAAGGCAGCGCTTTCGGGAACCGATATTTCCGTGGCTTCTGGCCGTGACGCGCTTTTGGAGGCCGCATCGACGCCGACCGATCTGATCGTCTGCGCAATGGTGGGTGCCATTGGTATCGAACCAGCGATGGCTGCGCTGGAAGCAGGTAACACTATAGCGCTCGCCAACAAGGAAGCTCTGGTGTGTGCAGGGCCGGTGATGACAGCGCTGGCCGCCAAGCGCGGGGTGCGCATTCTGCCGCTTGATTCTGAACACAGCGCGCTTTTTCAGGTTTTTGAGGAACGCAACAGCGATGAAATCGAAGCAATCACGCTCACCGCATCCGGCGGCCCGTTTCGCACCTGGACAAGGGATGCCATCGCCAAGGCAACGCTCCAGGATGCGCTAAACCATCCCAACTGGTCGATGGGCCCGAAAGTGACGATTGATTCCGCCACCCTTGCCAACAAGGGATTGGAAGTTATTGAAGCGCATCACCTTTTTGCGTTCGCACCAGACAAGATCAAGGTGTTGGTGCACCCGCAATCCATTATCCATGGTATGGTGCACTACACCGACGGCTCCGTGCTGGCGCAGCTTGGCGCGCCGGATATGCGTTCACCCATTGCAGCCGCGCTCGCTTGGCCGGGGCGCTATGCCGTCCCGCCGGTACCGCGCCTTGATTTGGCAGACCTCGCACAACTCACCTTCGAGGCGCCGGACATGGACCGTTTCCCGATGTTGGGTCACGCCTTTGATGCGCTTAAGGAAGGCGGCGCCATGCCGGCCATCTTCAATGCCGCCAACGAAGTTGCAGTGTCGGCCTTTGTCGATGGCCGCATTGCCTTCCACGAAATCGCCACCATTGTCGCCATGACGATGGACAGGGCAGCATCCGACAGCGGTTTGCGTTCGTTTGTCACGCTGGAAGACGTGCTCATCGCCGACCAGCTTGGTCAACGACTTGCTAAGGCTGTCTGCACACACACATTGCCTGCTTAGCCAAGGCCCTTATAGATCAGCCTTGGGACATAAAAGGACGGGGTTTCATGGAACTGATCGCCGATAGCGGCTCTTTTGTGCTGGGCACCATCGTGCCCTTCCTGTTTGTGCTGACCATCGTCGTGTTCTTCCACGAGCTCGGTCACTTCGCGGTTGCCCGTTGGTGCGGCGTGGGTGTGAAGGCCTTTTCGGTCGGCTTCGGCCCTGAGCTTCTCGGCTTTACCGACAAACACGGCACACGCTGGAAGTTCGCCGCCATTCCGTTGGGTGGCTATGTCAAGTTTGTCGGTGATGAAAACGCCGCCAGCGTGCCGGACAATCAGGCGCTGGAGACGATGGATGATAAGGCGCGCAGTGAGGCGTTTCAGCTCAAGCCCGTTTGGCAACGAGCGGCCGTCGTAGCCGCCGGGCCATTTGCCAATTTCCTGTTGGCCATCGTGATTTTCGCCGGTGTTTTCATGGTGTTCGGTGCGCGCGTGACGGTTCCGCGCATCGACGCGGATCAGGAAAACTCACCTGCCGAAGCGGCAGGGCTTATGCCCGGCGACATCATTGAAGCCATTGAAGGCGAGCCGATTGAGAGCTTCAACGACGTGCGCAGCGTGGTCAGCTTCTCCGCCGAGCGACCCTTGCTCTTCACGCTTGACCGCGATGGCTCCCTGATTGACGTGATTGTGACGCCCGAGCGCCGCGAGATCGATGACGGCTTCGGCAACATGCAGCGTGTTGGGGTCATCGGGGTGGTCCATGAGGCTAGCACCGAAGACGTGACGACCATCGAGTATGGCCCGATTGGCGCAACTGGCCGTGCGGTTGAACAAACAGGCCAGGTCATCACGCAGTCGCTTACCTACATCGGGCGCATCTTGGTTGGGCAAGAATCAGCCGATCAACTGTCCGGGCCTGTTCGGGTCGCGAAAATATCCGGCGATGTGGCAACCCTCGGCTTTTTGGCGCTGCTTCAGTTAGCCGCGATCATTTCCGTTTCCATCGGCCTCATCAATCTGTTCCCGATTCCGATGCTGGATGGCGGCCATCTGGCCTTCTACGCCATCGAAGCCTTGCGCGGCCGACCTCTAAGCGATCGCAGTCAGGAACTGGGATTCCGCGTCGGTTTGGCGATGGTTATGGGGCTGATGGTGTTTGCGACATGGAACGATATCGCAAATCTGATGCGTTAACGGCCGTTAAGAAACATTAAGTGACCGTTGCCGACCTGCAACGCATGGGTGGAAAGCCTTTAAAACCAACCACCACGGCTTGCGTTGTGCCGTGACCGCGATAGAAGACCAAGGCGGTGCGAAGTGACTCGGCTTGGCACCTAAGATTTTCTGCTGCGGCCTGTGTACGGCCTGAGGATTGTTATGAGTATGATCCGTTTCTGCTGTTCCCTCTTGCTCGCTGCGATGATTGCGGTTCTCCCGCTGAGCATTGCGACCAACCAAGGGGGTTTCGTCCTCGCGCCCGCTGACGCCCAAGCTGCTGTCGTTTCTTCCATTGAGGTGGAAGGCAACCAACGCATCGAAGATGCAACGGTCATTTCCTACCTAACGGTTGTGCCCGGCCGAGAGTTTTCTGCGCGCGACTTGAACGAGTCCTTGCAATCGCTTTTCGCGACCGGCCTGTTCGCTGATGTTAGGTTGGAGCGACGCTCGCGGGTTCTGTTTGTTTTCGTCGAAGAAAACCCGATCATTCGCCAGGTCGTCTTTGAGGGAAATCGTCGGTTGGACGACAGCGCGCTTGGAACTGTCGTCCAGCTTGAATCGCGCCGTGTGTTGACCGAGTCCGCCGTGCAATCTGACACACAACGCATTCTTGAAGCCTATCGCCGCAACGGTCGTTTTGCTGCCCGTGTTGAGCCGAAGATCATTGAGGTCGGCGACAACCGCGTCGATCTGGTTTTCGAAATTTCCGAAGATGAACGCTCGTCGGTTTCGCGCATTACATTCATTGGTAACCAAGCCTTCTG
>JBHJIX010000088.1:0-8404 GCA_050043025.1 Cohaesibacteraceae bacterium
TGTCGCGTCTCTTCCCGCGCACCAATGGCGAGCTCTACATCTACTCCAACTCTCGCGATGTCCTGGACCTTGTCTCCTCCTGGGGGGAGACGATGTGTGGGCCGCATCTGCATGCCGATCAGTGCTGGGGCCTTAGGCGAGGGCGTGCCTACGCGTACGGCACCTCAGAGATCGACTTTGCCTGTGACCATGTAGGCAGTGAGAACCACCCCTATTTCTGCCTGCCCATCATCGCCCATGGCGACACGATCGGGCTGTTGCATATCTCATTCCCCGATCTGATTGCTGTGCGTGATGAGTCCGAGGCCATGGCTGAGACACTGTCACAGCAGCTGGAAGTGGCGCTGATTTGCGCTGAGCAGATCAGCCTTGCGGCCGCCAATGTGCGCCTGCAGGCTGAGCTTCAAGATCAATCGGTGAAAGATGCACTGACCGGTCTTTGGAACCGGCGCTGGTTCCTGGATATGGCAAGCCGGGAGATCCGGCGTGCGGAAGCCGCCAAAACCGACCTGTCACTGGCGATGGTCGATGTTGATCACTTCAAGAAGTTCAACGATGCACACGGTCATGATGCCGGCGATACCGTGCTCAAGGTTCTGGCGGCCTATATGTCTGAACTTGATGGAACGGGCTTCTACCCCTGCCGTATTGGCGGCGAGGAGTTCGCCATTCTGTTTTCTGGCTACACGCCGCAGGCGGCCGAGGCGGTGATTGATGATCTGCGTAGCCGTCTGGCCGAAGCTCAGATCATTCATTCCGGCAAGGCGCTTCCCGGCGTGACCATCAGCGTTGGCATCACCAAACTGAAGGGCGGTGAAAGCCTGGAGAACATGATGCGCAGCGCCGAAGAGGCGCTTTATGCGGCCAAGAATGCCGGCCGTGACTGCACGATCATCGATCTGTGCATTGTGGGGCAGAAGAAGGCTTCGTGAAGTTGCGCTAACGCATCGACAGGATGAAGTCCCGCAGGTTGTCTAGTTGCACGTCCCTTACCTGGCCAGTTGTAGCATCGCGAATCTGCGTGTTTGCCATCGTGTCACCGGGCTGCTGTTGGCAATACTCTCCACGGCTTAGGGTCGTTCCCGCCAAGGGCCGCTCCCAGACATGGAGCATGGCCGTCCCGTCATCTTCCACGCGCCTGGCAATCTTGCTCAATTCGTGCAGCAGATAGGGTTCGCCGCATAGCGTTACCTGGATGGCAAGGTTGGGGAACACATCCAGCGGCTCTGCCGTGACACGTGAAGGCGACCCGTCATTGTCAAAACGATAAACAATGAAAGGGAAAGCCAGCGCATCTTCTGGGTTTAGGCGCCCGCGTGAGTAGACATTCGAGTCGAGTGCGTTGCTGACATCGGCAGACAAGATCAGCCGGCCCTTGATGTCGCCGAATGGGAGGCCCAATCCATGCAGCATTGCTGCGACAAAGCTCACGGATGGGGCCGCAAAAGATGTCCCAGACACGCTACGGACCGCCAGGGTTTCCGGGTTATCTCCTTGTGTGGGCCCATCAACGGTGACGATGCCGCAGCCAGGCGCAAGCAGGTCAATGGTCCGGTCGCCACGGCGGCTGAAGCTGCTGATCGAGCCATCTGGATCATGCGACCCGACGGTGATCACCGAACCAATGGCAGCTGGGCTCGACTCCCCACCCATGGACGCCGGCCATTGGCCAACCTTATCGAGATCTTCGCCATCGTTTCCGGCCGCGACGACCAAAAGGACATTGTTTCCGTGACGCGATAACACTTCCAAAAAGCCGGACGGTGATTGGCCGAGAAGGAAGCTCATATTGATCACGGCAATATCGTGCCTGCTGGCATAGTCGTAGGCATTGATTAGGCTGGAAGCCTGTATTCTCCCGTTATGCATGGCATTTGCCATGCCGACCGAGGGGAGCAAATCTGTCAGACTTCGAAAGTCATGGAAGTTGCGGGAGCCTAAGGCGATTTCGGCAACGGACAGTCCGTGCCAGCCGAGATCATAGTTTTGGTCGGGCGAGATCGCCCCACCCGCAAAGGCCAGATTCACGCCGTCTGCACGACGGGTGGCGCTGCCTTGTCTGGGGATGCGCTTAATGAGGTCTTGCGCAAAGTCAGTCCAGTAGGGTGGCACGTGCTGGCGGTTGAACCCAGTATCCAGAACAAGGATCGTTTGCTGATCGTACTCAATGTCCGGATGCCGGATGGTTTGTGATAGCTGCCGAAGGATGGGTTCCGGCGCAAAGGGCCAGGCCTCTGGATTAACTGTCCCAGAGCAGGCAGCATCTGATTTTGGCGAAACAAGGAAGGGTTGGTCGCCCACGACACTTGAATAGCTGATGAGTGCTTGCGCGGCATTGACAGTAACGGCATCGTCAGACGACGCCAAACTAACAAGTTGCTCTGTACTGAACTCAATGGCGAACTGCTCTGGAGCATTCGGCGAAGGGCGTTCAAGGCTTTGAGCAGGTGGTCGAACTGGTGGGTTAGCATCCAACCGAATCTGCGATCCAGGCCAACCGTCGGTCCACTGATAACTGGGCCTATGGGTTGGCCAAGATGGATTTTGTACCCCGGCAGGAAGGCCAGCGTTAGGGTAGAGAATGGCGACTTGGAAGGGATCAAAGAAAAGATCTTGAAGTTGCCCTGCTTCTTGGAAACGCCCTTCTGCCGTTAGAACCGAGATAGCCGATTCCAGATTGGACAGGCTAATGGGCACAGACAGAACCTGATCTGCGCTCGCCTCGCTGGCCAACAGGCAGCACGCTAGACCCAGCTGGACGCCAAGCGCGTTCTTGCGGATCAGGGCCTGCATCCCGTGCCCCCGGTGCTGACGCCGCAAATCTCTACATTGTTGGCGTCTGACCAGCCTATCAAGAAGCTCAGCACGCCATGGTGTGCAACCGGCGTTAGCAAGGATCGGGTTGTGATATCGCCGCGCGAGTTGACGCCTACAATGCGGCGGGAGCCGCTACTAAGGTCTGCATAGGCAGCGCCTCCGCTGTCGCCAAAGCACACAGCCGCCCCACCTATGGTGGTCAAGTAGATCCCGTTAATGCGCACAAACTCGGCCACACCGGTGTAAAAGCTGCCGCTCGGTCCGCCACCGCCAGGTTGGCGACACCCGAAACCAATAAGCGTAACGTCATTACCGATACTCGGGAAGCCAGCGTCTCTGCTAAGCGTTTCGTAAGGCCGCTGAATGGAGGCGGCAATCGGCGAAGCGGTCAGGCAGAGGGCGACGTCATATTGGAAGTCTGCTGCGTAGCTTGGATGATGGGAGCAGGTGAAGCCGACACTACGGCCATCGACAACAACCGTTCCCACAGCGCCATCGTTCACGCAGTGGGCCGCGGTCAGCAGGACTTGTGGGCCGACCAGCGTGCTCGTGCAGGCATTGATGCCGCTACTAAACGCAAAGGTGGCTGGCCAGTCCTCCGGATCGGCCGGCGTGCCGCCGATGACCTGCGGAACCGCGTCGATCTCAGTCGGCGCCTCCATGGTGATCTGGTCTTGTGCGAATGCCAAGGAACTGCCGAACAGGGCAGAGAAACAATAGATAAAAAATGTTTTGATTGTTGTCTTTGACATGGCCAGACCTCCCCCAAGGTTGTGGCGACGAACACTAACTTTGATAAATCCAATGCCAAGCATTTGGGCCTGTCATCAATACAAATGTTAGCCGAGTAAATCTTTTTTTCAAAATTCTTGTGAATTCAAAAAGATATCAAGGCTCTATTTGTAAATAATAAGCTGGGATTATCGCTTGATGTTTTCCTCTTGCTTCATTGCGTCTGATGGCAACAAAAAAGCCCGGAGCGGAGCGCTCCGGGCTTTATTGTCTGACGATCGGAAAGGTCGGTTAGGACTTGTCGGCTTCCACGTCGATGGCGGCGGTGATGCCGTTGCCGTTGCCGTTGGCCTTGCCATTGCTAATAACAATGGTGCGGGGTTTCATGGCTTCAGGCAGTTCGCGCTTCAGTTCGATGTGAAGCAGACCATTTTCCATCGAGGCGCCGGATACTTCGACATACTCGGCAAGCTGGAAACGGCGCTCGAAATTACGTGCCGCTATGCCACGATAGAGAATTTCGCGGGTGTCGCTGGCGGCTTCGGTACCCTTTTCACCGCGCACATGCAGCGTGTGGTTCTTGGTTTCCACATGCAGTTCGGACGGGCCAAAACCGGCCACCGCCATGGTGATGCGGTAGGCGTTCTCGCCGGTGCGCTCAATGTTGTAGGGCGGGTAGGAATTGCCTTCGTTCGACACCGTCTGGTCCAGCAGCGAAAACAGCCGGTCAAAGCCGACGGTGGAACGGTAAAGCGGCGAATAATCAATACGCATTGGGTTGTCCTCCAAATGAAGCAACGTTTGTGGGGACCACGCCGTATCGGCACATTTGGCGTCATCGCGGTCCCATAGGGCGACCGCTTCAGCGTGGTGAAGGCCCATCAGGCGCCTTCGACACCATAGCTCGGTATTGGGTGTGCCTTTTTCAAGATGCACCGGTCTTTCACGGCCCTGACGCACCTGCCCTGTTTGCTGAACGCTATATGAACGGCGGCTTCCGGGTCGGTTCAGGCGCCCCCTTGTAGGTTTTGATCATCGCTGAGGCAGACCCCGCCCGGCTCAAGACCTCAAGGAGATGATGATGACCAACCGTAAGACCCTGATCAAAACTGCTCTTGCCGGCGCAGTGGCTCTCGGCACTCTGGCTGGCGGTGCAACAGCTGCCCAGGCCAACGGCTTTTCCTTCTCGTGGAGCACGCCGCAGGGCACATTTTTCATCGGTCCGAACCATCCGAACGGGCATTTTCAGTCCCACCATGTGCGCCCGCACCGCGAGCAGATCCGTCCACGCCGCGCACGCCGCATTCTTCGCCAGGCAGGCTTCCGGGACATCTCGTTCCTGCGTGAACGTCGCAATGTCTACGTGTTCGAAGCACGCGGGTTCCGTGGTTACCGCCGGATCGCGGTGAATAAATACAACGGCAACATCATTTGGCGTTGGGGCCGCCGCTAAGGCAGGCGCCCGCAGACCAAGCGGGCCAGGCGGCTGCCATTCCGCCCTCCGGCACCGTCTGGAACCGAGGCTGGCTCCCCCCTCATGGGGCGCCAGCCTTTCTTGTTGGCCGGCCAAGGCTGGCCGTTGCCAGCAGCTTTCGCTTCAGGCAAGACACGGCGATGACCATCGTCCAGCCCATCATGGCCGCCGAGGACCACCCCGAAACCGTCGTCGGCCCCGATGGCGCGTACCTGTATTGGGTGGACGGCATGCCGATGCAAAGGCTGCATCGGGTGTTTTATGTGTCGGTCGGTCTGCGGCGCAGCGCGCGCGTTCGGGTGGCACACTTCCGCCCATTGGGAACGGCGATTGGCACGCTTCTTCTGATGCATGGCCGGGCGGAGTACATTGAGAAGTACGCCGACATCATTGCTCATTATGTGAAGCTTGGCTTTGTTGTCGTCACGTTTGACTGGCGTGGGCAGGGGCTTTCCTCGCGCATCCTGCGCAAGGAGCCGCGCAAAGGCCACATCCACGATTTCGATGTCTATGTGCGCGATCTGCAAGTGGTGATCGAAAAGGGCGTGCTGCCGGACTGTCCCTTGCCGCTGGTGGGGCTTGGCCATTCGATGGGCGGGCTGGTGGCCCTTCACATGCTGGTGCGCAAACCGCTTTGGTTTGACCGCATGGTGCTGTCGGTGCCGCTGCTGCGCTACAATGTGAACCGCGCCTCCCACGACACGATCGCCACGCTTTCTGGGCTCGCGACACGGTTTGGCCTTGGGCAGATGTATCCTCCGGGAACAGGGAACACGCTTGCCGGCTCAGGTCCGTTCAAAACCAATGAGGTGACGTCCGATCCGGCCCGTTATGCCCGCAGCGCCGCCATTCTTGCTGACCACCCCGACCTTGGGCTTGGAGCACCGACCTTTGGCTGGCTGCATCGCTGCGCTGGCGGGATGAAGCGTGTTTGGAACCAGGACTTCCTGGATAAGATCAAGTCGCCTGTCATGTTCGTGCAGGCTGGCCATGATGAGGTGGTATCGCCTGATGCCATTGAGCGCATGGCGGCGGCTATTCCGACGGCGACGCTGTTGCGCCTCCCGCGCTCCAAGCACGAGCCGATGTTTGAGCGCGATGCGCTCCGCGACCTGTTTTTGGCCGCCACAGAGGCGTTTTTCTCCGTGCCGGAACTGCGCAGCGGCAACCTTGAGCGCACGCTGGAGCATTTCGACACCAGTTTGCTTTGAGCCCTGGTTTTCAGGCCGCTTGACGTGCCGCCGTAGCCAACAGGTTCAAAACAGGTTCTGCCAAGGCCCTGTCCCCAAGGGCGATCACCTGGCCAGTAAACGTGTCGTCTGTCGCTGACAGTGACCGCCCGGACCAATCGATCACTATGCCGCCGGCCGCCTCGATTATCGGAACAAGCGGCAGGATATCGTAGGTGCTGAGGCCGCTTTCGACCACCACGTCCAATGTGCCCGAGGCAATGAGCGCATAAGCATACCAGTCCATCCCGTAACGCACCGCCTGCACCAACCCTTCAAGGTGATTATAGGCGAGCCGTTCCTGTTCGCTGAAAAGCTCAGGCGTTGTGGTTGCAAGGCTGGCTTCGCTGAGGTTAGCGCAAGCGCGCGAAGTGAGGACGCGCTCTTCTTCGCCCTTGCTCCAACATGCCTCACCGCCTTGAGGCGAAAGACGCGTCGAAAAACGCTCGCCGATAAAGGGGTGGCCTGCAAAGCCCCCGACAGGCTTGCCGCCGGTCATGATGCCGACCAGTGTTCCCCAAAGCGGCACGCCGGCGACATAGGCGCGGGTGCCGTCGATGGGGTCGATCACCCAGACATAGGGAGCGTCGGCGCGAACAGTGCCGTACTCCTCGCCGATGATACCATCGTCTGGAAAATGGGTCTCAATTAGCGCGCGTATCTCGCGTTCACAGGTGCGGTCGGCCTCGGTGACGGGGTCGTAGCCATCGCCCTCGGCGCGTTTGTTGTCGACAGAAATGCCAGCGCGGAATGATGGAACTGTTGTGCGGTGCGAAATACGCTCGATCTTAGAGAAGAGGCCAATCCGCTGATCCAACTCAGGTTTTGGCGCGGGCTGATCGGCGGGCATGGAAGGCTCCAAAATAGCTTGAAAAGGGATCTCTCGACCCTATCGCCCGTTCAGGTTTCGCCGTCCATGAGATTCTTTGTAAAGGATTTCATTCGTTCCGGAACGGCTTTCGGTAATATTGTTGCGCAAGTGCCGCAACCCCGCGGATTTTTTGAGCAAGCAGTCAAAAAAACGTAGCGACAGCTTGACTTGCTGCACTGCACACACCATTTTTGCGATGCGGCACGGCCCTCCCGGCGTTGCCGTATGCCCTCCTTGGGCGTTTCCTCCCTAGACTTGAGCCGTTTGACCTTTTGGTCGAACGGCTCTTTTTTCTTGTGGGATGTTCGGGCGTTCGGCGGGCCGTCTGTGCCGTTACGGATTACTCGGCGGCGGCTTGATCGAGCGGGGCCAGGCAGTCCAGATCGATTTCGAACAAAGCATCCATCGTCTGCGACAGAGCATCCATGACGGCGTTGAACCCGTTGTTGGGCACCAGCGTGCGCTCGTTCATGTAGAGCCCGCGATTGATCTCCAGCTGCAGGGCGTGAATGCCTTTGGCCGGTCGCCCATAATGCTCGGTGATGAAGCCACCTGCGTAAGGCTTGTTGCGCGCGACCGTGAAGCCCAATGACCGCAGGCTTGCAATCACCTGTTCGGACAGTTCGGGTGCACAGCTGGCGCCAAAGCGATCACCGATGACGAAATCCGTGCTCAGTGTTCCTGTCGCTGTGCGAATGAGGGACGGCATGGAATGGCAATCGATCAAAACGGATGCCCCAAAGCGCACATGGGTCTGCGCCAAAACGCGACGCAGGGTGGCATGGTAGGGCTTGTAGAGCCGTTCCACCCGGTCGAGCGCATCTTTAACCGTCAGCTTCTTGCGGTAGATCGGCTGCCGGTCGCCAACCACGCGCGGCACCGTACCAAGTCCGCCAGCAACGCGCAGCGATGCGGTGTTAGCAAAACCCGGCAAAGGGCTATCGAACATGCGCGGATCAAGCTCATAGGGCTCACGAGTGACGTCGCAATAGCAGCGCGGGAAGCGTGCGGCGACGACCGGCGCACCTTTTTGGACCGCCGGTGCGATCAAGCGATCGACATAGGTGTCTTCAGAGCGGCGTAGATCCTGGGTTGGCAGCTGAGAGGCTTCCAGGAAAGCGCGCGGATAGCTTGTTCCAGAATGCGGCGAACTGAGAGCGAACGGCACCGTTTGGGTGATGGGCACCACGAGATCGTAGGCGGGCGCCGTCTCAAAGCTCTCAATCGTTTCCATAGGCACCCAATCGTTCGTCCCGGTGGGCCATTGAACCTTGCCGGCGC
>JBHJIX010000089.1:0-31388 GCA_050043025.1 Cohaesibacteraceae bacterium
TGAAGAAGGGTTCGGCTGGCGCGCGCCATCTCGAACCGGAAGATCGCCATGATGGCCGGAAAGTTGATCATTGCGCGACCTCCTGTTGTGGTGCGCTTGCGGTGCCATCCTTCTCCTCCAGACTGACGAAGATGTCCTCCAGCGAGCTCTGGGAGGTATCGACGTCCCGCACGGTCAGTCCTTCTTCGATGATATCGCGCTGTAGGCACGCGATGCCGGTGAGATCGGAGTTAGCGTCATAGGCGTAGATGAGGCTTTTGCCGTCATCTCCCAGTTGGATGGCTTCGGCGGCTAGCGAATCTGGATGCGCGGTCAGCGTCTGGTCGAGTTCCACGCGCAAGCTGCGCTGACCCATCCGCTCGATCAGCTTTGCCTTGTCTTCGACCAGAAGTATCCGTCCCGATGAGATGATGGCGACCCTATCGGCGATGCCTTCTGCCTCTTCAATATAGTGGGTGGTCAGGATGATCGTGACGCCTGACTCACGCAAATCGCGGATGATCGCCCACATGTCCTTGCGCAGCTCCACATCAACACCGGCGGTCGGTTCATCCAGGAACAAAATGGTAGGCTCATGAGAAAGCGCTTTGGCGATCAAAACCCGGCGCTTCATGCCGCCGGACAGTTCTTTGATGCGGCTTTCGCGTTTGTCCCAAAGGCTGAGTTTTTCAAGCAGCGATTGGAGGTAAGCATCGTTGGGCGGCAGTCCGAACAGTCCGCGGGAAAAGCGGACGGCATTCCACACGGGCTCAAATGGCTCGATGGTGATCTCCTGCGGCACCAGACCGATCATGCGTCGGGTCTTGCCGGACTGAGTCAGGATATCGTGGCCGCCGACGGAAACCTGTCCGCCGGTAGGCGTGGTCAGACCGCAAATGGAGGAAATGAGCGTGGATTTGCCGGCGCCGTATGGGCCAAGCAAGGCCAGAAATTCACCACGCTTGATGGTCAGATCGACGCCCTTAAGGGCCTGAAAGCCGCTATCGTAGGTTTTTTCCAGCCCTTGGACGGTAATGATGGGCTCGTTATGTGGCATGGGAACGTCCAGAATAGCGTGAAGCTGGTTGGAAAGGCCAAAAGAGGGCGCGTGGTTGCGCGCGTCAGCCGCTTCACGATGGAAGTGATGGTTGACGCGATGTAGGTGAGCGCAGGGCGAATGAAAATAGGTCGACCTCAAAAACCTGCGCTTACCCGCCGTCGGCTCCTGACAAGTGCCGCCATCGCTCTTGCTGGTAGCGCCATGCCGGCGCTTGCGCTTGGGGAAGAAACGCTGTCTGTTGCGCAGGCTCAATCGCCTGCCAATGGACTGTCTTCGGTGTCCGCTACTCCCCTTTCTGATCGATTGCCTGCTCCTGACTGGTCACGCCTTGAAGCTGGACCGGATGTTGTCATCGACGCTGTGGTAGATGGCGATACGGTTGAACTGGAGCGCGGCCCGGACGTGCGCTTTGTAGGCATTCAGGCGCCCAAGTTGCCTCTCGGCCGTGACCATGTGGAGGAGTGGCCCTTGGCTCGGCTGGCCAAACGGACCCTTGAATCCATCATTGAGGACAGTGGGAAACGGGCGCGGCTCTACTTCGGAGGGCGCCGCGGCGACCGGCACGATCGGCATTTGGCACATGTCGTCCTTGAGGACGGCACCTGGCTGCAAGGCGCTATGGTTTTGGCCGGTCTGGCCAGGGTCTACACCTTCGCCGATAACCGCTCACTCATCACTGATCTCTTGCTGCGTGAGGACGTTGCGCGCAGCACCGAGCAAAACATCTGGTCGCATCCTTTTTACGCGGTGCGCACGGCGAGCGATACGCGCCAGCTGCTTGATCGCCTCAATCACTTTGATTTGATCGAAGGGCTCGTGCTCGACGCACAGGCAAGACGCGAGCGCTGGTACCTTAATTTTGGCGAAACATGGCGCGAAGACTTCACCGTTACCATTGATCGGGAGCATGATCCTGTGTTTGACGACATCAGTTTTGATCTGTCGGCGCTGCGCGGGGCGCATGTGCGGGTGCGCGGCTGGCTGATGGAAGATGGTGGTCCGATGATCCGGGTCGATCATCCCGAAGCGATAGAAGTGCTGCGCGCAAGCGTGCGCTAAAACTCGGACACACGCGTGAAACGCCAAGAAGCATCCTACCGTCAGACAGCTCTACGCCGCCTGCGTCTGGTCTTGGCGATGGCTGGGCTGGCCATCCTTGGCGGGTGCCTTTCTTTCAATGGCGAAGGGCCGTTGGTGCCGCTCTCGATCGAGGGCACCGAACCCGGCCCGACGGCGACGCTGGCAGCCGAGGAAGCCATCGGCGCGCGCGAGCACCCGCGCATTATCCAGGCCTTTGGCGGGATCTATGAAGACCCGGAGCTTGAGACACGGCTCGTCGCTATGCTGCGGCAGGTCATTGCATCGTCCGACGAGCCGGGGCGGGTCTACCGCTTGACGTTGCTCGATTCGCCCACCGTCAACGCCTTTGCTCTGCCCGGCGGCTACCTTTATGTCACGCGCGGTCTTTTGGCGCTTGCCAATGATGAGGCCGAGGTCGCCGCTGTCGTTGCCCATGAGATTGCGCATGTGACGATGCGGCATGCCATTGCCCGTGAGCAAGAAGTCCGGACGGCGGCTTTGATCGACCGGGTTTTGACCGATGTGCTGTCGGACCCTTCGGCCGCCCAAATGGCGGTGCTTGCCAACGGTGTTTCTCTGGCACAGTTTTCGCAGAATCAGGAGTTGGAAGCTGACGAGCTTGGCGTGCGCACCATCGGCCGGGCTGGCTATGATCCTTTTGCGGCGGCGCGTTTCCTGGAGACGATGTCCCGCTTCAACGCCCTTGATTCCCTGCCACTTGATGATGATGTGCCCAGCTTTTTGTCCAGCCATCCCTCAACACCCTCTCGCATCGAAGTGGCGACACGGCTGGCGCGCCAGTTCGGCGCGCCGGGTATCGGGACCCGCGAGCGCGAGCGCTACCTCTCAGCGATCGACGGCATGGTGTTTGGTCATCCGGCCGACGAAGGTGTGGTGCGTGGACAGAGTTTCCTGCACCCCGGACTTGGGAGTTCGTTTGAAGCGCCCGAAGGCTGCCGGCTCGACAACACCGAGCAGGCCGTTTTGGGTGCCCATCGCGATGGACGCGCGCTGCGGTTTGATGGGGTACAATTGCGCAGCGGTCAGAGCCTTGAGGCTTATCTGCAGTCGGGCTGGATTGAAGGGCTTGATCGCAACAGCATTGAAGGCCGACTGACCAATGGCTTGCCGGTGGTGACCGCCAATGCGGCCGCCGGGCAGTGGACTTTCCGAGTTGCGGTTATCGAAGTTGATAACCGGGTCTATCGGTTCATCTTTGCAAGCAACGATGACACGCCTGCTTTCGCCGAGGCGGCAGAAACGGTGATCAGCAGCTTCCGTCGTATGAGTGCTGCCGAGCGCGAAGGCATCGAACCCTTGCGGGTACGTGTGGTTACAGCCCGTTCGGGGGATAGCGTCGCATCACTGGCCCGACGCATGGAGGCGGGGGGAGACCAAGAAGCGTTGCTGCGCATCATCAACGCTTTGGGGCCGAATGACCGGATTCGGGCCGGTGACCAGATCAAGCTGATCACCGAGTAGTGGACCGTTGTTCAGGTGTAGGACGAGGCTGATTGCTGGTCGAGCAATGCAGTTTTCAGTTTTTGCAATGCCCGGCTTTCCAGCTGGCGAACGCGCTCCTTGGAAATTCCGAGCTTTGCGCCCAGCGCTTCTAGTGTCGCACCGTCGTCCGACAGCCGTCGTTCGCGCACGATTTTAAGCTCGCGCTCGTTGAGCACAGTTAGCGCGTGGTTCAACCAGTTCTTGCGGCGCTCGGTGTCGATCGACTGGCCCACCAGTTCATCTTGAAGTGGAGCTGTGTCCGGCAGAAGATCTTGACGATCTGCGCTTCCACCGTCTTCGCCGTCTGACAAGGGCGCATTCAGCGATGCATCAGCACCTGAAAGCCGGGCGTCCATCGTGGCGACATCGTTGACCGAGACGCCGATAGCCTCGGCAATCTGACGATGCATATCCGAGGTTGAAACCTGATGGGTGTTCTGTGTGATGCGCGCCCGCAACCGGCGCAAATTGAAGAACAGCGCCTTTTGGGCAGAGGATGTGCCGCCGCGGACAATCGACCAGTTGCGAAGAATGAAATCCTGGATGGATGCTCTGATCCACCAGGTGGCATAGGTTGAAAAGCGCACCTCGCGGGCGGGTTCAAAACGGGCTGCTGCTTCCAGAAGGCCCACGTGGCCCTCCTGAATGAGGTCGCTCATCGGAAGTCCGAAATGGCGGAAGCGGGCAGCAATCGCAATAACCAGGCGCATATGCGCCTGAGGCAGCCGATGCAGCGCAGCCTGGTCTTCACACTCCTTCCACCGCACGGCGAGTGCCTGTTCTTCTTCACGCTCAAGGTAAGGGGCCTGCATAGCCCTCTTTACGAAATCACGGGGGCCTGACGCATCATGCATAGCTGTCCCTCCATCGAGCAGGTTTGCTCCGATCAACTATATCAGGAAGTTTACGGTTCGTAGAAGATATTAGATCACTTGCGCCGCGTTGGATGGTTCGTCAGCCGGCTCAATCAGAGGGCCGTAGCGTAAAAATGGCTGAGGCAAATAAAAAACCCGGCTCAATGAGCCGGGTTTTGCTGTTCTATCTAAAGTTGAAACTAAGAAATTCTACCGTTTCTACTGTGGTGATTCGCCAGACGTTCAGGCTGCCGCGCTTTGGTCGGAGTCGGCGTTATCGGCTTCTTCAATAGCCTTGGCACGGCTCGGGCTTTTGACCAGTGTCTGTTCGATAAGGCGAACGGCTTCGGTTTCCGTCATGCTGTTCACGGCGGCAATCTCCCGTGCCATCCGGTCCAGCGCAGCTTCATAGAGCTGGCGTTCGGAATAGGACAGTTCGGGCTGGCTTTCCGCACGGAACAGGTCGCGCACAACTTCCGCAATCTGGATGAGGTCGCCGGAATTGATCTTGGCTTCATATTCCTGCGCGCGGCGTGACCACATGGCACGCTTTACACGAGCGCGGCCCTTGATCGTCTTCAGGGACTTGGCGACCAAGTCATCTTCGGCCAGCTTGCGCATACCAACGCTTTCAACCTTAGACACTGGCACCCGCAGGGTCATCTTGTCCTTGTCGAAGGTGATCACGAACAGTTCCAGCGTTAGGCCGGCAATTTCCTGCTTTTCGATGGACACGATGCGGCCAACGCCATGAGCGGGATACACCACCTGCTCATTGACTTTGAAACCCTGTTTCTGAGTTGTCATTTTTGCGGTCGCCATTCGCTGCCATACTCCTGTTAAGCCGATTTGTGCTCGCCGGCAGTGCGGAGCTGCCAGTTTGCAAGCATGCGAACCGGCACTCCGGTTCTTTATCTGGCGTTTTGAAAACAACCGGCCACATCACCCACCGCGAGATGTTCTGTCACGTGCAAACGGCACGAAACCACCCTTGCCGGCCCACCGTTGGTTTTGGCAGGTCAGGAAGCGTGCGTGTCAAATGACTTAGCGAGGAAGAGGCGGCAAACGAGTCCGGCCCGGTCGGTTATCTTCGAAACGAAGCGCTAATATAGGTTAAAAAGCGGCAAAAATCAAACTTTTGCCACACCAGCGTTAACGCGGCAACCGAAGAACAGTTTGTTATTGCCCACTTTCTTATGTCTGCGAGCGTGTGTTTTTGTGCACCGCCAAAGCGGAAATTCAGACGGACCGGGGCTTCTAATCTCCTTCGCCGGGATCGGCGGAAAACAGTTCAAGCTTGCCAGGCTTACCGTCAAAGTCCGACGCTTCGGGCAGTTCGTCTTTTTTTATAGTGATGTTGGGCCATTCTGAGGCGTACTTGGTGTTTAATGTCAGCCATTGCTCCAGGCCGGGCTCGGTGTCCGGCTTGATTGCATCGGCTGGACATTCTGGCTCGCACACGCCGCAATCGATGCACTCATCAGGATGAATGACGAGCATGTTCTCGCCCTCATAAAAACAGTCGACAGGGCAAACCTCGACGCAATCGGTGTACTTACATTTGATGCAGTTTTCCGTCACGATGTAGGTCATTCGGGGGGCTCCAAATTTAGGTCAATCGCGCTTTGAGCGCGCGCCGTCTTGACGACCTTCCAACGGGATGGACGGCATGGTTGTCAAGGCGGTTAGATGTCCATTGGGAGAGTCGCCAATGGTCAAACAACCGGGGTTTGTTACTCCAAAGGCCGCTTCAGTCGCTGCAGTTTTTCGCGCTCATGTTTGGTCGGACGCCGGCCTGGGCTGGGTGCTAGACGAGGTGATAGCGGCCGTTCCTCTTTAGGCGGAGGAGGAGGTGTGAGGTCGTCATAAAGGGTACGAGCCTCCGGCGCTGGACCGCGGCGGGTTCCGCAGGCATTCAGCCGGACAATCTTGACACCAGCCGGCAACGCGAGCGTTAGCGTGTCGCCTGGCCCCACGGCGCGTTTGGCTTGGTGCACCTTGTCCCCGTTTACACGAACATGGCCGCTTTCGACGAGCTTGGCGGCCAGAGAGCGGCTCTTCACCAGCCGTGAAAAAAAGAGCCAACGATCAAGGCGCAGCGTTTGACCGCTCTGATCGTCAGTGTCGGGCGGCCTTTCAGTTTTTCCCATCCGGTCCGTCAAACAAGCCTGCCAGTGCCGCAAAGGGCGAATCTGGATCCGCTTTGCGGTCCTTTTTGGGAGGGCCGGAACTGAAGGAACGCGGTGCCGACGGCTTGCCGCCCTTCTTGCCCTTGCCGCGTTGATCGCCACGCTTGTTTGGTACACGCGATTTTCGGCCGTCCCCATCGGCGCGGCGGGCCTCGCCGTTCTGCTGCGTTTGCCGGCGATTTGGGCGATTGCCCTGTTGCCTCGGTCGGTTTTGGCCGGGGCGCCAGATCTCTATCACCTGCTCGGTCGGTTCTTCAGCCGTCTCTTCCCCTATTGAGGCGTCTAGGCTCGTCTCGGCATTTTCGGTTGCAGCTGTCGTGCTCAACGCGTCAGCGGCTTGAGTTCCGGCTTCCTCGCTGGATTCAGCCGTCCCAACCACGGGATCAGAGTTCGGTCCGGTCGGCGATGTTCCGTCCGTGTCCGCATCCATGGCGTTTTGTGTATCGGTTTCAGCAGCAGGCGTTTCCATCTGGCCCGGCGCGTCGGCGTCAACGCCCTGACTTTCGGCCGGCTTGGCTTCGGCTTCGTCTACTTTCTCTTCGATCGGTATGGTTTTGCGCTCGACCCGATAGCCCAGCGATTTCAAGACTTCCGAGAAGTCCTCGCCTGCACAGCCGAGCAGCGAGGTCATTTCCACGGTCACCATGAATCCATTGCCCTGGGCGGCTCCCTCAGGCGCATCACCCTCAGAATCTTCTGCACGGAAGGCGATGAGTGGCCGGATGAGGTCGGCGAGCCTTTCCAGGATATCGAAGCGCACGGCCCGGCGGCCACACACCCGGAACCCGGCAATTGGGTAGAGTTGTGCATTGACCTCTGGATCGACCGGGATGGATGTGCGTCCGGACGCGTTCATCTGCGGCACATGCTGAAGACCTGGTTGGTCCGTGCCGCCATTGCGCAGTGCCCAGAGAATGGACAAGAGGCTTGCCGGGGCTGGCTTGAGGAGTTGCGGCACGAACAGGGCATAGGCGCCAAAGCGCACGCCATGTTTGCGCAAGGTCGCACGGGCGTCCTGATCGAGCCCCTTCACTTCACCGGCGACCTGTCGCCGATCAAGGTGACCAAGCTCTTCGGCCAACTGAAAACCGATCCCGCGGGCCGTACCTTCAAGACCATCGCCGGCACGCAGGGCGATCAGGCTACCCAGATGCTTTTCGATCTGATCGTTCAGCCACTTGGCGAGGCGACCATCGACGGTTTCTCGCGCGCCGCCGGTCAGATGTTCGTCGGCAAGAAGAAGGACGTTAGGCTTCAGGATGTCGTCGCCCGAGGCCATTTTAGCAACCACTTCGCCGGTCCAGCGGATCGCTCCCTCGCTGTCGAGCACGAAGGCCGTATCGTCGGCCAAAGAGAGCTTTTCGGCGCGGCGCTGTATCTCCGCTGCTAGCGCTTTTTGCGCAGCGGCTCTAACAGCTTTGCCATCCAGCTCCTCGGTGGTGGTGTCTGGAGTAAATCGGAACCCCGCTAACCAACCAACATGCTGGCCTTCGACCTGAACATCGCCGTCGCTCGCGATTACAGCGTCAAGCATCACTTTCTCCCTCAGGCGCCGCATCAAGACGCTTGTTCGTCTATCAACAAACCTTTGTGTCAGCTTTTCATGAAGCGCATCAGACAGCCGGTCCTCTAACGCGCGTGTGCGCTCCTGCCAATGCAGCGGATCGTCGAGCCAGGCATTTCTGTTGGCAACGAAGGTCCAAGTGCGCACCTGGGCGATACGGGCTGACAGCGTATCAATGTCACCTTCTACCCGATCGCAATTCTTCAGGTTCTCCGCCATCCAGTCGTCTGGAACCGTGCCGCGGTCTACCAAATGGCCGAACAGCTGGCCTACGATCTCCGTGTGCTGGGCCGGCGCGATCTTGCGGTAATCAGGAAGCTGGCAGGCATCCCAGAGCAGGGCAACGCGGTCGCCGGAGTTGGCCCGCGCGCGATGATCCTTGTCGCGCAGAACGGCGTCCAGCGTATCGGCATCTTCTTGCGGCAGGGCGCGTGTGAGCAGTTCGTGTCCCGGGATGTCGTCCAGGGAGTCGCGTAAGGTGTCGACGGATGAAAAATTGAGGTTGGCATTGCGCCATTGCAGACGGCGAACCGGCTCGAACGCATGGGTTTCCAGCTTTTCGACCAGGAAGTCGTCCAAAGGTTCCGTCCGGCCTGTGACACCAAAGGTGCCGTCGCGGGTGTGGCGTCCGGCGCGGCCGGAGATCTGGCCCATCTCAGCGGCGGTCAGTTCGCGATAGTCGAATCCGTCGAATTTGTGCCGACCGGCAAAGGCAACATGATCGACGTCCAGGTTAAGCCCCATGCCGATTGCATCGGTGGCAACGAGAAAATCGACATCACCGTTTTGGTAGAGGTCGACCTGGGCGTTGCGCGTTCGTGGGCTGAGTGCGCCGAGCACCACAGCGGCCCCGCCGCGCTGGCGACGGATCAGTTCGGCGATGGAGTAAACGTCATTGGCGGAGAAACAAACGACAGCCGTCCGACGGGGTTGCCGAGTGATCTTCTTGGAGCCTGAATAGGTAATCAGCGACATGCGCGGGCGCTGGATGATGGTGATCCCGGGCAAAAGCTGGGTGAGCAGGGCGCGCATCGTGCCGGCACCCAGCAGCATTGTTTCCAGCTTTCCCCGCACATTGAGGATGCGATCGGTGAAAACGTGACCACGCTCGAGATTGGAGGCCAGCTGCACCTCATCGACGCAAACGAAGTCCACGTCCAGCTCACGCGGCATCGCTTCGCCGGTCGACACCCAATAGCGCGGGCTGAGCGGGATGATCTTTTCCTCGCCCGTCACAAGCGCAACGCTGTCTTCGCCGGCGCGGTCGCGCAGCTTCATGAAGACCTCACGCGCAAGCAGGCGCAGCGGCAAACCGATGAGACCCGTTTCATGGGTCATCATCCGTTCAATCGCCATATAGGTCTTGCCGGTGTTGGTAGGGCCAAGGATGGCCGTCACACCGGCTCCAGGTGCTTGGGATCGTGCGCGATAAGGCATGAGACGGAAGAGTGTCGGCAGGCACAGGATAGCGCCGCTCGAGTTCCTTCTAGCGGATTGCGGGTTTCAGAAAAAGATCATGATTGGTTGGCGCGACGAAGGTTGTAGCAACATACCTTCTGATCTGGGCACGTGGCTGTATTGCCAAGGTTTGCGGCTGTTTGTGCTCCTCAATGCAGAACTCAAAGGGCCTGCCTGTTGGTCGGTAAAAGCCTAGTTCGTAACCCATTTTGAAGCCGTCCGGGATCGCCAGCGTTGTTAACCAGTTGAACGTCCCCAGAACACATCGTGTCCGAATCAGTGGTTTTGGAGATTTTCAGGGTCTGTTCACGCGATATGTGGGGTGTGAACGCAGGGAGCGATACTATTGCCAAGGCGACAAGGTGCCATGATGCGGGCGGCTCGCCAGCAGACGGTAACCAAGATGTTTCACTTTGATACACTGTTTGGCCAGTAGAGGGAGATCGATGTCGAACAGTTTTGGGATGAAATCAGCGCGTGATTGCCTGGAGGACTTCCGCCGTAAGGTTGTCCGTTATCGGGCGGACGATTTGAATGAATCGCTGGCATTGGACTGCGCCATGGCTGGTTGGTCTTTAGTGGACTGGGTTTTTGACGAATATGTCCGAGAAGATAACTGGTCCAACACGCGCAGAAGCAAGGAGCTTCTTAGCTTCAAACAGCATTTAAAGCGTGATTGTCCTTCGCTTGATCTCCTTCAAGATATCGCCAATGCCCGAAAACACAGGCGCGTGGAAAACTATGGCAAGACCGTGCTGGAGGCGCGCAGTCACAGTGGAGGTTTCAGCAGTGGCTTCAGTCGTGGTTTCAACATATCCCGTCTCATCATCGTAACCGCTGATCGTGAGTTTGATTTTGAAGACACGGTCGTGGCGACGTTGGACTGTTGGGATCGATACTTCGACCGAGAAGGACTAGCTTAAACCATTCCAGAGGTCTCATCGGCAGCAGAAGAGCCCGTCATAAGGCAGGCAATTGGCACCATCGTTAGGCTCGTCGCAGTCAATAAGCCTGCTTCTACTCGGGTAAGGCTTCGTAGATCGAAACATCGATCGCGCTGCCATCTTGAAGCTCGGCGGTCACAACAATCCTGCGGTAGGCCTCGCCTTCGAAGGCGTCGAGGCGGTCCCAGTGGTCGGGCAGCGCAATGGCTTCAAGGATGTGGACTTCGATCGGATCACCGTCAGGGTCCGGCACAAAACCGGGATAGCCGATCCACGCACCCCAGCCGGACTGCACGTGCCGGCCCTTCACATGGCCAATGCGCCATGAGCCGCCAAGCTCTTCGACCTGGGCGTGATTGGGGCGTCCGGGCGCCAGCGTTCCGTAACTGGCGAGGCGGTGAATGGCAGTGAATTGTGACATTAGTTTCGTTTCTCTCTTGGCCTTATCGGCTCAACGCCAACCGAAGCCCAGCGGCAACAAACAAGGTTCCCAAGGTCCCCTCAATCCAGCGGCGGAAGCGCACATAGAGCTTTCGGATCGGCGGCGAGGACAACACGAGCGCATAGGCGCCGTGACCCTGGATCGAGTTCAAGAACGCGCCGGCGACGAACAAGGCGATGATGGGTAGTGGAGCATCGCCGGCACCGCCCAGACTGGCAATCGCCAGCCAAAAGCCGACCGCCTTGGGGTTGCTAACCTGCAAGAGGAATCCGCTCAAAGCTGTCTTGATCGGCTTTGCCGTTGTTGGCTTGGAGGCTGGAAGCGGCGGGGTCTTCCACGCTGTTTTGAGTGCCTTGTAGCCGAGCCAAAGCAGATAGGCGGCCCCGACCCATCGCAGGACCGTCATCGCGCCGGCCATCTGAGCGACCAGAGCGCTGATGCCAAGCACCGTTGTGACGGCCAAAACAATCGAGCCGCAGGCAATACCGAAAGCGGTCACAAGCGATGCAGAGCGGCCCTGGGCACTGGCAACGCCTAGGAGCAGCATAACGCTCGGTCCGGGCGCCAGAACGCCCATCCATTGGATGGACCAGGCCAGAATGAGTTGTGGGAGATAGTCGGCGAGCATTGAATTGTTCTACTTATGTTCTAGCGTAGCACGCCATGCCGACGTCGATCTGTCAACTGGATTTCGTGGTGGCGCGCTGGATCTTTGGTCGCTTATTGCGCGGCGAAATCGAGCGCTTGAATGGAAAGTGTGCCGAAGTTGAGGCCAACTTCCATCCGCACCGGCGCAACCAGCGCAGCATCGCCGATCTGAGACAACCAGACATAGATGTTCGGATTGGCCGCCAGTTCCTGGTTGACCCGGCGATTGGTGCGGTGGCCTGCGATCGGCTGGTAACGCAGGCGGCAGACTGCGGCCTGGCCGTTGCCAAATTGAACGTCTTCCATGCGCACGAAGCTGAGCGCCAGGTCATAACGCTGGCGTCCATCGAACATCGGTATCGTGCGGTCGCAGGCGGCAGGACCAGCGGCGCTCTCGATGTTGGGAACCGGCATTAGGAGCGCTGAAACAGGATCGACAACATCGCGAATGTGCTGGCGGGTGACTGCCACGCGATTGGGATGTTCGGAAAGCGGCGGCTCGGCTGACAGTTCACGGATGTCGCCGCGCGAAAGGCGCATGCGCACGACGTTGGTGAGATCCTCTTCGGACGCCGACAAATCGTAACTCACCGGCACAGCTGACCGGCGGCTGAAGACTCCGCGCGCGACGGCCTCGCCTTGGCCTTGGCTGACCAGGCGTCCGACCGAGCTTGTGCGGGCCGAAATGCTGGCCGTGTAGCGATCACCATTCATGTTGACCGAGAAGACGCCGGTGCCAATTCGAACGCCGGCGAGCCGCGCTGCATAGGTAACGCGAAGCTGCGAAATGGCAGCTTGAGCGGGCAAGGGTCCGGAAATCAGGCTGAGGCTATCCTGCGTCGGGCGGGCAGACCCCATCCAGGTTGCTAGGCCCACGGTTAGCGCCAGAGCACCGGTGACCAGGCCCCTGGTCAAGCGCTTGGCGGGTAAGGAAGGCACTTTCGTCACGATCTTGGTCCTTGCGGGCGGCCCTTATGGCCGTTTGCGGGGAACGCTAGGCGATAGCCATTGACGATGCGTTAACCCTAGTGATTGCGATCAATCCCGTTATGCCTGCAAGGTTGGCAGTGTTGGGGCAGGAATGTGGCGCTTGCTTCTTGGGCTTTTGCGGGCAAGCAGCGCCTTGACGATTGGCAGCAGGAATGCCTATAGACACGCCTCTTTCCAACAGCGGCAGATGCTCCGCTCGGGGAGGCGCGCAAGCACCCAACCGACAAGCCTATCTGCATGGAACCAGGCCGAGGCCAAGAAGGGCCTCTCCAATAAGGATGACCGATCATGGCCCGTCGTTGTGAACTGACCGGCAAAGGCGTGCAGACTGGCAACAATGTCAGCCATGCCAACAACAAGACCCGTCGGCGCTTTCTGCCGAACCTGAACACCGTTTCGCTGGTGTCCGATGCGCTTGGCCGCACGGTGCGCCTGCGCATCACCGCAAGCGCTCTGCGCTCGGTGGAACATCGCGGTGGTTTGGATGCCTTCCTGTTAAAGGCGCGGGACACCGAGCTTTCGGCCAATGCGCTGAAGGTGAAGAAAGAAGTTCTGAAAGCGCAGAGCGCTTAAGGCTTATCCGATGACGCGTCCGGTTTTCTTTGTCGCCGCCATGGTCGCCATGGCGGCTGTCGTCGTTTTGTCCAATGTTTTGGTTCAGTATCCGCTTGGCGGATCGCTGGGGTCGTTGGTGCTGGGTGATCTTCTCACCTGGGGGGCATTCACCTTCCCGCTTGCCTTTTTGGTAACGGACTTTGCCAACCGGGCGCTCGGTGCAGTGCGGGCACGGCAGGTGGTGCTGGTCGGCTTTGCCATTGCCGTTGTTTTGTCGATGGTGTTCGCAACGCCGCGCATCGCGATTGCGTCCGGAACAGCGTTTCTGATTGCCCAGATGCTGGACGTTCAGCTGTTTGCGCGCATGAACCGGGATCCCGACAAGATTGCCTGGTGGCAACCACCAGCTGTTTCCTCTTTTGCCGGATCGATGGTCGATACCGCTCTCTTCTTCACCATCGCTTTTGCGGCCTTTGCGACGCCACTGTTTGGCTTTGGCGCTGCGTTCGCGCCCGAAGCCTCGCCACTGTTTGGCGTGCTCGCCGTCGAAGCGCCGCGCTGGGTGAGCTGGGCATTGGGCGATCTTGCCATCAAGCTGATGGCGATCCCTGTTTTGCTGTTCCCCTATCGATTGCTCCTGGCCGCTACAGGTTTGGACGCGCGACCGGGCTTGGCGGCGTAGGCACGAGCAGGGCGCTCAGATCGCCTTTGATCTGAAAGCGCAGCAGGATGGTGCGCTGGAAGAAGTTGCCGTTGTCATCGGAAATGATCGTCAGGATCGGCTCGGTTGTATGATCGCTGACAGCGATCCCTTCCATATTGTCGATGATCGTACCGCCATCGGCGTGAAGCATTAGTCGACCCTGCACAGCACCATTAGCGATTTCGTCTGCTGGCAGATAACGCAGGCGCATGTACAGACCGTCGCCCCAGGAAAAGTGCCTTTCGACCAGCACGACATCGCCGCCAGGCAGTTCAGCCGCACCTGTGATCGCAAAACCATCCATGCGGCGGACAGCGAAGGGCGTATGGCTGCCGTCCGACCGTAGCCGTAGCGCCGTCGGATCTGAGGCGCGACGCGGCGGTTCCTCCAGAAACACCAATGTCTCGCCGGCCAGTGGTCCTTCGGTCATGTGCACCATGGCCTCAAGGCCTTGATTGCGGTTTCCAGGCAGGGGCGCGGTATTGCCGAAAGGCAAGCCGGCTGAACCGATTAAGGCGCCATTTTCCAATCGATAGCTTCGGATCGGCTGGTTGCGCTCCGAGGTCACCCAAACTCTGTCCCCAAGCAGCGTCACCGCCTCGGCGTCGGCCAAGCGCTTGTTCAGCATCGGCCCGCCATCGGTGTTGAGGAGAGGGCCTATGCGAGCATCCGCGATATCTGCCGGCGCGCCATTGGGGGTGCTCAAAAGCCTGGCCGTGACCCAGTGACCTTCATCGGTCACCATGATCAGGAGGTCGTCCACCATGGCGAGGCCAGAGAGTGCCTCGAAGCGTCGATCGGGGCTGTTCAGCACCAGGCCGCCAAGATAGGTCAGCACATCAAACTGATTGTCCGGATTGGAGCGCTCATAGACCGGCAGCGCGGATGCCGAGACACTTAGCGGGTCATTGGCGATGGCTGGGATTGGCAAACACGCAAAGGCTGCCAAGGCCCATGCAGCCAAGCGTTTAGGCAACCTTGCGCCCCGGACCGCGTGGCCGGGCCATACGCTGCACGCCGGCTGGCTCATCGTCGAACAGAGCAGCCAGTTGATCGGTCATGGCGCCTGCAAGTTCTTCGGCATCCACGATGGTCACGGCGCGGCGGTAATAGCGGGTGACGTCGTGCCCGATACCGATGGCGATGAGGTCGACGGGCGAGCGCGTTTCGATCTGGTCGATCACATGGCGCAAATGACGCTCCAGATAGTTGCCGGTGTTCACCGACAGGGTGGAATCATCGACCGGCGCGCCATCGGAAATGACCATCAGGATCCGGCGCTGCTCGGGACGTCCAAGCAGGCGGTTGTGGGCCCACTCCAACGCTTCGCCGTCAATGTTTTCCTTGAGCAAGCCCTCGCGCAGCATCAGGCCGAGGTTGCGCTTGGCGCGGCGCCAGGGTTCGTCGGCAGCCTTGTATATAATGTGGCGCAGATCGTTGAGGCGGCCCGGGGTCGCCGGTTTGCCGGCATTGAGCCAAGATTCGCGGGACTGCCCGCCCTTCCAGGCGCGGGTGGTGAAGCCGAGAATCTCTACCTTCACGCCGCAGCGTTCCAGGGTGCGGGCAAGAATGTCGGCACAGGTGGCCGCGACCGTGATTGGACGCCCGCGCATGGAGCCAGAATTGTCGATCACCAGCGTTACGACGGTGTCTCGGAACTCGGTGTCCTGCTCCATCTTAAAGGCAAGCGGCTGCATGGGGTCGGTCACAACACGCGTCAGGCGCGCGGTGTCGAGCAGGCCCTCTTCCAGATCGAAGTCCCAGCCACGGTTCTGTTGCGCCATCAATCGGCGTTGCAGGCGATTGGCTAGACGAGCAACGGCCCCCGCCAGGTTTTGCAACTGTTTGTCGAGGAAAGCGCGCAGGCGGTCGAGCTCGGCGGCATCGCAGAGTTCTTCGACGGCAATCACCTCATCAAACTTGTCAGTGTAGGCTTTGTAGTCGGTGAGTGGCTCCAGGAAGCCCTCATTCTGGCGCTGGTTTTGAGGTGGCCCGGACTCTTCGGCATCATCCGGCGCATCGCCTTCGGACATTTCGGCGACTGTTTCCTCAGACGCTTCGCTTTCACCGGCTTCGTCGTCCTCACCAGACTCGGCTGCCTCGGCCTCCATGGACCCGGTCATCTCATCGCCGGAGGTCTCGTCGTCATCGTGCTCGTCGGTTTCCCCGTCATCATTGACGTCAGAATCTTCATCCTCATCGTCAAAGTCAGTTGGATCGGGTGCGAGCTCATCGGCCATGTCGAGCGAAACCAGCAGGTTGCGCATGGCGCGGGCAAAACCCTCCTGATCGTCCACGACATCGGCGAGGTTTTTCAGGTCCTTGCCGGCCTTGTCTTCGACATCCTTGCGCCAGACATCGACGATCTTCTGCGCGCTCTTCGGCACAGGTAAACCGGCCAAGCGCTCGCGCACCATCAGCGAGACAGCATCCTCAAGCGGGGCGTCGGCCTTGTCGGTGATCTCTTCGAAATTGCCGCGGTGGTACTTGTCTTCCAGCATGGCCGCGAGGTTGCCGCGAACCCCTTGCATGCGGCCAGCGCCGATGGCTTCCACCCGCGCTTGCTCAACCGCATCGTAGAGCGCGCGCGCAGCTTGCCCTTCGGGCGCGAGTTGTTTGTGCAGCTTGGTATCGTGGCAGGCGAGCCGCAGCGCCATGGCATCGGAAAGGCCACGCAGGATTGCGCCGTCTTCGGCGGTCATGCGGCGAGGAGGCGCAGGAAGACGAGCTGACGTGCCGGCAAGGACGGGCCGATCCGCCGCGAAGGTGATTTCCACATCATCGCGGCCGGCAATGGCTTTCAGGCAGCCGGAAACAGCTTTTTTCAGCGGCTCGTTATGCGCGGCGGAGCGTGATCCGCCACGCTGATTGGAGCCGGGTCGATGGCGCGCGTCGGCCATGCGTGCTCCTGATCTCGATCTAGCTCAGCGCAACGTTGAGCGCGGAGTCGGGAATGTCTTCACCAAAACAGCGCTGGTAGAACTCGGCGACCAGCGGACGCTCGGTTTCATCGCATGTGTTGAGGAAGGTGACGCGGAAGGCAAAGCCGATGCCGCCGAAGATTTCAGCGTTCTGCGCCCAGGTGATCACTGTGCGCGGGCTCATCACGGTCGACAGGTCGCCATTGATGAAGGCGTTGCGGGTAAGATCTGCAAGCCGCACCATGTTGGAGACAGCCTCACGACCTTCCGTCGTCTTGTAACTGGGTGCCTTGGCGAGCACGATGCCAACTTCCTGATCGTGCGGCAGATAGTTGAGCGTGGTGACGACCGACCAGCGGTCCATCTGACCTTGGTTGATCTGCTGGGTGCCGTGATAAAGGCCCGAGGTATCACCGAGACCAATCGTATTGGCGGTAGAGAATAGACGGAAGGATGGGTGGGGACGGATGACCCGGTTTTGATCAAGCAGGGTCAGGCGGCCGGAAACCTCTAGAACGCGCTGGAGCACGAACATCACATCCGGGCGACCGGCATCATACTCGTCGAATACGAGCGCGGTGTTGGTTTGCAGTGTCCAGGGTAGAATGCCGTCCCGAAACTCGGTGATCTGGAGCCCGTCACGGATGACAATGGCATCCTTGCCGACAAGGTCGATACGCGAAATGTGGCTGTCGAGGTTCACCCGGACAAGAGGCCAGTTCAAACGCGCGGCGACTTGTTCGATATGCGTGGACTTGCCCGTGCCGTGGTAGCCCTGCACCATCACGCGTCGGTTGTGCATGAAGCCGGCAAGGATGGCCAGCGTGGTGTCGCGGTCGAACAGATAGTCCGGGTCGAAGTCCGGCACATGCTCGTCGGGCTCGGTAAAGCCCAGAACCTTCATATCCGTATCGATGCCAAACACTTTGCGGGCATCAATCGGCATGGTTGGTATGGCGGCGTCGTTGGCCGAGTTGACAGGGGCAGCAAGCGTCATGCGGTGGCAATCCTTGCAAACAAATGGGAGATGGGTGCGCCAAGCGCGGCCCAGAGGGCGTTGTCTAGCAGAAGCCGGACGCTTTCAAGGTGTTGTAAGCCTGAATCACGTCTCGAAGGCGATCTTCTGATGCGCGATCGCCCTTGTTAAGGTCAGGGTGAAGGCGTTTGGCCAGGTCCTTGAAGCGAGCCTTAATTGTGTCGGCATCGGCATCGACGTCGAGGCCCAACGTCGAAAAGCTCTTGCGAGCAGCGTTGCCAACCGAGCGTTTGGGCGCCTGACGCTTCGTTTCTCCAGCTTCGCCGAATAGGCCAAATGGATCAGCTCCGTCATCAGCCCATGGACGTCTTGGTTTGCCTGATGCGGTTGGCCGTGGGCCCGTCCTCTTGCGCACCTTTTCGGCCTTGCCGTTATGGCCCCACTGCCATGTCGGGCGGTGGCCGGTCATGGACGCCTTTTGATAGGATGACAGGTCGTCATCGTTCATGCCCGAGAAGTAGTTGTATTCCTTGTTGTAGGCCTGCACGTGCTCCAGACAGAACCAGTGGAATTCGCCTTCCTGGTTGCGGCCTTTGGGAGCGCGGTGTTCGGCCTTTTTTTCGCATCCTTCCCATTCGCACACACGGGTGGCTGGCTTTTTGGGCGCTGCACGCCGGCCGGAGCCCTTTTTGCCGCCACGCGGTTTGATGCGAATGGAATCGAAGAGGGGAGAGTCAGATGTCATGGAGCGCATTATGGGGGTCGGCGATCAGCGTACAAGGGGCTGATCTGTCAAAGCTGTCGCTTCATAGCAGGTCGATCGTGCCGTGTCGCCCGCTGGCTTGGCGGCAAGCCGTCCTGCCGATCGTAACGAGGAAAGTCAATGCCGGAGGCACAACTTTTAATTGTATTGTTGCGCCAGGAAACAGTTTTTCAGTGCGTCGAACCTAGCGTCAGTTGCGCTTTGACGGAGTTTTGATGTTCTCGATAATACAATTATTAGTTGTGTTATCTGTTCTATTTGATTTGATCTATGATTTCGCTGTTTGCGCATAAATCTAATCACTTATTCCAAATATAACAGGTCATCCTCACACACTATTAACTACGCCTTGCCATCTCTAGTCGTTGACGGTCGGCCAGTTTGCGCCGCGCCAAGCAAAGACTGGAGGCATGACGCAATGATGTCGTTATCGCTTAGGAACAAGCTCAATTTCGGGTTCGGTGTGTGCGTCATCATTGCCGGTCTTCTAGCCGGCTATGCGATTTGGGCCGGGTTCAGCAACTCTGCCGCTTTTATGTCCTACCGCTCCGCCGCTCTTGCCTCTGCATCGAGCACTGATGCGACGACTGCCGTGCTGCGCATGCGCTTGGAAGTGAAGCAGTTCCGAGGCGGCTTGGTTGATAGCGCGGTCCCGATGATGGACGACCAACTGGTTGTTCTTGAAGAGATCGTTGATGAGGTTGCTGAGCGCGCGCCGGAGCTTGCCGATGAGTTTCGCAGCAAGCTGGAGCAGGCCTATATCTACCGCGACGCTGCGATGCGCGCCAAGGCGATCCAGCAAGAGCTCGACACCGCCGTCGTTGAGGATCTTTTTCCGAGCGCGACAGCGGCCCGCGTTGCCCTTACCCAGATCAATGAACTTATTATTGCCGATCAAAGCCCAGAGGCGAGTACTCTTGTAACCGAAGCCATCCAACATCTTTTGTTGGCGCGGGTTTACAGCAACCGCTACCTCAATGCTGGTGATGATTCCCAGATGGTTCGCTTCCGCAATGAGCTGGCGGTGATGCAGGAAACGGTCGCGCAACTGGGCGCGAGCCTGACGACGTTGGCGCAGCGGACGCTCATTGAAGAGGTCGAAACCCAGGTTGCTGCCTATGGTGCAGCTCTGGAGCATGTCAGCACACTCGTTGTTGCCCGCGATCGCATTTATGCAGAGGATTTGCAGGACATTGGCGACAGCGCGCTAGCTGCAGCACTCGAACTTGCTCAGGCACAACGCGCCTACCAGGACACGATCGGACCGGCACTCAGCGAGAGTTTCGTCAATCAAAAGATGATGGCCGTTGCCGTTGGACTGGCCGGCGTTGTTCTGGCCGCCAGTTTTGGTCTGGTGCTCGCCACATCGATTTCCCGGCCTATTTTGGGCCTTACCGGCGTCATGGATCGGCTACGCGAGCGCGACTACTCGGTTCAAGTACCGGCGCTCGCGCGCAAGGATGAACTGGGCTCAATGGCGCGCGCTGTCGACGTCTTTAAACAAGGTATGGAAGAGGGCGACCGTCTGCGTGCTGAACGTGAGGCTGAGCAAGCCAAGCGCTTGGAACGTCAGGAACGGGTGGAAGCTGCCATCGCGACGTTCGATACAGATAGCCGCGACCTGATTGAAACAGTGACCAGGGCTGCCGGCGAAATGCAGCAGTCGGCGGAGACTTTGTCGGCGGCGGCTGAAGAATCCAAGGTGCAGGCGCAAACGGTAGCAGCTGCCTCGCAGGAGACATCGCAAAGCGTCCAGACCGTCGCCGGAGCGGCTGAAGAGCTGACAGCCTCTATTGCGGAAATCGGTCAGCAGGTGGGTCAGTCGACCAGCATGTCGCAAACGGCGGTGACCGATGCCCAGGGCGCGCAGGATAAGGTCAATCAGCTGAACACCTCAGCTGAGGGCATTGGCGAGGTCATCAAGCTGATCTCTGAGATTGCCGAGCAGACGAACCTGTTGGCGCTCAACGCAACGATTGAGGCGGCGCGTGCCGGTGATGCCGGCAAGGGCTTTGCTGTCGTCGCTTCGGAGGTGAAAAGCCTTGCCTCGCAGACCGCCCGCGCGACCGATGAAATTGGCTCGCAGGTCGAGGCCATTCAGGTGGCCACAGCGACATCGGTCGACTCGATCCGGTCCATTACCGAGCGTATCTCGGAAATGGACGAGGTGTCGTCGGCTATCGCAGCGGCCGTCGAGGAACAAAGTGCAGCCACGCAAGATATTGCGCGCTCGGTTCAAGATGTTGCTGACGGCAGTGAGGAAGTCTCACGGACCATAAGCGGTGTGAGTGACGCTGCCTCTGACACCGGTGCTGCTTCGGTTCAGGTGCTTCAGGCATCGAACGTGCTCAATGAAAAGGCCGATGCCATGCGGACCAGCATTCGCACCTTCCTTGATGTGATCCGTGCGGCCTAACGGGCGGCATCACGTTGCCTTTTGTTCAGGCTGGCGGCGCCCCTCCTGGGATCCCGAGGCAGAGAACATAGCCATTGGGGTCCTTCAGGTAGAGCTCTTTCATGCCGTACCATTGAAGGAACGGCGCTTTGAGAACGGCGTCTCCAAGTGCGTCGCGGTCGATCGTGTCTGGATCGAAGCCGCGCAGGTAGATTGTTCCACTTGCCGCCGGCTGTGAGGCCGGCGTGAATAGGTCTAGATCATCGGCAAGGCTCGCTGCTGTTTGAAGCATCAGCTGGGCTTCCTTCCACGCAAGGGTGGCAAAAACGATCGCCTTGCCTTCGGGATCGGTGTGCATCTCACGGTCTGCATCTAGGGCCATCGTCAGCTCGAAACCTAAGGTGTCGCGGTAAAAGGCAATCGAGGCCCCCATGTCGGTGACGAGCAGATTGGGTATGATCATGGCGACGGCCTTTCGCGCTGGACTTACGGGACTTCCCTAAGGCGCAATTCGCCCGAAAAGGCATCCGATTTATACCCTTGCGACTGTTGTTCCTGACAGAACCTGTCCGTAGTCATGGTCCTTGCAGTCAATGGCGGTGGCACCCTGCGTGCCTTGCGGCCAGCAAGGTAAAGGCAATGTCAGTTCAATCGGTCATCGAAGCGAAGTTAAAGCTGGCCTTTCGGCCGGAGGCACTCGAAGTGCGTGATGAGTCCAGTCAGCATGAGGGCCACTCGGGTTGGCGCCCGGGCGGGGAGACCCATTTTCGGGTCTACATCGTTGCGACCGCCTTTGCCGGGAAAAGCCGGTTGGAGGTGCACCGCATGATCAATGATGTGCTGTCGGACGAGCTGGTGACCTCTGTCCACGCCCTTGCCATCCACGCGTCGGCGACTGAAGCGGCCTAACCGTCGCCCTTGCCTGTCTGCTGGGATAGGCGTTCCTTTTCGCTGTAATGGCCATCCTGCACTTTTGTGACCCCTTGGGCGCAGATCGTTTTGCCTGTGGTCGGGTCCACGCTGATTGTGGGGCTGCCATAGAGTGTCCAGCCATCGTTGAGGGCGCGGGTCACTTTGCGGCAGAAGGCATCTCCCTCATCGACTGCCGTTAGAAGGCGATAGAGCTGCATCGTCGTTATCCCTGTTCCTGCGCTGCGATGGCGTCGGCCATGGCGACGGTCCGTGCGGCCATCTGCGCGTGCAAGCGTTCCACCATTTTGCCCTCCAGGCGCAAGGCACCCTTGTCGGCATTCTCTGGCAAGGCAAAGGCCGCCATAACGGCCCGGGCGAAGGCAACCTCGTCTTCCGATGGCGCGAAAACCGTGTTGCAGGGTTCGAGCTGTTTGGGATGGATGACCGTTTTGCCGTCCATGCCCAGATCGCGCCCCTGCTCGCATTCGGCGAGGAAGCCATCGGCGTTGGCGATGTCGTTGAAGACACCGTCGAGGAAGTTGAGCCCATGGGCGCGAGCAGCAGCAACACAGGTCGATAGCCAAGCGAGCATGGGCGCGCGACCCGGGATCAGTCTGGCGCCGGTGTCCTTGGCAAGGTCATTGGTTCCCATCACGAAAGCCGAGAGACCCTTGCCGTCGCTCTGACCTCCAGCGGCGATGGCACCAGCGTTCAGCATCGCCAATGGCGTTTCCATCATTGCCCAAAGTGTTGCATCGGGCAGCTTGGTGCGGGCAGCTGCGACGTCGTCATCGCTGTTGATCTTGGGCAGAAGGACGGCGTGGGCGCCAACATCTGCGGCCAATGCCATGTCGTCCTCGTGCCATTCTGTGCCCGCTGCATTCACCCGTAGGATCATCATGCGATGGCCGTAGCCACCGGCCTTTAGTGCGTCAGCAATGAGAGTCCTTGCGTCGGATTTGGCCTCGGGTGCCACGGCATCCTCAAGATCAAGGATCACGCCATCACACGGCAGGGATCGTGCCTTTTCAAGCGCACGAGCGTTGGACCCGGGCATGTAAAGAACGGTTCTTAAAGGGCGGGGATCGGCAAGGGTCATGGAATTGCGCCTTCTGATGCTTGCTGCACCGCAATACACTTGGTCTGGTTAGCTGCCGAGGTGGTCATTCGTCGTGCCCTATGGCAAGAGCCGGCCATGACTGACAATCCTCCCTCCCAGGCTGCCCCAAAAGCCGTTCTTGCCCTGTCATCTCAAGTTGCACGTGGGTCGGTCGGCCTGCGCGCTGTAGGGTTTTCCATTGAGCGGCTGGGCGTACCTGTTTGGAAAGTGCCGACAATCTGGATGCCCTGGCATCCCGGCCATGCCAAAACGCTGGGATTGCCACCGCGTGCGCCAACCGATGAGAAGGTCTTTGCCGACAGTCTTGATGCGCTGGTGAACTCACCGGTGATCGGCGAAGTTGGCACCGTGCTTACCGGCTACTTCGCCAGTTCAGCGCAGGTGGAAGCTGCCTGCAATGCCATTGACCGCATGCGCGAAGGGAATCCTGACCTCCGGGTGGTCGTCGACCCGGTCAGTGCTGACAGCCATGGGAGCTATGTGCCCAGCGAGGTGATTGCGGCTCTGCGGGAGAAGCTTTTGCCCCGGGCTGACCTTGCCACGCCCAATCGTTTTGAGGCAGCGATGTTCGCTGGCGCTGACCCGGCTGAGGATAATACGGCGCTGCTTGAGATCGCGCGGTCTTTGCCAGTCAAGACATGCATCATTACGTCTGCTTTTGGCTTGATGCGCGACTCAACCGGTGTGTTGCTGGCCGACGAAACCTCCGCACTGTTGGTCGAGCATGGTATGGTACCCGGCGCGCCGTATGGGACGGGCGATCTCTTTGCTGCCCTTATCGTTGCCAGGCAGGCGCTGGGCATGTCGCTTGAAACGGCCATGCAAAAGGCAGCTTCCTCTGTCCTGGAGATTGTCGCCCGTTCGGTGAAAGCTGGCAGCAGCGAACTTCTTTTGGCGCGCGAGCAGGCAAGTCTCGTCTCGCCCATGGCCATGGTCCAGGCGCGCCAGATGGGCGCACTTCGACGCCGTGCCTGACAGGAAGGCCTGTGTCGGTGTTGATGGCTGCCGGGCCGGCTGGGTGGCGGTTTCAGGGTCTCGGCCCGATGATTTGTCCTTGTCTGTGTTTCCAAGTTTCGGTGATCTGGTCGCCGGCCTGCCAGCAGCTGCGATTGCTGTCGATATGCCGATCGGCCTGCCGGATCGTATCGCCGGCGGTGGGAGGGCACCGGAAAAAGCAGTCCGGCCCATGCTTGGGCAACGCCAGTCCAGCGTGTTTGCCATTCCCGGACGTGCCGCGGTTGAGATGGGGAGCCTGATCACGGGGAAGGCGGGAGAGGATCGCGCCTTGCACGCGAAGATCAGCGCCTTGGCCAAAACGCTGTCCGGTCCGCCCAAGGGCTTGTCGATCCAGGCTTTCTATCTGTTCCCCAAGATTCTGGAGATCGACGGCCTTCTGTGCGAGGACACTGCCCTGCGCACCATCGTTAAGGAGAGCCATCCAGAGGTTGCTTTCACTGTGCTCAATGGCGGTTCAGCCATGACGTTGCCCAAGAAGATCAAAGGCCGGGTCAACCCTGCCGGCATGGAGGAGCGTCGGGCGCTTCTCGCACGGTACGGCGTGTCGGCATCTTTTCTCACCCCCAAGCCGCCGAGCGGTGTCGGCGAAGATGATGTACTCGACGCCTCTGTCTGTTGGCTTGTGGCGGAGCGGTTGACGCGCGGCGCGGCGGTGTGCCACCCCGACACCCCCGAACACGACCGCCATGGGCTGGAGGTCGCGATCTGGGCCTGACGCCGCCTGTCTTGCCTGCTGGTGATCAACCGGTGGAGCCTCCCGCATAGAAAGGCCTGCTCTTGGACGGAACGCTTTCTCTCGCGCTCGACAACATTCTGTCGCCGCCGGTGCTTTTCTTCGCGCTCGGTCTGGCAGCCTCGCTCGCGCGATCTGATCTCGCTATTCCCGAAGCCGTCGCGAAGACGCTGGCGATCTATCTGATGATTGCTATCGGCTTCAAAGGCGGCGTTGAGGTTGCCAAGTTCGGTTTCGACACCGGGCTCATCATGGCGCTGATCGGTGGCGCTGTGCTTTCGGCGCTCATTCCACTGACAGCCTTTTTCTATCTGCGCAGCTTATCGCGGCTGGGAACAACCGATGCGGCCGCGGTCGCTGCCCACTATGGCTCGATATCCATCGTTACGCTGGTCGCCGCGACCCAAGCCGTGCGGTCGCTGGGCCTTCAAGCGGAAGGCTACATTGTGGCAGTTGCCGCCGTGATGGAAACGCCAGCTATCCTGACAGCCCTTTGGATGGCAGTTCGGTTCGGCGGCAAGGAGCGTCAAGAAAAGGGCGGCCCAGTTGAGCAAGATGACGGCACGCGCAAAGCGTTGATGCGCGAGATCATGCTCAACGGATCGGTTGTGGTTTTGGTCGGCGCGTTTGTTATCGGCTGGATCACCGGTGAAGAGGGTTTGGAACGCATTGCGCCCTTCATTGTCGATCCGTTCCAAGGCGTGTTGTGCTTGTTCCTGCTCGACATGGGTGTCGTGGCTGGTCGTGGCCTCAGGCAGGGCGCCAAGCTTCTGGATTGGCGGCTGGTCGTCTTCGGGCTCACCATGCCATTGATCGGCGCGGTCATGGCGATGCCGGTGGCGAGGATCATTGGGCTGCAAGCCGGCGGTGCCGCGCTGCTGATTACGCTTGCGGCCTCGGCCTCTTACATCGCGGTTCCGGCGGCGATGCGTGTCGCCCTGCCAGACGCCAAGCCGGCCATCTATCTCACGCTGTCGCTTGGGATTACGTTCCCCTTCAATCTCACGCTCGGCATTCCGCTCTATGCGGCGTGGGGCACCTTCCTTGCCGGTTGAGGCCAGCTATGAAAACCCACAAGAAAAAGCGCATTGAGATCATCGTTGAGCTGCCTGTTTTGCGGCGTGTGGTCGAGATCATCGATGAAACCGGGTCGTCTGGGTATTCGGTCATGCCCATGATGGCCGGCCGCGGCATGGAGGGCGAATGGAGCCGTGATGCGATGATCGGCGATACCGGTCACATGGCCATGGTGATCGTCGTGACCAGCGAGCACCGCGTGGAAACGCTGTTGGAGCGCATCTACGCTCTGGTGAAACGCCAGGTCGGCATCATCACGGTGTCGGACGTTGAGGTTATCCGCGCGGAGCATTTTTCGTGAGCTTTATCGCGCCAGCGCAAAGGATTGGACCGACCTTCTGAAGATCGCGCTGTTGATCCTGCTTGGTTTTCTGTGGAGCGGTCGGCTTGCTGCGATCAAAGCTGCTGGTCTGTCGGGTGTGCCGGTGCATGTGGTTGTTCCGGTCTCCGTTTTGGGCATTGCGATTGTATTCAGCGCGCTGTCAGCCTTCCGTGACTCGTGGCCGCCCTTGCGGCGTGACGCCGTCACCTTTTATGGCCTGACCGGACTGTTTGGCTTTGTCCTGCCTTTCATTCTGGAGAGCTTGGCGGCTCCGCATCTGGCGCTGTTCGTGCTTCTCGTGATCATCTCCACCATGCCGATCATGACCGTCCTGGCCGGGGCGGTCCTCGGGATCGAACGGCCGCAACCTCGGCAGTATGCCGCCATCGGCTTGGGCTTCTGCGTCGCCTTGCTCATTGCTTGGGACACGACCCAGTCGGCCGCTCTGTCCGGCACGTCCTGGCTGTGGGTTTTGATCGCCTTGTGCATTCCGGTATTTTACGCCGGCAACAGCCTTTTCGTGGCCTCGCGTTGGCCAAAGGGCGTCGCCGCGCTTCAGGTAGCCTGCGCCAAGGGGCTTCTTTTGTCGATTGCTGTGCTGGCGGGCAGCATAGTCACCGGCGCGGTGGACGATTGGCCTTTGGCGACGCGCAACCTACCGGCCATGTTGGGCATTGTGCTTTTTGAGACTGGTGCGCTGCTGGTCTACTTGAAAATCACGCGCGACTATGGCGCGACCTTCATGTCGATTGCCAACTACATCGCCATGGTCTTCGCAGCCCTGATCGGCCATGTGCTGTTTGATGATCGGCTAACCTGGTTGTCGATGGCGGCTGCCGGTTTGTTGGTGGTTTCGCTTTCTCTGAACCGTGGCGGTCGTCGCGCCTGATGGTCCTGCATGCCTCGCACAGTGAGGCTTATGGGATTTCCTGCACACTCCTGACAGAAGGCTGTCAGGAGGGGTGTGCAATGGTTCGCTCATCGCAACTGACATTGATGAGGATCACGCCATGGTAGCCCCTGCCCACCAGCTCGTTTGGGCCGAAATTCCGGTCTCCGATCTTGAGGCCGCGCGCATCTTCTATGGTGCCGTGCTGAAGACGAACCTCACCATCCAAGATGGCGAGCCCAACCCGATGATCATGCTGCCGACGGCCGATCCAAACAGCGGCATCTCGGCCCACATCTATCCGGGCAAACCGTCGATCGGCAATATTGGCCCGACCGTCCATCTTCTTGCGCCCGACGATTTGGAGGCAACCGCCGACCGGATTGTCGAAGCTGGTGGTAAGGTATTGTCTCCAGCGATCGACATACCAAGTGGTTCTTTCATCTACTCCACCGATCCAGATGGCAATTCTATCGGTTGGTTCGTTTTTAAGAGCTAGTTCGCATGCGACGCGCCGACAGGCTGTTTCAAATCGTCCAGCTTCTGCGCGGTGGCCGGTTGGTCACCGCGCGGTTGCTTGCCGACAAGCTGGAAGTATCTGAGCGCACGATCTTCCGCGATATCGCCGATCTTCAGGGGTCGGGTGTGCCGGTGGAGGGGGAGGCCGGCGTCGGCTATCTCATGCGTGACGGCTACGATCTTCCGCCGCTCATGTTTACCCGCGATGAGATTGCCTCTCTGGTCGCAGGGGCTCGCATGGTTCGCGCCTGGGGCGGTCTTTCCATGGCACGGGCGGCCGAGGAGGCGCTGGTGAAAATCGGTGCCGTCCTGCCCGATGCTAAGCGTCCGACTGTGGAGGCGACGGCCATCTTTGCGCCGAGTTTTGAGTTTGCCGAAGCGCAGCGCGAGACGCTGGATCTTCTGGACCGGTCCATCGATCGGTCCGAAAAGCTGACGATGGATTACAGAGACGCGAAGGGTGACGCCTCACAGCGCACGATCCGACCCTTGGGTCTCTATTTCTGGGGCAAGGTCTGGACGCTGCTCGCCTGGTGCGAACTCCGGGACGACTTCCGCGGGTTCCGAGTAGACCGGATCATCAATCCCCTCGTCGATGGCACACGCTTTAAGCCGGAACGCGGTAAGCAGTTGGTCGATTTCTACCGCAAGATGGAGGTCGAAGGCTGGTCTCGGCAGGACAGTTGATCCCCCAACTTTTGCCGTGTTGACCGATCGCAACACATCCATGGCGTCATTGGTGGCATGGAACCGTCCGCAAGGGGTTGTTTCGTGCCACACGCCGTCATCACAGTTGGGATCGTTCTGCTTGTTGCCATCGGGCTAGTGGTTGCGGGGCTGGCCGTCTGGCGATGGTCAGACAAAAGGGCCGAAAATGTTATTATGGATGCGCTGATCGCATCCGCGTTGACAAACCTGCCCTTGTTCGATCACGCGATGATTGCTGATCTGCCAGAGCCAGCACGGCGCTTCCTCACCTTTGCCATCGCTCCCGGCACCCCGCTCTATCGTGTCGTCGATCTTCAGATGGAAGGGCGCCTTAGCAACGGCACTGCTCACCAACCCAACTGGATGGCCATGCAGGCGCGCCAGGTGCTGGCGCTGCCCGAGGGGTTTGTCTGGCAGGTTGCCGCGCGCCGCGGTCCTGTGCGGCTTGTTGGGTCCGATGCAGCCCACAGTGATGGGAGCTGGACACGGTTTTGGTTGGCCGGGCTGGCGCCCGTGGTGCGTGCCGGCCTCAACGACGATCACGCGAGGTCGTCGTTCGGGCGTTATGGGTCCGAGGCGATCTTTTGGTTGCCGACGACTCTAATGCCTGGTCCCGGCGTGCACTGGGAGGAGCTCGGTCCCGACAGCGCGCGTGTGACGCTGGAGGCCCATGGTTTCGAGCAGGCCTTCGACATCCATTTAAATGAAGAGGGCGCGCCGGCCCATGTGGTGTTTCAGCGTTGGAGCGACGCCAACCCGGACAAGCGCTTCCAGCTTCAGCCCTTTGGCGGCGAACCGTCGGTGTTTCAAACCTTTGATGGCGTCACCATCCCAACGCGTGTTGACGGTGGAAACTTCTTTGGAACGCCCGACTATTTCCCGTTCTATCAGGTACGGATCACAGCGGTGCGGTTTCACTGAAACGGTCGTTTGGTCCGCTCAGCGCAGTTCGTAGCGAATGTCGGGTAGCTTCTCGTCATTGTTGCTGCCATCGGTCCGCTCTGCGGCGACGAAACCCTCGGTCTCATAGAGCGCGCGGGCTCTGGTGTTGGCTTCAAAGCACCAGAGTTCCAAGGGTCGAGGAAAACGGGCGAGTGCATCGCGTAGGAGCAGGCGACCAATGCCCTGGTGTTGATGTTTTGGGTCGACAAAGATGTGGCTGATCAAGCCAGCCTTGTCGTTGGGCTTCTTCGCATAGCTTAGGAAGCCGACCGGCGCGCCGCCCTTCTCCGCCACCGTGATGACGCAGCCGACCGACAAGCCGGCGATGTAACCGATATGCTCGCCAGTCGTGTAGGGCTCTTCAAAGAGCTCCATGGATGCTCGGCCTGCGCCGAACAGCACGCCCAGCAATCCAACATCATCGTCATGGAAGGGGCGCAGCGTTACGTCCGCGCCCCTATCCTGATCGGTCATCAAGCTGCCTGCTGCTTGGGCGTGATCAGCCCACGGTTCACCAGGACTTCGGCGATCTGCACCGTGTTGAGAGCCGCGCCCTTGCGCAGATTGTCCGACACGCACCAGAAAGAGAGGCCGTTTTCGACCGTGATGTCCTCGCGCACGCGGGAGACATAGGTGGCGTCTTCGCCGGCCGCTTCATGCGGAGTGATGTAGCCGCCATCTTCGTGCTTATCGATCAAAAGCACGCCGGGCGCATTGCGCAGAATGCTCCGCGCTTCTTCGGCTGTGATGGGGTTTTCAAACTCAACATTTACAGCTTCGGAATGCGAGACAAACACCGGGATGCGCACGCATGTCGAGGTTAGCTTGATGGCTGGGTCCAAGATCTTCTTGGTCTCCGCCATCATTTTCCACTCTTCCTTCGTGTAGCCGTCTTCCATGAACACGTCGATGTGCGGAATGGCGTTGAAGGCGATGCGCTTGGTGAACTTCTCTGGCGCGATCTCTCCAGCCTGATAGACAGCCTTCGTCTGGTTGAAGAGCTCGTCCATCGCGTCTTTGCCGGCGCCAGAGGTCGACTGATAGGTCGCCACAACCACGCGCTTGATCGTCGCTGCGTCGTGCAGCGGCTTCAGCGCCACGACCAACTGGATCGTTGAGCAGTTGGGGTTGGCGATGATGTTCCTCTGTCGAAATCCGTCAATTGCGTCGGCGTTCACTTCCGGCACGATGAGGGGCACCTGGCTGTCCATGCGCCAGGCGGACGAGTTGTCGATGACAACGCAGCCCGCAGCGCCGATCTTCGGCGCCCATTCCTTCGAAATCGAACCGCCGGCGGACATGATGGCGATGTCGATATTGGAGAAATCGGTATTCTCCAGCGCCTGCACTTTCAGCTTTTGGTCGCCGAAATAGGCATCCTGGCCGGCACTGCGGCGAGAAGCGACGGGGATGACGGTGTCGGCGGGAAAGCCGCGTTCAGCAAGTATCTCTAGAGCCTCACGGCCCACATTGCCGGTCGCGCCGACGACTGCAACGGTAAACCCCATGGGGAAGTTCCTTCTTTAGCTGCCCGTGTGTGTCTCAACTGCGCAATGAGCGCAAGTCAGCCATTTTTTCTCTACTCTGTGCCTAACGGCACAACCGCAGGTCGCCCCTACCAGGTCCGGGTCGGGCGGTTTGGCCGAACGCGCGGAAGGGACGGGCTGGTTAAAGCGCGGTCGTCTTTGTGGTTGTGGTGGTCTTGGTTGCGCCAAAAACCCTTGGTGCAGGCAGCATCAGTGCCGCTGTGAGCGACGTCACAGCGAGATCATAGGCTTTGCTCAAGATGCTTTCCTGGCGCATGGTGCGCTTTACCGCCACAAGGAGGTCCCGATGTCAATTGGAGATTGCGTTCGTACCGCTGGCTTGACGGCCAGTGTTGCCTTTGTGTTGTTCGGATCTCTTAGCCTTTCGGTCGGAGACGTGCAGGCCTCCGACGGGGCTGTTCCCATGCTGGAGCGCGGGCTTCTGCTGGAGGTCTTCATAAACGAGAGCGCGTATCATTCCTATGAACAACCGTCGGGCCAAGGCGCACGGGCTCACCACCGAGACGATGAGGGGCAGGAGCGTGATGGTCACGAAAACAACGCCGAGACCTTGCAGGGCGTCGCGGAGTCGCAGGCGC
>JBHJIX010000090.1:0-12827 GCA_050043025.1 Cohaesibacteraceae bacterium
GGTCGAGCCGCTATCTGGCCTCGAAATCCCAACCCAGTTGCAGCTTTCGCGATACCTTGATGATGCGGATGCGATGTTGGTGCACATTGCCCACGATCCTGACCATATCCGCGACTATGATGAGGTGCTTTGGCTGGAGGAGGGGCGGCTGGTTGCCGATGGCGCGCCTGCCAAGGTCTTGCCGGCCTTCACCGCACGCATGCATGAACTTGGGGGCGGCGATGCTCTGTCTGACCTCGCCGGTTGAAACGTCGGCGCATCGCTGGCGCCCGGGAATAAAGTTCGCCCTGTTGTGTGCGGCGACCTTTGTTCTTCTGGCCATCGATAGTCTTGTGTTTCAGGTGGCCGCGTTTCTCGGTTGTCTTCTCTTGTTTGCGTTGCCAGGCCGCACTTTTTTCCTGGCCGGCATGCGCGCCTTGAAACCGCTCTGGCACTTTGTGGTGATCCTCATCGTCTGGCACGGCATTACCCAGGATATGGCCGATGGGCTGGCCATCGTCCTGCGTCTGATGACGGCTGTCGGGCTCGCAACCCTGGTAACCATGACAACCCGCCTTTCGGACATGATGGACTTTGTGCGGTGGGCCTTGCAGCCGTTGGCGCGCTTTGGGCTACAAACGCGCCTTGTCGAACTGGGTATTGCACTGGTAATCCGCTTCACCCCGGCTTTGGCGGCGCAAGGCCGGCAATTGGCCCAGTCTTGGCGTGCCCGTGCGCACCAAAAGCCAAGGTGGCAGCTCATCCTGCCGCTGACGGTGGCTGCCATTGATGACGCAGAACAGGTTGCCCAAGCATTGCGTGCTCGCGGTGGCTTGATGCCGCACAACTCCGGCGTACCGACGCCAGCAAGGATAGATTGATGGAACGCTCTCTCGCCCTTATCGCCCTTTTTGCCGCGCTCATCGCTGCGCTGGGCCTCATTCCAAGCTTTACGCTGGCTTTCGGTGTTCCGGTGACGGCCCAAACGCTCGGCGTGATGCTGTGCGGAACCGTGCTGGGTGCAAAGCGGGGAACCCTGGCCGTTCTTCTTTTCCTGGTTCTGGTTGCCATTGGCCTGCCGTTCCTCGCCGGTGGGCGTGGCGGCCTCGGCGTTTTTGCCGGTCCCACGGTCGGCTTCCTCGTCGGTTGGCCGGTTGCTGCCTTTGTGACGGGCCTCATTGTTGAGCGCTGGCGCGGTGCTAACCTTGCGGTCGTTGCGACGGTCGCCAGCATCATCGGTGGGATCATCGTCCTTTATGCCTTCGGCATTGTGGGCATGTCAGTAATCCTGGAGCGTACGCTGCTGGAAGCTGCCGGCCTGGTAACGGCCTTCTTCCCGGGCGACATCTTCAAGGCCGTTCTTGCCGGTCTGCTGACGGCGGCACTTTTCAAGGCCCGGCCGGCCAGCGTGCTGTCCCGCGCCGCCAGCGACGGCTAGGCGCCCAAGATTTCGTGCACTTGCTAGGGTGAGGCCGCCTTGGCCTCACTATCCTAACGCGGTTGCTGGAACCATCAGAAAAACCTGATGCTTAAACGAATAATCTTTTTGGTTGCCTCCCGGCTTTGTTTCATCGCTTAATCGATTAAGCAAAACTGGAGAGATGCTCTGACGAACATCAAAACCATTGCTGAAAGTCTCGGCGTTTCCTCCGCCACGGTGTCCAATGCCCTAAGCGGCAAGGGGCGCATTTCGGCGGAGATGGCTGAGCGGGTTCGCCGCCGGGCCGATGAGGTCGGCTTTCGTCCGAGCCAGGCGGCGCGCGCTCTAAAAACAGGGCGAAGCGGCATCTTGGGCTTTGTGATGCCTGACCTTTCCAACCCGCTTTTTCCCAAGCTTGCGCAGAGCGTTGAGATTGCGGCCACCAAGGCAGGCTATGGCGTTCTAATTGCTGACTCGCGTGGTGATGTGGATGAACAGACGGCTGCAATTGAACGCCTGCGCCAGCGTGGTGTGGATGGAATTGTGATCGTGCCGCATCGCGGGACGCGTCCAAAGATCCAGTCACTCCCTGCTGCTGTGATCCATACGCCCTCTGATCCACTGAACACCGTTTCATCAGATCATGCGGAAGGTGGGCGTCAGGCGGCGCAGGCGCTGATTGACCTCGGCCATCGTGACATTCTCATCCTTGGCGGTGACCGGGCCTCCGAAGTGCAGCGTGATCGCATCGACGGCATGGTTGGGGTTCTTGGCCCGGTCGCCCGTCACCGCACGGCGTGGACCACAGATGGCTTCCCCGATATTGCCGATCTCGTTGCGGCCGGCGTGACCGGCGTGCTGACGACATCTGATCTCATTGCCTTGCGCGTCCTTGGCGACGCCTATCAGGCGGGCATCAAGGTGCCCGATGATCTTAGTATCATCGGCTTTGATGATATGCCGCTTGCCACCGCGGTCCGGCCCACGCTTTCGACCGTTGCGCAGGATGTCGGTCAGATCGCCGAGAAGGCCGTCACACACGTCCATTCCCTCATCAACAATGAGCAGTCGAACGCAGGCGGCATGGTTGTGCCCATGACGCTTACCTTGCGTGCTTCAACGGCTGCCGCTCGCCATCATCAAACAGGAGAACCGTCATGAAGACTTTGATACTGTCGACAAGCGCCCTCGCGCTTGGTCTCGCCGCAAGCGTATCCGTTGCCAACGCGCAGGACCGCACCTTGACCATCTCGGTCTATTCCTTCGCGCAGGATGCCTACAAAGAGGCGCTTTACGATCCGTTCGAAGAGATTTGCGGCTGTGAGCTGGTGATTGAGACCGGCAACAGCGTCGAGCGCATGGCCAAGATTGAGGCCAATGCTGCCGACCCGGTGATCGACATGGCTGTGATCTCTTCCCATGATGCGCTGGCGCTCGCCGAGCAGGGCCTTTTGGCGGAAATCGATACATCTGCCCTATCGAGCCACGACCTTCTTTATCCGTCTGCGCAGGACCCGCTCGGCAACGGCATGGCGGTTGGCTACACTTTCTATGCCAGCTCCATTGTCTATCGGTCCGATCTGGTAACGGTTGAAAGCTGGGCCGACCTCCTCTCGCCGGAGCTCGCCGGTCAGGTGGCCCTGCCGAACATCACCGGCACGCAAGGCCCGCTGACGCTTATGATGCTCAATGCGGCACTCGAGCAGGATGCTGGCGACTTCTCGCCGACGATCGATTCCATCGGTGAAAGCGCCGATGACATCGTCACGTTCTACTCCCGCTCCTCGGAGCTGGCACAGCTGATGCTCCAAGAGGAAGTGATCGCAGCGCCGGTCGGTCGGTTTGCCTGGAGCCGCTTTCAGGACACGCCTTTTCCCTTTGCCTGGGCTGATCCCGCCGAAGGCCAGGCCGGTGGCATGAACGTGATGATCATGACCAAGGACAATGGCAATGAGGAACTGGCTCTGGAGTTTATGGACTACTGGCTTTCTACAGAGGTGCAGACGCGCATTGCCAATGCCCGCATCGACAGCCCGGCCAATATGGAAGTGGAAGTGTCCGACGAGATCGCTGAAAGCCTGCCCTACGGCGCTGAGCTCATCAACTCGCTGCCCATCTTGCCGCCTGAGGACATCATCGCCAACCGCGATGCCTGGGTCGATCAGTGGAACCGCACGGTCATCCAGTAGGCCAGTTGGAACACGCGGCGGGCAGCTTTGCCTGTCGCATTCACAGGGCAGGCAGGCATGTTTGAGAACCGACGGGAAGGCTTGGCACTGGCGCTGCCGGCAGCGACGTTCACGCTGCTCGTCTTTCTTGTGCCTGTTGCCATCTTCCTCTCAGAGGCTTTCAGGTTTGAAGGCAGTTGGTCGCTCCAGGGTTACGTCCAGTTTTTCTCCGAGCCGCTCAACCAGTCGGTTTTCTTCCGCACGCTGCGGCTTGGCGCGCTGGTTGCCTTTACGTCGGCCATCATCGGCTATGCGGCCGCCTTCTGCATCGTCAATCTGGATGGCAAGGCTCGTGGGCAGATCTTCGGCCTCGTCGTTCTGCCGCTGATGATCTCGCCCGTTGCACGGACCTATGCCTGGATTGTCATTCTGGGTCGCACCGGCATCGTGAACGACACAATTGTCTGGCTTGGCCTTTCCGATACGCCGATCCGGCTGCTCTTCACAGAGACGGCGGTTTTTCTCGGCCTGCTTCAGCTCTTCCTGCCACTGATGATCATTTCGCTCGTCAGCGCCATGGAGAACTTGCCGCGCGACGTCATACCGGCGGCGCGGGTGCTTGGCGCCAACTGGTTTCAGGTGTTCACGCGCATCATCCTTCCGCTCACCAAGGAGGGGCTGGTGATGGGCGGCACGCTTGTCTTCACGGGCGCACTTACCGCCTACATCACACCGGCGATCCTGGGTGGTTCCAAGGTGCTGATGCTCGAAACGCTGCTCTATCAGAAGGTCAATGTGTCGAACGATTTCGTCAGCGCGAGTGTCATCGCGATGATCCTGATCGTCATGAGCTTCTCCGCCAACCTTCTCCTCAAACGCATTGCAACGGCGCGGCGCTAGTATGGAGAGGACGCCATCATGACAGCGCGCTGGCCAACCTGGCTCATCCTAGGGCTCACGCTCACCTTCCTGATCGGGCCGTTCCTGATCATCATTTTCGCTGGGCTTTCGGCCGGGAACTCATTGGCGTTTCCGCCGCAGGGCCTGTCGCTCAAATGGTACCTCAAAGTGTTCACCATTGAGAGCTTCCATGCGAGCTTCGCGCTCTCCATGTTCTTGGCCGTTTTTGGGACCCTGGCAGCGTTGGTGATCGGCATCCCAGCTGCCTATGCGCTTAACCGCTATGACATTCCAGGCGCAGAAACGATCAAGACGGCCGTCGCGGCGCCCATCATCGTGCCGGGCATCATTGTTGGGCTGGCGCTGCTTCGCTATCTCGTCGTGCCGCTGGACGTCACCATAACGATGGCGCTGTTCGTCGCTCATACGGCGCTTGTCCTGCCCTATGCGGTGCGGGTTGTTTCATCGAGCTTGCAGAATTTGCGCGTGGACATGGAAGAGGCGGCGATCCTGCTGGGTTGCACGCGGCTGCAAGCCTTCACAAAAGTCGTTCTGCCCAACATTAGGGGCGGTGTCTTGGCGGCCTTCATTCTGGGCTTTGTGACCAGTTTCAACGAGGTGCCGGTGTCGCTGTTCCTCTCCGGGCCGGGCGTGCGCACCATGCCCATCGACATGCTCTCCTACATGGAGATTACCTACGATCCCTCCGTGGCGGCTTTGTCCGCGCTGCTTGCCTTTATGTGTGTCGCGATCGTCTTCACTGCTGAAAAGTTTCTGGGGTTCTCTCGCTATGTCTGATGCTTTTGTATCCCTTTCCGATCTGACGCTCGCCTATGGCGAGAGCATCGCCGTGCCGAACCTTAATCTCGATATCCGGCAGGGTGAGCTGATCGCGCTGCTCGGCCCGTCAGGCTGCGGCAAGACAACGACCATGCGGGCCATTGCCGGGCTAATGCCGGCCAAGTCCGGGACGATCACCATCGACGGGCGCGATGTGACGCGCGTGCCGGCCAACAAGCGCGGCATCGGCCTGGTGTTCCAGTCTTATGCGCTGTTTCCGCATCTGTCGGCATTTGAGAATGCAGCCTTCGGTCTGCGGCTGCAAAGGCGGCCGGAGGCTGAGATCAGGTCCCGTACCCAGGCGGCGCTCGAGATCGTGGGTCTTGCGCACCTCGCAGCTAGGAAGCCGTCTGAAATGTCGGGCGGTCAGCAGCAGCGTCTCGCACTCGCGCGGTCGCTCGTGATGGAGCCAAAGGTTCTCCTGCTTGATGAACCGCTCTCCAACCTTGATGCGCGGCTGCGGCTTGAAATGCGTACCGAGTTGCAGCGACTTCAGAGGGAAACCGGCATCACCATGGTGTTTGTCACCCATGATCAGAGCGAAGCCTTGGCGCTCGCCGACCGCGTGGTCCTGATGCGTGACGGCGTGATCGAGCAGATCGGCCCGCCCGATGCGCTTTACAACACGCCGGTGACGGCCTTCGCCGCCGATTTCATGGGCTTTGAGAATATCTTCGCGGTCGAGGGCACCAGCCTTTCCAGCGAGCAGGGTGCTCTGGCCGTCTCTTACAGCGCTGATGCTCCCTATCTCGGCTGGCGGCCTGGCGCTGTTCGGTTGGGTTCGGGGAGCCATGAAGCACGCGTGCGCAGCGTCGCCTTTGCCGGAGGGCATCGCGAATATGTTCTCGATACCCAGATTGGCCCGGTGCGCGCTGATGTCGACATTGCTGCTCCGGTCTTCTCTGTGGACGAGGCAGTGATGTTCGATCTGCCGCAAGAAACCGCGCATCCGCTGAAGGCATCGTGATGGGCGTTTGGGTCGATACCGACTTCGGGTTTGACGATTTATGGGCTCTGCTTTTGCTGCGCACCTTCGGCGTTGCCCTTGATGGCGTGTCGCTTGTTGCTGGCAACTCGACGCTGGATAATGTCACACTCAACGCGCTTGGCGCGCGGCTGGCCTTTGGGTTGGACTGGCCGTTTTTCACAGGCGCGGCGGAACCTTTGAACCGGCCTCTTGAGACGGCGGAACGCGTGCGTGGTCCGCGTGGCATGCAGACGCGTGGAGCGCATCTGCCAGAAGCGCCGCAGGAAACGCTACCGCCTTGTGGTCCGGCGTTGGTTGCATGGTTAGAGGAAAACGAAGGCCCGCGTGAGGTGCTTGCTCTAGGGCCGCTCACCAACCTAGCCCGACTTGCCATGGATGCGCCGGGTGCGTTCTCGCGCATCTCTCGCCTTGTCTGGATGGGGGGATCGGCTGGTCGGGGTAACCAGACACACTTTGCCGAATTCACCGCCCCTGCCGACGCCGCGGCGATCAAGGTAGTCGCTGAAACGGGCGTGCCCTTCGCCATTGTTGATCTGGAGGCATGCCATCAGGCGACCTATGGCGAGGCCGATATCCCGACCGGAATGCCCGAGCCGCTTGGCGTTCTGATGGGCGGTTACCTTGATATTGCGATCACGCGCGGCCGGGATTGGATGCCGATCTACGACCCGCTCGCGGCTTTGGTTTTTACCCATCCGGAGGTTCTGATCTTCGAGCCGCGTGTTCTGGACGTTGATTCCGGTACGTTGGAGACCTATGGCCAAACGCGCTTCGAACGAGCTGGCGAAAGCACCGTTTCGCTCGCGACTGGTGTTGCGCCCAACGCCGCGCGCCTTTGCCTGGATGGCCTTGCGAGGCTTGCGGTATGAGCGAGCCGACGGACCTCAACGATCCCGATCTGCGAACGCGGGCCATGCTGGCCGCCCAAGGCAACGTTGCGTTCGATGTGCTGATTACCGGCGGCACGCTGGTCGACGTGGTGACTGGCCAGTTGCGGCGAGCCGATGTTGGGATCGTCGGTGCCTTGATCGCCAGCGTTCACCCACCGGAACAGACGCCAGCGCACGCTGCACAAAAGACAATAGATGCAACTGGGCTCTTCCTAAGCCCCGGTCTCATCGACATGCATATGCATGTTGAAAGCTCGATGGTCCTGCCGGCTGCCTACAGCGACGCGGTGCTGTCTCGCGGTGTGACGACGGCAGTGTGGGACCCGCATGAGATCGCCAATGTGGCCGGTGATGCTGGCATGGAGTTTGCCCTTGCAGCCGCCGACGCGGCAACACTGCGCTTTCTCACCCTGGCGCCGTCCTGCGTTCCCTCCGCGCCTGGTTTCGAGACCACCGGCGGCGACTTTGATGCAGGGTACATCGCGCAGCTTCTCGCGCGGCACGATGTTCACGGTGTCGCTGAAGTGATGTCGATGCATGCCCTGCTGGAGCGATCACCACGCATGGCGGGGATCGTCCAGGCAGGTCTTGAGGCCGGTAAGCGGGTGTGTGGGCATGCGCGTGGTTTGGCAGATGGAGCGCTCGGCGCCTATGTCGCATCCGGCGTTCAGACCGACCATGAGCTGACCTCAAACGAGGACTTTCTTGCCAAGCTCCAGATGGGTCTCACGATCGAATTGCGCGGTTCGCACGATCATTTGCTGCCTGGGTTCGTTGAGGTGCTCAACGGGCTGGATGCCCTGCCGCAATCGGTGACACTGTGTACTGACGATGTTTTCCCCAACGATCTCCATCGTGCCGGCGGGCTTGATGATGTTGTTCGGCGTTTGGTTCGTTATGGCCTTCCTCCGATCCAAGCTTTGCAGGCCGCGACCCTGAACGCAGCCACCCAGCTTGGTCGTCGCGACCTTGGGCTGGTCGCACCCGGACGGCGTGCGGACCTGGTGCTGTTTGAAGACCTGAGGGAGTTTCAGGCTCGATCGGTCCTGATGGATGGCGGCGTTGTCGCGGAGGAGGGTACTGCACTGGCGCTGAGCAGCGTTGTTCCGGCCGATCCACTCTTGCTGGAAACGGTCAAAACACCTGTTTTTGAAGCGAGAGACTTTGAGATCCCAGCCTCCGGTGATGAGGTCCAGGTGGCGACGATCAAGCGACCACGGTTTACCGAGTGGAGCGAACGCCGATTGCCTGTCGAAGACGGGGTTGTGCAATGCCCTGGCGACATGGCGATGATGGCTGTAATCAACCGGTACAAGGGCGATGCCTCGCCACGCCTTGCGCTGCTAGAAGAATGGGGAAGCTGGCGCGGGGTGTTCGCAACGACCGTTTCCCATGACAGCCACAATCTCACCCTGTTCGGCCCAGGTGGTTCCCAGGGGCGCGAGGATATGGCGCTCGCCGCCAACACGGTACGGGCGATGAAGGGCGGTCTGATCGTAGTGAAGGAAGGCGAGGTGCTGGCCTCGCTTGCACTGCACTTTGGAGGGCTGATGCGCGACGAGGCCCTCGGGTCTCTGGCTGATGAGTTCGATCAGATTGTTGCGGCGATGGACCAGATCATCGCCTGGAATCCGCCCTATCTCGTTTTCAAGGCGTGTTTTGGGGCCTCTCTGGTTTGCAATGCTGGCCCGCATCTGAGCGATATGGGCGTGGTCGATACGTTCAACGGTACGGTGCTGGAATCGGTCGTTTTGCCGAACTGAACGCGCCGTTGTATCGCCCATAACGCCGCCGACTTGCGATCCTTTCGTCCACCATGCGCAGTCATCCCGATTGCTCAAGGCCCCGCCCTGCTGGTTTGACAGGGGCGGTTGAATTGGAACGCCGCAATGAGTTCGGGCGGACGGTTCGACCTAGCTGAAAGCATGACCAACAGAACGGGTATGGACCTTGCCGGGCTGGTAACGGAACGAGGGGTCTCACATCCACCGATTGGAATTCATGACCTGACCTGCTGAAAGCTGCGCGGCTCAACTGGAAACCTGTTTGAGCTCCCCCCAACGCGTTGAAGAAGGTTTGCCTTCATGGCGGTTCTTGAAACCGAAACGATTAAGGTCGACAGGCCAGACACTGACCCTTCCGGCGCTTCCGGCAATGGGAGTGGCGTGGACAAACGGCCCGATGTTGATTTGAATTGGCATGCGCTTAGTGGCCAGGAGGCCCTTTCAAGGATCGGTTCCTCCTTGTCTGGATTGAGCGCGGAAGATGCGTCACGGCGGCTGACCGTTCATGGCCCCAACGCGTTGCCCAGCGCGCCACCAAGAAGTCTGCTCTCTAGGCTTCTCTCCCAGTTCAACAACACCTTGATCTATGTGCTTCTGGGGGCGTCTGTCGTCACCGCTCTTCTGGGCCATTGGATTGATACCGGCGTGATCCTGGGTGTCGTTCTGATCAATGCCGGCATCGGTTTCTGGCAGGAAGGCAAGGCCGAAAACGCCTTGGCGGCGGTTCGCAAAATGCTGTCGGCCAATGCCAGTGTGATCCGTGGTGGCGTCAGGAGGTCGGTTGCAGCCGACGCGCTTGTGCCAGGCGATATCGTTCTTATCGAGGCCGGTGACAGGGTGCCAGCGGATCTGCGGCTTGTTCGGGCGCGCGGCCTTCGCATCGAGGAGGCTGCGCTAACGGGCGAGTCGGTTCCAACCGACAAGGATGTTGCGTCTGTCGCTGATGCGGCACCGCTCGCGGAGCGCAGTTCCATGGCTTATTCGGGCACGCTGGTGTCGGCTGGTCGGGCGACGGCGGTGGTTATCGCTACAGGCGCGTCGGCGGAGATCGGCCGGATCGGCACGTTGCTTGAGGACGTCACCGAGACGACGACACCGTTGCTTCGTCAGATCGATGTGTTTTCCAAATGGCTGACAGGTGTCGTCCTTGCTCTGTGTGCTGTCATCTTCGCGCTGGCCGTTCTCGTGCGCGGCTATGCGATGGACGATGCGTTTCTGGTTGTCATCGGGATGGCCGTTGCTGCCATCCCTGAGGGCTTGCCTGCCGTCATCACCATTACCTTGGCGCTTGGTGTTCAGACCATGGCGAGGCGGCAGGCCATTATCCGGCAGTTGCCGGCAGTTGAAACTCTGGGCGCCGTGTCGGTCATTTGCACGGACAAGACCGGCACGCTGACGCTCAATGAGATGGTTGTGCGGACCCTTCAGGTGCATGCCGATGGTCCTGAAATCAGCGTGAGTGGTGAGGGGTATCGACCCGAAGGGCCCTTGGCTGCAGATAGCGGCAACGATGCCCATGTAATCGAGGCTCACGGTCTCATCGTAACCGGATTTCTTTGCAGTGATGCCGCGCTGGTTGGTGACGGTGACCGATGGTCTGTTGCTGGCGATCCGATGGATGGCGCCCTTGTGTCGTTGACCCACAAGGCCGGGCTTGATCCGGACGCGTTGGAATCAGGCTTTAAGGTCCATGACGAAATCCCCTTTGATTCCAGCAATCGGTTCAATGCCGTCCTTGCTGCCAATGCAGGCAAGCGCCAGATCCATGTGAAGGGCGCTCCGCATCGGCTCCTTTCCATGTGCGATCAGCATCTGACCGCTAAAGGTCCTATGCCGATGGACCAGACCTTGTGGCGTCAGCACATTGAACGCTGTGCCGCCCGCGGTGAGCGTGTTCTCGCCTTAGCGATCAAGGATGCAGGTGATCAGGCGGTGCTTGATGAGGCCAGCCTTGAAGGTGGTTTCACCTTTCTTGGCATTGCCGGTTTCGTCGATCCGCCGCGCCCTGAAGCCATTGAGGCCATTCGCGATTGTCACCGTGCCGGTATCGGCGTGAAGATGGTGACCGGTGATCACCGCACAACGGCTTTGGCAATTGCTGCGGAGCTTGGGCTGCGTACCGCCGACGGTGCGCTCAAAGGATCTGACATTGACAGTTTGGAGATGGACGCTCTGCGCGACAAAGCCTCGCGGATCGATGTGTTCGCGCGCGCCACGCCTGAGAACAAGCTGCGCTTAATTGAAGCCCTGCAAGCCGAAGACCAGGTCGTCTCGATGACCGGCGATGGCGTAAACGATGCACCGGCCCTGAAAAAGGCCGATGTTGGGGTCGCGATGGGGATCAAGGGCACAGAGGCAGCCAAGTCCGCCTCGCGCGTGGTGTTGGCCGACGACAATTTTGCCTCCATTGCCGCGGCTGTGCGTGAAGGACGTTCGGTCTACGACAATATCCGCAAGGTGATTGCCTGGACGTTGCCGACAAATGGTGGCGAGTCCCTCATTGTGATCGCAGCCATTCTGCTCGGGCTATCCCTGCCGCTGCTGCCGGTGCACATTTTGTGGATCAATATGATCACCGCCGTCGCGCTTGGACTGACGCTCGCCTTCGAGCCGCCATCCGCCACCGTCATGGATCGCCCACCAAGACGTATGCGCGATCCCATTTTGGATGGTGAGATGGTCTGGCGGATTGTCCTTGTGTCCTTGTTAATGGCCGGTGCCGCCTTCTGGGTCTTCCTCTGGTCGACCGAGCGAGGTGACAGTGTCGCCTATGCGCGGACGCTCGCCGTCAACGCGATGGTGGTGCTGGAGATCGCTTACCTCTTCTCCGTTCGCGCCCTTGATCGCGACCGGCTGGATGTAAGCACTTTTGTTGGCTCGCGTGCGGTCCTAATCGGTGTTTCGCTGACCATCCTTCTCCAGTTGGCATTCACCTATGCACCTTTCATGCAGGTCATCTTCCGCACCGAGGCGATTGCTCTCGAAGATCATGGATTGCTGGTGGCCATGGGCGCCGGCCTGATTGTGCTCCTGGAGGTGGAGAAGGTCGTCCGTCGCCGGGTGTGGAAACGGTCTTGATGGGTGTTGGATATCGTCCAGCCTAGAGCGCCAGCGCGACCATCACCCCGACCCCGCCTAAGAGCGTGTAGACGGCGCAGACCCGCGCCGTCAGCCGCAGGACACTGCCCTCCTTGCCGACGAGGCCGACCGTTGCCGCACCGGCGATGATGTTGTGCGGCGCGATGGTGTTGCCGATGGCAGAACCAAAACCTTGGGCGGCAACCATGATGAGGGTGCTCAGCCCAAGTGCGCCTGCTGCCTGTACCTGAAGATCGGTGAAGAGGATGTTGGAGGCCGTCGCCGAGCCGGTGATGAAGGTGCCCAGCACGCCAACCATCGGCGACAGGATCGGCCAGGCCGGGCCGGTGGAGGCAGCGGCCTCAGCAAGAGCGGTTATCATGCCGGACTGAACCATGAGGCGTGACAGGGTCAGCATGACCAAAAGGGCGAGTGTCACCGTCACAAGGCGCTGAAGCGCACTCCAGGTCGCTCCCGGGAGATTGCTGAGCCTTCCGGTCATCAGCGCACCTATGATCAGGCCGCCCCAAAGCAGGGTGCCAGGGTGATAGAGCGGTGCGAATGATCCCGAGATGTGGTCGTAGAGCCGCCAGTCCAGTGTTGCCGTTCTCAAGATCTCCGCCAATGGCCCGATAAGTCGTGTCAGCAAAATGAGCGCAACGATCATCAGGTAAGGCGCGAGATCGGCGACCAACTCTTTGGCGTTAAGGCCGCCAGCGCTACCGGTGCGCTGGAGGATGCCGACAAACACGACAAGGCCAACCAACGCGCCGGCCATGG
>JBHJIX010000091.1:0-12605 GCA_050043025.1 Cohaesibacteraceae bacterium
GCCCGTCCATATCCGGCATCTCAATATCGAGCACCACAACATCAGGATTGGCACCCAAAATGCCCTCAACGGCCAGCTTGCCGGTCCGGAAGGTGCCGACCACCGCCAGAGCGGGATCCTCATCGATCCACCGCGCCATCACCCCGCGGGCAACAACGGAGTCGTCCACAACCATAACGCGAACTGGATCGGTGACGGTCTTGGATTGAGATTGCGCGGCAAGGCTCATCACAAACGTGTCCTAGATGCTGAAAGGAACATCCAACCGCTCGGATGCGCGGCCGGTAGGCTTGTCGTTCTGGCCAATTTTAGGCCAGGCCGACCTCGGCGAACTTGGCTTCAACGATCTCGCGGTCAAAAGGCTTCATGATGTACTCATTGGCCCCCGCGCGCATCGCCTTGGCTATGTGAGCGACGTCGTTCTCGGTGGTGCAAAACACAACCTTAGGATCAGCGCCGCCCTTTTCGGAGCGCAACGCCTTCAGAAACTCCAGACCGTCCATGACCGGCATGTTCCAGTCCAGAAAGATGGAATCGGGCATCGCTGCACGGCACTTTTCGAGCGCCTCTTGACCATCGGCCGCCTCTTCGACGGTGAAGTTCATATCTTCGAGAATGCGACGCGCAACCTTTAGGATCACGCTGGAATCATCAACAACCAGGCAGGTCTTCATGACACTTAAGTCCTTGTCCAAAAGGGGTCACATCAGCAGGAGGCCCGAAAACAATCTAAGGTTTAAGCAGCAATTGCTTCGCTCATAGATTGCAGAACTCGGTCGACGTCGAGGATTACCATCAAGGTTCCTTCCAAACGATGAACACCTGCCGAGATGGTCGACCATCGCGGATCGAGGTTGACCGGGTTGGGTTCACGCTCGCTCATTGGCAGGTTCAGGACTTCGCCGACCCGATCGATGATGAGGCCGTAGCTCTCGCCTTTGTAGTCGATACCGACCGCCATGCGCTAGGTTGCGTCATCGGGCTCGGGCAGACCAAGCATGCAGCGCATATCGACTGCGGTGACGATCCGGCCACGCAGGTGCAAAACACCTGCAATCTCGCTCTTGGACAGAGGAACCGGGGTCATCGCATCGGGCGTGAACACATCGTGCACACGGCTGATCGGCAGCCCGAAAAGCTGGCTGGCGATGTATACGGTCACATATTGCGTCACATCCTTTGCGAGCACATCAAGCCCGGATGCGATACGGTTCTGGTCTTGCTCTGGGTCACGAATGGCGCTCATGCCGCCAACTCCACTTCACTCGTTTGCTCTTTGATGGCCGCGATGAGGCCGGTACGATCGAACTTTGCAACATAGTCGGAGAAGCCGGCTTCCCGACCGCGCCGCACCGCCGATGGCGAGGCATGCGCGGACATGGCAATGATCGGTATATTGGCGCACCGCTTGTCTTTGCGCAGTTGGGCGGTGAACTCGTAGCCCGACAGGCCTGGCATCTCGATGTCGCTGACAACGGCATCGAAGCTTGAGCCATCATCCAGAAGATCCAGAGCTTCCTGGGCGTTGTTGCAGGTGGTCACCGAATAACCCGCCGAGCGAAGCACCGGCGCGAGCATGTTGCGGAAGAAGGAACTATCATCGACAAGGAGAACTTCGAACTCCTCCTTCGCCGAACCAACATCCTTCATCATGAACCAGTCATCGAAGGCGAGCGGCATGTAGTAGCCCACATCGACAATCTCCGTGGCCTTGCCCTTGATGACGGCCGAACCAAGAAGGCCCGGCTTCTCGGAGGTCACCTCAATGTCGAGTACCTCATCGACAATGTCGACGATCTCATCGACCACCAGACCCATGGAGCGATGCTCATCGGCAAACACCAGCATTGGCTGGGTACCGCCGGTGCGCAGTTCCATGTCGTCATTGACCTTCACCAGCGGCATCAAGTGGCCGCGATACTGGACAAGATAACGGTCATTGGCCTGCTCGATTGACTCAGACTGAATGTCCTCAAGGCGCGTGACCAGCGAGAGCATGACAGCCTTCGGCTCCTCGCCGCCGGCACGGAACACCAGCATTGAGGACGTCTGCTTGTCTTCGTCGAGCTGGATTTCCTCAGCCGCATTTGCCTCTTCGGCCACTTCACCGTCGATGGCAGAACCGATGGCATTCGCGATGCCGTTCGGATCCAGAATCATGATCACCGAGCCATCACCCAAAATGGTGTTGCCGGAGAACATCGTCAGGTGACGCAGCATCGTCGACATCGGTTTGACGACGATTTCCTCGGTGTGGAACACCGCATCGACAACCAGGCCGAACGTCTGATTACCGACCTGCATGACGACGATAAAGCCTTCTTCGCCAATCGTTTCCTGCGGATCGGGTGTATCGACGCCCAACAGCTGCGACAGCGGTGACAGAGGCAGAAGCTTGTTGCGCAAGCGCAGCACCGGCGTATTCCGGATCGTTTCGATCTTGTGCTCGGAATCCTTCTGTGCCCGCACAAGTTCGATGACCGCCAGTTGCGGAATAGCGAACCGCTCGCCGGCCGATTCCACAATCAGCGTGGACACGATAGCAAGCGTCAGTGGGATCTTGATCATCACCACTGTGCCGCGACCTTCCTGGCTCTTCAGGTCAATCGTACCGCCAATGGCTTCGATGTTGGTGCGCACCACATCCATACCGACACCGCGGCCAGAGACGTTCGTCACCTGCTCAGCAGTTGAAAGACCGGGATGGAAGATCAGCTTGTGGATCTGCGTTTCCGACATGCGATCGATTTCAGCTTCGGTGTAAAGCTCGTTGGCGATCGCCTTCTGCTTCAGCTTCTCAGTCGGCAGACCCTTACCATCATCGGCAATCTCGATGATGATGTGACCACCTTCATGATAAGCTGAAAGCTTGATGGTGCCCTTCTCCGGCTTACCCAGAGAGGCGCGAACATCCGGCATCTCCAAGCCGTGGTCAGCGGAGTTGCGGACCATGTGGGTGAGAGGGTCTTTGATGAGATCAAGAACCTGCCGGTCAAGCTCGGTCTCCGCACCGACCATGTCCAGCTCAATGTCTTTGCCAAGCTCGCCTGCAAGATCACGAACGATGCGTGGCAGCTTCTGCCAGGCATTGCCGATCGGCTGCATGCGGGTCTGCATGACGCCTTCTTGCAGTTCAGCCGTCACATTGGACAGGCGTTGCAGCGGCACCTTGAACTCGGAGTCTTCGTGGCGACGGACGATCTCAAGCAGCTGGTTGCGGGTCAGCACCAGTTCGGAGACCATCGTCATCAGGTTTTCCAGCGTATCGACGGACACGCGGATCGACTGTGAGGCCAGTGATTTCTCACCAGATGGCTTGCCTTCGGCCGCAGCGCCTGGCGCTGGCTTGGCCTCCGGCTTCTTGGCTGGTGCCGGCTTGGCCTCAGCCTTCGGAGCGTCGACCTTGACGGGCTCTGGAACAGCCTCGGAGGCTGGTGCCTCGGCTTCTGCGGACGCAGCCTCATCACCATCCGAACTGGCTTTCACTTCGGCAAGCGCGTCTTCCATCTGCTGTTTGGCCGCAGCTTCAGCGTCGAAATCGCTCTCCGTCTCCTGGAAGATGCGCTCAAGCTCATCAAGCGGAACTTCGCCAATGCGCACTTCGCGCTCTTCTTCGGGCTCAGGTTCGGGTTCCGGTTCAGCTTCTTCTGCGACAGCTTCAGCAGCCTCGCCACCGCCGGCCATGATCGCATCGCTTTCAAGCGCCATGCGCTCGAGCTCACCGATCAGGTCCTGATCATCACCGGAAGGTTCCGATCCGTTGGCTTCCAGATCGGCCAGAATGGCCTTCAGTCGGTCAATCGACATAAGGATCAGGCTGACGCCATCCTTGGTAACCGGAGCACCGTCCCGGTATTTGCCCATCAATGTCTCGCCAGCGTGCGCCAGGCTTTCCAGCCGCGGCAGACCAAGGAACCCACAGGTGCCCTTAATCGTGTGGACGAGCCTAAAGATATTGTCGAGAATTTCGGCGTTGTTTGGGTCTTGTTCGAACTTCACAAGTTCGACGTCGACAACGTCCAGGCTTTCATTGGTTTCAGTAAGAAACTCAAGAAGAAGGTCGTCCATACTTCCATCCCGTTCATTGGACCATGGCGTTCGAACCATTGGTCATTCAGGCTAACTCCAGACGCGTGGGAGTCGCGCTCTGGTTCTTGAACATTGGGAAGAAGTTTGAATATGAAGGGTTAATTTAAGCTGAAACACGTACTGGCGGTCGAGCCAGCCAGTGTCCACGGCCAGACATCTCCACTTGGACCACTCTCCAAGCTCTTCTGATTGTGTGGATTAGAGGTATTGGACGTAGCGTCAACCAACGCTAGGCTGGGATGGTCCGCAGCGTCAGAGCATCGTCACTCATATCAGGCTCAATGCGAACGCCAACGGCTTGGGCTGTCTTCACCAGGTGATAGAGATGCACATTGCGGGCATGGACGCCGTCACCGAAGCGCAGGGACAGTGCATCTTCGGCGCCATTGGGAATGATCACCTTGGCCCCTTCGGCGCGAATGGCGAGCTTGGCCGCGCCGGGCATATCCTGACCCTCGATGGAAAGCGCACCACCGCGCGGAATGGCTTCTTTGCCGAGCGCCAATAGTCCGAGCACCAGCCTGGCAACAGTTTTGGGCACAATCATGCGCTCCAGCGACCAGGTGAATGTCGTCCGGTCATCGGTCAGATAAGGCTCGGCAGCATCCTTCGCTTCTCCCAGATCAACATCACCGCCCACATCGCCATAGGCTCCGTAAGCTATGCGAACAAAGGCAAGCTTGTGCACGGCATGGGAGCTTGATTTCTGCATCAGCGTCTGGGCGACCTCGCGCGTGCTCTCATCGTTCGATTCAGTCCACATCTCCATGGCGCTCGAAGCCGCACCGACCGGCGAAATGATGTCGTGGCAGGTCTTGCTGACAATGAGCGAAGCCAGTTCCATTGCCGTCGGCTCGGTAAACGATGACATACCCATGGTCCTTTGTACGAATGCGACAGGGGGTGCGGCACATGCCGCCCGGTATTGATGAAAAAAGCAGGTCGGCAAAGAAAGCGCCGCACGAATCGCCGGCAGTTTATCAAGCCTGCATGTCAGCGAAACCAAACAATGGCGATTGGGCTTGCTCTTGCTGAACCGTCATCCCAGTTCCCGGCCAAAGATCGACACCGACCGATCAGGGCGCCAGCGTTCGGCGCACGTCCGGCCAATTCTGTTCGGCTTCGATAAGATGGAAATCCGCCTCCATCAGGAAGGCAATAAGGTTGGCGCGCGAATGAAAAAGAAAAATGCGGCCGCCAATTTCCACATAGGTCTCCGGATGCCCGACACGCGCTGCCCCGCGCGTAATGGCATAAGGATCATGCCCCCCATAGGCGGGGATGTAGCGCTCAGGGTCTTCGGCGAAGGCATCGTGATTGCCCTGGTTGGCGAACCTCCAGACCAGGCGCTGATAGATCAGCTCATGTTCTTCACCGCCCACGCGTGGCTCACCATCGGCCTGATAGGCAACCGGGTCATAGCCGTACAAGGCAAGGCGTTGATCGGGATCAGAAACGATCCGCTCGGTTGCAAGCGCTGGCGCCAACATTGCCGTCAGCATGAGAAGTGCAACAAGTGCCAAACCTAGCGCAAACCTATGCTGCGTGCCGCTTTGGAACACATTGCCTCTCAGCATCACCGCTTTGGGAACCATTCGTTCACCTTGTTTGCACACTATAGGCCAAAATTCGGCCTGGCCTTCCCGGCCTTGTCGCCCGACGGCGCAACCGATGAAGCCAACCGGCGTCACACTGTTGCCCAAACTCGTTGCACAACACTAACGGTGACCACTCACCGGATGGTTAAGAGGCAAGCGGCCCATCGAGGATCAACATCACACCTCGCCCGCTCGCCAGACACGCAAACACCGGAGATGCCGCAATGCGCACCCCGTTCCGCTCAGCCCTCATCGCAACCGGTATCTGGTCCACCAAGGCCGGCCGTCTGGTTTTGGCTCTCGTTATGGCTGTCGGCCTTTTGTCCGCCATGCCCGGCACCTCAAAAGCCCAGGGGACACAGGGCGGGTTCACAAGCCAGGAGCTGGTGGACTCTGGTCACGTCTTCTTCGGCACCATGGCGCAAGGGCTGGCACAGGTTGTGGAGCAGCTCACCGCGCAGTATGGCCAGCCGAACGGCTACATTCTGGGCGAAGAGGCAAGCGCTGCTTTCTTCGGCGGCCTGCGCTACGGCGAGGGCATTTTGTACACCCGCAACGCCGGCAATCACCGGGTGTACTGGCAGGGCCCATCCATCGGCTTTGACGTTGGCGGCGACGGCACGCGCACCATGGTCCTGGTCTACAATTTGCCAACGTTGGACACCATGTATCAGCGCTTCCCAGGTGTCAGTGGGTCGGCCTTCCTGGTTGGTGGTCTGTCGGTATCGGCCAACCAGTCAGCCCAAGTGGTAGTCGCACCTATCCGTGCTGGCATCGGCGCGCGCCTTGGCGTGAATGTCGGCTACCTGAAGTTCACCCGCAATCCGACGTGGAACCCGTTCTAAGCGGAAAACGGGTTTCACCGGATCGGTCCGGCAGCGAGACGCCGTCTCTCAATCGTTTCAAAACCGTCTCACAATCGTTCCGGTTTCAGCACGATCCGGACCCTGATGTCCTGCGCTTCGCAACCGCTATGGACATCACGTGATATCTGTCACATCACGATCTCCAAACCGCGTTAAGCTTTAATCAACCATGCCCTTGCGTCACTGCGCATGATGCATGACAGTGGGCCTATTGCGGTCCTGAGGTATTGTGTCGTGACAGTAGCAGACTCGTTCGTCTTCGCCCTCGGTTTCTTCCTTGCAAGCTTGGTGGGCATGATTGCCTGCCGGCTGGTTTGGGTACGAGCGGTCCGGTTGACACGGGCGAGGATGGAGCGTGATCGGCCTGAGACGCTGCGCGCTTTCGAGGCACGTATCGCCGGCGCCCAGGCGCGCGCTGCTGTCAGCATTCGTGAGTTGGAACGCGCGCTGGAGCGTGAGCGCCAAATGTCGGCCCAAGCTCGCTTGATGGCTGACCAGATGTCGTCCTCTTCGGCCATTGCCTTGTCAGAGCGCAATGACACTGAGGCATCACTTCTGGAGCTGTCCGATACGCTCAACACCACACGCGAGCGCCTGCGTGAGCAGGAAGATGTCCTGGCTCGCAGGCGCAATGAACTTGGCGACATGCGTCAGGACCTCAACGACGCCCGCCAGGACTTGATGATGCGCGAGGATGATGTGCATCGCCTGACGCGGGAAAATGAAGATTTGCGGTCCGAACTTGCCGCCTCGATGGCCGGCGAGCATGACCCTGCGCTGGTGGAAGAGTTGGCTCAGACCGGCGGTGCTGCTGCCATGGCGCGCGCCCAGATCGAAAATCTGCGCGACACCGTGCGCCAGCTGCGCTCAGACAAAAATGCAGCGGCGGCCTCCGCCGCCCGCGCCCGCCTGCTTCTGGAGGCACGCGACGACAATGAAGCGGTTGCCGCCGCCAAGGCCGATTTCAATGCCGAGCGCGATTCACTGCAAGGCCGCATCGCTGAACTTGAAGGCGCTCTGCAAGGTGACCGCACCATGGTCGCACCGCCAGCACCGCATCTGGTCGCCGTGACCGATGATGACCGTCTTGTCTCCGATCCTGACACCAACATGCCGGCCGGCGCCAATGACGATAAGGCAGCGTTTGATCCGGTCGCCAATGCCGATCAGCTTGAAACCCTGCGCGCCTCCATCGACGCCATGACCGCTTCTCTGACGGCGACCGCCAGCATCGACAAGGACCGCGAAGGCCGCATCAATGCGCTGCTCGACGAAGCCGCCGAGGAAGGCAAAGATAGCAGCCTTGTGACCTCGCTGGTTGAAGCGCGTGAACGCCTGCGCAGCCGCAAGCAAACCGGCACGACCACACGGACCGCCAAGACCGCCGCCAAGCCAGCTCCCAAGTCGCGCGCCAAGACGACCAAGACCGCAACCACGGCCGACAACAAGACAAGTCCCAGCAAGCGCGCCACGACCGCGGCTGCAAAGGCTTCGAAGGCTGAAACCGAGAGCACAGAGCCGAAAAAGGTGGCTGTCAGCGGTCAGCGTGCCAAAGCCGCCGCAACAGATGCCAAACTGAGTGCGGCAACGGCCTCCGGCAAACCGGCAGCCAACAAGGCAAAAAAGGCCACCAGGACTGAAGCCGAGAAGGCACCGGTTGATGCACCCGTTGCAGCCGAAAAAAGCCGCAGCTCCGGCATGGGCATGCCACGCGCCAGCGAAAACGACCTCAAAGTCATCTAAGCTCGCAAGCTGTCACGATTAGCTGTCGGTGATCACCCGCCTGGTTGGCGGTTGCCGGCCCTGTCAAAAGCCCAACACCTTTGCAACCTTTGTCGCCACCGTTTGGTCGTAAGGCCTTCGGCGGTTCGCAGCGCTACGGATCGCACTCTTCCGACTGCAAACCTATCTCTTTCTGTGGGACTATGCTGGTGTTGATCGGCCATCGCCGATCAACGGAGCGATGATCGCTCACTCCTCCCTTGGATCCTGTAAGGTGCCGTAACGGCACCTTTTTTTTGGTCGAACCACAACGGTCGTTAACAGGCAAAACACCTTTAGAGTGTAATCAATGCAATTACCCTAATAACGAGTGCTTGAAGGTGAGGCATGCCACTCCATACGCGTGTATTTGATCAGGATCTGGAAGCGCAACTGCCGCGCGGACGGGTTCACACCTTCTTCTCTCGCTACGAAACATTGCGCCAAGAGAGCGGAACACGCCCGCCACAGGTCAGCGAACTATGCGCAGACCGCACCATGGGCCTTGATGCGTGGTCCAGCCGTTTGCTCGCCCTGCCCGACGGAGACTTTCTCTACACCCATTACGGCGCCGAGATCGAAAGCATGGTTGGCTTCACGATGACCGGTCGCCGCGTCTCGGAAAATCGCGGGCTCGCCTTTTCGTTTTTTCGTGAGTGCTATGAACGGGTATTCAACACGCAAAAACCACTTCTGACCTTCTCATCGGCTCTGGCCACGACGGCGGTGGCAAGCTGGCGACGCCTTATCTTGCCGGCCATTGACGATGCCGAGCAAATCAACCTCATCACCGTTCTTGAAGCCATCGATATGCGCGACTCCCTGGTCGGAGCCATGCTGCAAAGCATTGATGACCCAGTGATCGTTATCCGAATGATCCGCGGACAGAACAATGACCCGACCGACGCTCAATTGCTGCGTACCAACGAGGCGGCAACCGCGCTGTTCAAGTTCCGATCGCTGCGCCATCTGCAACTGTCGGACTGCGCACCCCAGCTCCTTGAACCGCCATTCTGCGATACGCTCAAAGAGGCTTACTCCAAGGGGGTGCGAGCAGAGCTTGCACATGCGCTGACCATAGCGGGTGAGACGTTCCAAGGGCTCACCGCTTGCGCCAATGGCGATGGAGCGCTTGTCATCCTGCGTCGGTGACAGTGCAAAGGCTTGCCGCCTTTGGATTGTAAGCGAATTGGAACGGACAGGTTAGCAAGACAGTTAGGCCGCCGCAGAGCTGGTCGTCAGACCATGGCCTCCGCACCATCATCATCATCCAGCAGCACGCCCAACATAGGCCGCGTGTTGGCATGATCGGTCTCGCGCGGCTCCGGCCCGAAATAGTCTTCGGTGCGGATAAATTTGCGCGGATGGAGAATGCAATCGGCCATGCGCAGATAAAGCGACTTGGCAGAAACCGGCTTTGAAAGAAAATGGTTCACGCCGATCTTTGAAGCCGACAGAACCCGACTGCGCTCGGTATGGCCCGAAAGCATGATGATCGGGATGTAAGCGCACATGTGGTCCGGATTGCGGATCAGTTTCACAAGTTCCGCCCCATCCAGCACCGGCATGACCCAATCCAAGATCAGAAGGTCCGGCGGCTGAATCTCGATTTTCTCAAGCGCATCCGCGCCATCTTCAGCCTCATGGATGCGGCGCGCGCCAAAGCCGCGCAGCATCGCAGAAACGATCCTTCGCATATAAGCGGAATCGTCCACGACCATTATATCGAGGGGCGCGCAATCGATCTGCATGTCGGGGGCAGTTAAACGGCATCGGCTAAACCTTTAGTAAACACGCGTAGATTGGCTTCAACCTCCGTTACAGAACCAAGAGCATAGACACCGGAAATCGGCACTTACCCGGCTAATTGAAACCTCAAAGGCTGAAAGGTTGGAGAGAACCACGCGGATTGATGACGCAATGGAAAAGGTGAAAGATCGCCAAGCCACATTGACCGGTCGCCGGCTGGCTTTAAGTTCCCGGTCACAATCCCCAAAAGTGCCAATCACGGAGTTTCGACCATGGCCGATGTCAGCGCATCTTTCTCCTACGCCGAACGAGCCGGCCTGAAGGTCGAAAACACCCTATGCGCCCTGATCGAAAAGGATGCTCTACCGGGAACCGGCGTAACGGCAGATGGCTTCTGGCAAGCGCTCGCCGACTTGCTGCGCGACTACGGCCCGCGCAACAAAGCCTTGCTGGCAAAGCGCGACGATATCCAGGCAAAGATCGATGCTTGGCACAAAGAGAGCCGCGGCCAGGCGATCGACATGGCCGCCTACAAGGCGTTCCTGTCTGAGATTGGCTATCTGGTGCCTGAGGGGCCGGACTTTTCGGTTGAAACAAGCAATGTCGATCCGGAGATCGCCTCTATCGCTGGACCACAGCTCGTCGTTCCGATCATGAACGCGCGCTATGCGCTGAATGCCGCCAACGCGCGCTGGGGTAACCTTTACGACGCGCTCTATGGCACCGATGCCATGGGCGACCTGCCGAGCGGCAAGGGGTACGACGAAGCGCGCGGCGCGCGTGTCATCGCCTGGGGCCGTGAGTTCCTCGACAAGGTTATCCCGCTGGAAGTGGGCAGCCACGCCGATGTCGCAACCTACGTTGTCGCCCATGATCGTTTGGTGCCGACGCTGGAAGACGGCACCGTGACAGAGATGAAAGAGCCAGAGAAGTTCAAAGGTTTCCACGGCGACCCGATGGCGCCGTCCATGCTGCTCTTCCAAAACAACAATCTCTACTTCGAAATCATCTTCGACGCCGAAAACCCCATCGGCAAAGCCGACAAGGCGAACATCGCCACCATCAATCTGGAAGCCGCCGTTTCCACCATCATGGACTGCGAGGATTCAGTCGCCGCCGTCGATGGGGAAGACAAAGCGCTCGCCTACCGCAACTGGCTCGGCCTGATGAAAGGCGATCTGGAAGAGACGCTGGAAAAGGGCGGCAAGACCATCACCCGAAAGCTCTATGGCGACTTTGAATACAAAGCGCCCGATGGCTCGCCCTTCATGGTCAAGACCCGCTCCTTGATGCTGATCCGCAATGTCGGTCACCTGATGACCACGCCTGCCGTGCTCGACGGCGAGGGCAACGAAATCCCCGAGGGCATTCTCGACGGGCTTTGCACCTCCATGATCGCCATGCACGACCTTGCCAAGGATGAGACGCACACCAAGCGCAACTCCGCCGCCGGCTCGGTCTACATCGTGAAGCCGAAAATGCACGGGCCAGAGGAAGTCGCCTTCGCCAACGATCTGTTCGGCGCGGTGGAAGAAAAGCTCGGCCTGCCCGCCTACACGCTGAAGATGGGCATCATGGATGAGGAGTGCCGCACGACGGTGAACCTGAAAGAGTGCATTCGCGCTGCCAAGCACCGCGTGGTGTTCATCAACACCGGCTTCCTCGATCGCACCGGCGATGAGATGCACACCTCCATGCAGGCCGGCGCCATGCGCCGCAAGGGTGACATGAAGGCGACCGAATGGATCTCAGCCTATGAGGACCGTAACGTGGATGTCGGCCTTGCCTGTGGCCTGCCCGGCAAGGCGCAGAGCGGCAAAGGCATGTGGGCGATGCCCGACCTGATGAACGCCATGCTGGAGCAGAAGATCGGCCACCCGAAAGCCGGCGCCAACTGCGCCTGGGTGCCCTCCCCGACGGCGGCGACGCTGCACGCCACCCACTATCATGAGGTCGATGTGCAGGCCCGCCAGGCGGAGCTGAAGGGCCGCGGCATGGCTTCGCTGGACGATATTCTCACCATCCCGCTTGCTGACCGTCCGAACTGGCAGCCCGACGAGATCATAGCCGAGTTGGAAAACAGCGCGCAGGGCATCCTGGGCTATGTGGTCCGCTGGGTGGATCAGGGCGTCGGCTGCTCCAAGGTTCCGGACATCAACAATGTCGGCCTGATGGATGACCGCGCCACGCTGCGCATCTCCTCCCAGCACATGGCCAACTGGCTGACCCATGGCGTCGTCACCGAGGATGAGGTGATGTACGTCATGAAGCGCATGGCCGCCGTGGTGGACGAGCAGTATGCCGGCGTCCCGCTCTACCAGCCGATGGCGCCCGGCTATGACGGCATCGCCTTCAAGGCCGCCTGCGACCTGGGTTTCAAGGGCGGGGAACAGCCATCTGGCTACACCGAGCCACTGCTGCATCAGGCGCGTTTGGCGCGGAAGGCGTCGGCTTAGACAGAACGCAAAGGTGGCGGGGGGCCTACCCCGCCTCCGCGCCGTTGCGCGCCCAGGGGAGCCGGCCCTCGATTTCCACCTGAAGC
>JBHJIX010000092.1:0-74094 GCA_050043025.1 Cohaesibacteraceae bacterium
CCGGCATGCAGGCCGCTGAACTGGGCACGCGCAGGGGCAGCGGCGACTGGAGCGACGATGCCGCGCTCGCTGAGATAAGGCAGGTAGGTCACACCGTTTGCGCCGGGAGGAACGGCGGAAAGCCGCGCCGTCAACCGATCAAACCGGTCTGCACCCTCAAGGAACTCGGGCGCGACCATGGACAGCGCCCAATCCAGATTGCTGGTTCCAGCCACGTTCACCATCGCGCGGTACCAGCGCTGCTGTGGCAGGGAAAACAATAGTCCAAGGTCTACCGGTTCGAAGACCGGCTTGGCGTGCGTGACGCCGACCATGCAGGTGGTGCCCAAAATGGCCGTGGCCGCGCCTTCCTTGAGCCCGCCTGCCCCAAGGACATTGGCAATCACATCCCCTACGCCCGCGACGACCGGCGTTCCTTCGACCAGGCCCGTTCGCTTAGACGCTTCGGTGGTCACCGCGCCGGCGGCCACGTTGGAGGCCAGAGGCTTGGGGAAGAGATGGGAGAATCAGTCAAAACCGAACAGGCTGTGCAGGGCGGCGCTGTGATCCTGCGTTCGCGCGTCGCCCGGCATCACGGCCGCCTCGCTGCGCTCACTTGCCACCACGCCGGTTAGATGATGGCGCAGCACATCCTTGTAGGTGACGATATGGTCCGTCTTCGCCAGCACAGCCGGTTCATTATCTCGTAGCCAAGCGACAACCGGCAGGGTGCATCCCTGCTGCAGTACCGAGCCGGAGATGGCAAAAATCTCGCTGTAGAGCGTCGGTCGCTCCGCCTGCATCTGGTCCAGCATCTCCTGGCTGCGGCTGTCCTCCCAGTTGATGCCAGGCCGCAGAACCTGCCCCATGTCATCGAGCAGCCAAGCGCCGACCATCGCAGCGCTGAAGCCCACTGCTTTGATCCGCTGCGGCGCGCCGCACGCATCCACCAGTTCGCGCAGCACGGCATCAAGCGCATCGAGGCAGGCGGCAGGGTCAACCTCCACCCAGGCGGGCTGCGGATGGGTACGCGGTGTCGGGCGGCTGGCGGATGCTGTCAGCGTGCCGTCGCGGTCAAACAGGGCCGCTTTGAGCACCGATGAGCCGGCGTCCACCCCGAGAAAAAGATCGTCGTGACCGCCCAGTTCCGTCATGCCGTTTTGCGCCCCATTGGTCAGCCAGGGGCCGTCCTTTCCATCAGAGCCGGCCCCTTTCACATGCGGCGCTGTTGTCTTCGCTGGGCCGGATGGATGGCAATGTGTCGGTTGTTCATGCGACGGATCGGCGTCGTGTTGGCACCGCTAACGCCTTAATCGAAAAGGCTTTCCTGCCTCGGCTTGGGCCGAGCGTCGATCACACGTTTGGACTTTGGCTGTTTTGGTGTCCTGGAGGCGGCTGCACTGCCATCTGCCCCAACGACTGCGTCGCGGGTACCATCGCGCATTTCGATGGTCACGGCGCCGGCAGCATCGAGCGCCTCGACGCTGCGCAGCGGATCGCCGTCGCGAGCACGGACGACCGCAAATCCACGATCCAGCACCCGACGGTAGTTGAACGCATCCAAAAGCTTGGCGCGCTGGGCGATCTGGTCCTGTCGCTTGGCGACGGACTGCTTAACGGCGCGCTGCAAGCGCTGATCGAGCTGGGCAAGGTTACGTGTCCCCTCGCCCACCAGCCGCTCCACGGCACGCGGCGTCACACGCGCGCCAAGGCTGGCGAGCTTCTCATCCTGCCGGCGGCGGCCATCACTGAACGCTCGGATCAGCGCAGAGCCCTGCACCAGCAGCGTACGTTGGTTTTCCTGAAGGCCGACCGTGATGAGGCGCGGCGTGATGCGCGCGGTCTGCCGGGCGAGCCGGGCGCGCTGCTTGAGCGTGCCTTCAATGAGCGCCTGACTGAGGCGCAGGGTCGCCTGATCGAGCCTTTGGCGCGGCTGGGTAAGCAGATTGTCTGCCTGTGGCAGAGCACGCACCAGCGACCTTAGATCGCGACGCCGCGTCTCAACCCCGCGCAGGGCGGAGGCTGTCAACCGGCGGGCAAGATCGTCAACGGTGAGCAACAGGTCCGCTTTCACCGGAACGACCATCTCGGCAGCCCCGGTAGGTGTCGGCGCGCGGACATCGGCGGCGTAGTCGATCAGGGTCCAATCGGTTTCATGACCCACGGCAGATACGAGCGGAATGTCGCTCTCAGCGGCCGCCCGGGCGACGATCTCCTCGTTGAAGCCCCACAGATCTTCCAGCGAGCCGCCACCGCGCGCGACGATGAGCACATCCGGACGGGGTGGGTCGGAGACCGGCGTCAGCGCGTTGAAGCCATGGATGGCGGCGGCCACCTCCTTGGCGCTCGTCTCGCCTTGCACGCGCACCGGCCAGACGAGCACATGGGCGGGCGTGCGATCCGACAGGCGATGGAGAATGTCGCGGATCACCGCACCGGTTGGCGAGGTCACCACGCCGATCACCTTGGGCAGGAAGGGCAACGCCTTCTTGCGATCCTCGGCAAACAGGCCCTCGGCAGCGAGCTTTTTGCGGCGCTCCTCCAAGAGCTTCATCAGTGCGCCAACGCCGGCGGGATCGATGCGGTCAATCACCAGCTGATAGCGCGACTGCCCCGGAAAGGTCGTCATGCGCCCGGTGGCGATCACCTCCAACCCTTCTTCGGGCTTGAAGGTGAGCTTTTGCGCCGTGCCCTTCCACATGACGGCGGATAGCACCGCGCGGTCATCCTTCAGGTCGGTATAGACATGGCCGGACGCGGGGCGGCTGACCCGCCCCAGCTCGCCGCGCACGCGCACATAGCCGAACGCATCCTCCACCGTGCGCTTGACGGCGCTCGATATCTCGCTGACGGAGTATTCCGGCGTGTTGGTGGCGGCCTGATCGGTCATCAAAGCACCCTTGCAGGCCCACCGATTCGAAACAAGACAATGCCTTTACCCTCGCGAGGTTCGTGTGCCGCCAAGAGTTGATTTCACAAGCCAGCGTCTGTTCATCGAGGCCGATCTTGCGGCAGGTTCCACTGTGCCGCTGACCGACGAGCAGGCGCATTACCTGCTGACGGTGCTGCGCATGGAAACTGGCGCGAAACTGCTCGCCTTTAATGGCCGCGATGGCGAATGGCGGATCGAGGTTGAGCGGCGGTCCAAACGGGCTGGGGCTTTGCAGATGCTGGAGCAGACGCGTCCGCAGACGGTGCTCAACGATCTGTGGTTCTGCTTTGCGCCGATCAAAAAGGATAGGCTGGGCTGGCTGGTGGAGAAAGCGGTGGAAATGGGCGCCGGTCGGCTGATGCCCGTGATCACCGATCACACGCAAACCCCTAAGCTGCGGACCGACAAACTGCGTGCTCATCTCGTCGAGGCCGCCGAACAATGCGGCGTCCTGGCCGTTCCGTCGCTGAACGAGCCGCAAGCGCTTGATCAGATGCTCGCTGATTGGCCGACAGAGCGCACGCTCATCTTCTGCGATGAACAGGCCGAGGTCACGAACCCGGCTGACGCCTTGGCTGATCTGAGAGGCAAACCCTTGGGTCTGCTCATCGGACCGGAAGGCGGCTTTTCACCAGCGGAGCGCGAGCAGCTACTCGCCCTACCCTTTACCCGCGCGATCGCGCTCGGGCCGCGCATCCTACGGGCCGATACAGCGGCGGTGGCAGCGCTCGCTGCCGTTCAAATGGTGGCAGGGGACTGGGGCTGATCGGGCCCAAAGGTCTCGCGTATCCTCCGGGGAAGCATCAGGCCGAGCGTCACACCGCGCAGGCCAAGGAACAGCAGGAAGCTGATCCAGAGCCCGGTGTTTCCAAACGCCGGCGTCAGTGTGTAGGCGGCGACTAAAAACAGCGCCAGCGAGGCCAGCATCATGTTGCGCATATCGCGGGTCCAGGTCGCACCGATGTAAACGCCGTCCATCAGGAACGCGCCCGCGCCGGCCATGGGCGACAAGGCAGCAAAAAAGAGAAATGTCATCGCCACCGCGCGCACGTCTTCTGCCGGCGTCATGGCGTTGATGACCGGCCCTCCTATTGCGAGAAAAACCAGCGTCGCCGCCAATGCCAGCAAACCAGACCACAATCCGGCAAGTTTCACCGTGCGCACAAACGGCCTGCGCCGTCGGGCGCCAACAGCCCGCCCGGCCAGTTGCTCAGCCGCTGTCGCCAGCCCATCCAAGAAGTAGCTGGCAAGCAGGAAATACTTCTCCAAAATGGCGTTCGCGGCGAGCACCACCTCGCCTTGCTGGGCAGACTGGCGGGTGAAGGTCGCTACAGCAAAAAGCAGAGCAAAAGAGCGGATCATGATGTCGCGGTTCACGCCCATCATGCGGAAGAGTTCGGTTCGATCCGCCACCTCAGCAAGGGAAGGTCTTGGTCCCCGGCGCAATCGCCAAGCGATGAGTGCCGCGCCGACCAGCACCGCAGCAAGTTCCCCCAGCACGCTGGCGAACGCGACGCCCACCACGCCCCAATCGAGGTAAAGGACGAACCAGATGTTGAGTGCGATGTTGGTGAGGTTGAGGACGGTCTGAAGCGCAAGACCGGTCATCGCTTCGCCGCGCCCCAGAAAGTACCCCAGGATCGCATAGTTGGAGAGGATAAGCGGCGCGGCCAGAATGCGTACCGAGAAATAGATCACCACCGCGTCCTGAACGCGCTCCGTACCGCCGATAAACCACAGACTTACCTGCAAGAGGGGCGTCTGCAGCAGTATTGCGGCAACCCCAACGAGGATGGCGATCACCAGCGCGCGGAAAAGGATCGCGATCTCTTCGCGCGTGCGACGAGCACCAAAGGCCTGGGCGACTAGACCGGTGGTGCCCGAGCGCAGGAAGTTCATGGTCGCAAACAGGATGGAAAAGATGACGCCGCCAACAGCAATCGCGCCAATCAACGCGGCATCGCCAAGCTGCCCGATGGTCCAAGTGTCAGCAAGGCCCACCAATGGTGTTGAGATGTAGGCAAGCGTCATCGGCGCGGCGATAGCGAAGACCGAGCGGTGTGTGACGTCGAAATCCGGCGCTTGGGTGTTTGACGTCATTGGTGAGGGGTCTTGGGGGGTGGTCATCACCTGGCAGGCTTAGGTGGTTTTTGAGGGATGGGAAATGGGCACCGGACAACCAGTTTCCGTCGCCGCCATAGAGCCAAGCTGATCAAATCGTGATCCTTGGTGAAGCAGGCCACCTTCAGGCGCGTGGTAACCCTTGGGGAACCGCCGTTTGTCCAAGGATTTGCCGCCATGATCCTGCGATTTCTCACCCAACGGGTGCTTCCACCATTCCTCATCGCCTGCTTTTCCCTGCACGTGTCCTTCGTGGCCGCGCAGGATGCGGGAACGCGAGAATTGTCGGCCCAGGTCATCGAACGGTTCGGAACACCGCCGCCTATTCCCGAAGGCCCGATTTCCCAGGAGTTGGAAGAGGCGCTTGGGACCGCCTTCATCGAATTCTTCCAGACAAGACGTTGGCGCAGCGATCAGGCTGAAGCGCGGGAACAGGTCGTTCAGGCCGGCGACCCACGGGTGGTTTGGGTTATCGCCGACATGATGCGCTTTGCCTTCAACACATCCTTTGATCGGGACTTGGCAGACGCCGCCTCGCAGCTCCTGGGCATCGAGCTGCAGGCACGCAATCAGTGGGGCCGCACGACCGACCATCTGATCGCCTGGGACGTGCCGGCCTTTCCGGGCTATCTGAACTTCAAGCGCGCCATCTTCACCGGTTTCGTTCCGGGCTGGGAAGACTTGATGGTCGAAGGCGATATCGACTGGCGTCATGTCTCCTGGGGCGGGGTGTTGATCGACGCCCGGCCGTTCGACACCACTGACGACCCGTGCAACTGCATTCCGGCTGCCGACAATCCTGAGGTCGTGAGCGCTGCTGACGCCACCTGGCCAGCGGACGACGATATTGTCTTTGGCATCGAGGTGAATGGCGAGTATCGCGCCTATCCGCGCCAGATCATGGAAGTGCGCGAGATGGTCAATGATACGCTTGGCGGCCGCGATCTTGGCATCCCCTACTGCACGCTGTGCGGAGCGGCCCAGGCCTATTTCACCGATGGCTTGCCTGAAGGCGTAGAGCGCCCGGTTTTGCGCACCTCAGGTCATCTGATCCGTTCCAACAAGGTCATGTACGACATCACCTCAAGCTCGGTCTTCGACACCTTCCGCGGCGATGCCGTGACCGGCCCCTTGGCTGAGATCGGACTGGTGCTGGACCAGGCGACCGTTGTCACCACCGATTGGGGCACCTGGAAAGAAGCGCACCCTGGGACCACGGTCTTGACGGAACGCTACGCCCTGGGCCGCAACCCTGATTTCCGCAATGGCCGCGATGCCAACGGTCCGATTTTCCCCGTCGGCGATGTCGACCCGCGCCTGCCGGTGCATGAAGATATCATCGGGGTCATCGCAGAGTCCGGCACGCCCTGGGCCTTCCAGCGCGCACCGGCTATGGCCGCCTTGCTCTCCGGCGAGGACATCATGGTGGAGAACATCCGCCTGGAGCTGGACGCAGGCGGTATCCGCGCGGTCGATGTGGATGGCAGCGACGTTGGCAGCCACCAAGCCTTCTGGTTTGCCTGGTCGCAGTTCCACCCCGAAACGGAACTTTGGGGCGAGTGAACCAAAAAAACGGCGGTGAAGGGCAGGCCGGCCGACGGCCCACCTGCTCTTCACGCGCCCTGTTTCTTTCCTATATCCCCGCGCGATGGCACCGCGTTCTCCAACCCTACCCATTGTCCACCACCCCGGTTATGTCGCTGCGATGCCGGAAGGGCACCGCTTCCCAATGCGCAAGTTCGGGGCGCTAGCTGAACATTTGGAGTCGCAAGGGTTGGCGCCGAACGGCTTCCACGAGCCGAGAGAAGCACCGGAGGGTTGGCTGCGCCTTGGCCATGCGGCCGCCTATATCGATGCTGTGAATGCTGGCCGGGTGCCGCGCGAGATCGAACGGCAAATTGGCCTGCCGATGACCGAAGAGGTCGGTCGGCGCGGGCGGCTTGCTACAGCCGGCACGGTGCTTGCCGGCAAGCTGGCCTTAGAGCATGGCATGGCCGCCAACACGGCAGGCGGCAGCCACCATGCGCGTTTTGAGCATGGTGCCGGTTTCTGCGTCTTCAACGATGTGGCGGTCGCCGTGCGGGTGATGCAGGCCGATGGCGATGTTGAGCGCGCGCTGATCATCGATCTTGATGTCCATCAGGGCGATGGCACGGCGCGGAGCTTTGCCGAGGATACCAGCGTGATGACGCTCTCCATCCACGGTGAAAACAACTACCCGACCGAAAAGGCGGAAAGCGATGTCGACATTGCCTTGCCGGACGGCACAGACGATGCGGCCTATCTGGACATTGTGAAGGTGGCGGTTCCGCGCGCGCTTGATGCCTTTGGCCCAGACATCGTTTTCTACAATGCCGGCGTCGATCCGCATCGGGACGACAAGCTTGGCCGGCTTGCCATGAGCGATGAAGGGCTGGCCGAGCGCGACCGGTTCGTCGTGGACGCGGTGCGGTCGCGGGGCTTGCCGATTGCCGGCGTTATCGGCGGCGCCTACGGCCCAGATCATGATGCACTTGGCGTGCGGCATGGGACCATCCATCGGGTGATGGCGTAGTTTCTTTAGCTTTTTTTGATCGCAAGCCCAGACGGAAAACTGGTACCCACTTTTCCTGGTCTTGCTTGTCTATCGCTTGCCGGCCTCCAGCACGCGCATCAGAAGCCAGCCCGGGATCACCAGCGTCGCGCCCAGAATGAGCCAATCGCCAAACTGCCCAAGCGCATCGAAGCCAAGCGTCCAAAGGCGATGGAAGAAGTCGATGACGCCTTGCACCAGCGCCATAGGCGTCAGACCAAGGGCCGACAGCACGATGCCAACCAAAAGCGAGACGATCACCAGCTTGAACACCACGCCAAGCGGTGACCCGCCAAGGAAGCGGTTGACGGAACCGGACATGTTTGGTCTCCCCTCGCTGACACGCGATCCGCCCCGCATGTGGCAAGCGAGGCGGGCAAACGCAAGGTTTCGGCGACAAAGGGGTCCGGCATGCGCATTCTGGTGATCGGTGTGGGCGGACGGGAACATGCGCTCACCTGGGCGCTGGAGCGCTCGCCTTCGGTCGATCATGTGTGGTGCGCGCCCGGCAATGGCGGGATTGAGCGGTCGGTTCCGATGGACATCACTGACTTTGAAGCGGTCACCGACTTTTGCGCGCTGGAAGCGGTGGACCTTGTGGTCGTCGGACCGGAAGCACCATTGGGCGCCGGCATGGTTGATGACATTGAAGGCAGCGGCACGGCTGCGTTTGGACCCAATCAGGCCGCAGCCCAGCTGGAAGGGTCGAAGACCTTCACCAAAGAACTGTGCGACGAGGCCGGCATCCCCACAGCAGCCTATGCAGTTTTCGACGAAGAAGCCTCGGCGCTGGCCTATCTGGACGGCCAGACTGCGCCGATCGTTATCAAGGCCGACGGGCTGGCTGCCGGCAAGGGCGTGACGGTTGCCGAAACCATGGATCAGGCGCGCGCAGCCGTATCGGCCTGTTTCGATGGCGCGTTCGGTGAGGCTGGTGCGCGGGTGGTGATCGAAGAATGCCTGATAGGCGAAGAAGCCAGCCTGTTTGCGCTGTGTGACGGCGAACGGGCGGTGTTCTTCGGCGCGGCACAGGACCATAAGCGCGTTGGCGAGGGTGACACCGGCCCCAACACCGGCGGCATGGGGGCCTATGCGCCGGCGCCTATCATGAGCGATGCCATGGTGGAGCGCACCATGGCGGAGATCGTGCAGCCGACGGTCGATGCGATGGCGGCAAAGGGAACGCCGTTCAAAGGCGTTCTCTTTGCGGGCCTGATGATCACCGAGGACGGACCGAAGCTCATCGAATTCAACACGCGGTTCGGCGATCCGGAGTGCCAGGTGCTGATGATGCGCTTTGACGGCGATCTGGCAAAGGTGCTGCACGCCTGCGCGGAGGGTGACATTGGCAGTGCTGATATCACCTGGAACAGCGATCCGGTGATGTCCGTTGTGATGGCGACAGAGGGCTATCCCGGCTCTTACGGCAAGGGATCAACCATTGGCCTGCCGGAGATGAGCGATCCGGATGTGATGATTTTCCATGCCGGCACAAGCCGCGATGAGGACGGCACACTGCGTGCCAGTGGCGGTCGTGTGCTCAATGTCACCGCGCGTGGCTCAACGCTGCAGCAAGCACGCGACAAAGCCTATGCCGCGATTGACCAGATCGACTGGCCGGAAGGCTTCTGCCGGCGTGACATTGGCTGGCGGGCGCTCAACGACCGCTAATAGGCGAACTTCTTGAAAATGCGGTCTAGGTCGCCTTCCCAATCGCCCTTGTAATGCTCCAAAAGAATGTCCGCTGGCGTACGGCCGGTTTCGACCACCTCTTCCAGGGTTGAGAGAAAAATTCTCTCATCATTGCCGGTCGGGTTCTGACGGGCGCGGGCCTTCAATCCCTTGGCAGCCAGCGCCACAATCTCGCGCGCCAAATCCTGAACCGTGCCGCCGCGCCAAGGAGCTTTAAGGCCTTGGCTTGGAACACTCTCACGCAAATGAGCACGTTCCTCGGCGGTCATGTCCATGACCAGGGCTTCGGCCTCTGCGAGAACACCCTCATCATACATCAGCCCAACCCATAGCGCCGGCAAGGCGCAGATGCGCGCCCAAGGGCCGCCATCGGCGCCGCGCATTTCGATGTAGCGCTTCAGCCTCGCGTCCGGGAACAAGGTGGAAAGATGGTTGGTCCAGTCTGACAGCGTAGCCCGCTCGCCCGGCAGCGCGGGGTGTTTGCCGGCCATCAGATCGCGGAACGAAGTGCCCGCCACATCATGGTAGGTAGATCCGCGCTTAATGAAGTACATCGGCACGTCGAGTGCCCAATCGACATAGGCCTCGTAACCGAAGCCCGGTTCGAACGCTTCGGGCAGGCCGCCGGAGCGGTCATTGTCGGTGTCGAGCCAGATATGGGCACGCGCCGATTGCAGGCCGTTGGGTTCGCCATCATTGAAGGGTGAGTTGGCAAACAGCGCCGTTGCCGCCGGCTGGAGCGCCAGACCAACGCGCATCTTGCGCACCATGTCGGCCTCTGATGCAAAGTCGAGATTCACCTGAATGGTCGCCGTGCGGTACATCATGTCGAGGCCGCGCGTGCCAACCTTGGGCATGTAGTTGGTCATGATCGCATAGCGCGATTTGGGCATGCGCGGCGTTTCATCCAGCGACCAAACCGGCGACATGCCAAGGCCCAAGAACCCCACGCCTAAGGGTTCAGCGATCTCGCGCAACTGGGCGAGATGCGCGTGCACCTCCGAGCAAGTCTGGTGGAGATTATCGAGCGGCGCACCCGACAGCTCAAACTGGCCGCCCGGCTCCAAGCTGATGGCGCCACCACCCGTCGGATCGGCAAGGCCAATAATGCGCCCCTCGTCCAGGATGGGCTCCCAGCCCAAAAGACCTTCCATCCCACGAAGGAGCTGCTCGATGCCACCAGGGCCCTCGTAGGGCACTGGTGCATGGTTTTTGAGGGTGAAGGGAAATTTCTCGTGCTCGGTGCCGATCCGGAAGTCCGATGGCGGTTTCTCGCCGCCTGCCAGATAACCCACCAGCGCGTCGCGCCCCTCAATTGGAGTCGCGTCATCGCTATCGCGTGCCAAGTGTCCGCCCCTTTGGGCTGATTTCATCGTTGAACGACGATTAGGCTGCTTCGCGGGTCCTGTCGAGACCTCAACCTTTGTCGAGGCCTTCCAGAATCTCGCCGATCAGCCCCGGGCCTTTGAACACATAGCCGGTGTAAAGCTGCACAAGATCAGCGCCTGCTTCCAGCTTGGCGCGTGCGGCCTGGGCACTATCCACACCGCCAACACCAATCAGAGCTTTGCTATTACCCAACCGTTCTTTCACCTTGGCGAGCATGGCGGTGGACGGTTCAAGCAGCGGACGGCCTGAAAGGCCGCCGGTCTCCAACTTCTCAGCAGAACGTAGCGTTGCCGGGCGAGCGTTGGTGGTGTTGGAAACGATCACGCCTTCAATGTCGCTCGCCTCAATCACATTCAGCGTGTCGGCTAAACCTTCCTCATCGAGGTCTGGCGCTATCTTGACGAAAACCGGGCATGCCTCGCCGGCCCGCAGGATGCGGGCACGCGCTTCCAAGGCTTCGGTCAGCAGGCGCGTTAGGGCCTGTTTGCCTTGCAGGTCGCGCAAGCCCGGTGTGTTGGGCGAGGAAATATTGATCGTGATGTAATCGCCCAGCCGGGCAAAGCGCTCCACACCCATGACATAGTCAGCGATGCGATCCTGGCTGTCCTTGTTGGCGCCAATGTTGATGCCAAGCGGACCACGCCGTTTGCCTTTGGCAGGCAGCGTTTCCAACCGGCGCGCTAGGGCATCATGTCCGGAATTGTTGAAGCCCAGCCGGTTAATGAGCGCACCATCCTCGGTAAGACGAAAGACCCTCGGCTTGGGGTTGCCGACCTGTGGTCGTGGTGTCGTGGTGCCGACCTCCACAAAGCCAAAGCCCTGGGCCAGCATCGCCATGGGCACCTCGCCATCCTTGTCGAAGCCGGCAGCGATGCCGATGGGGTTGGCGAAGGTGAGTCCAGCCACTTCACGTCTCAAAGACGATCTTAGGCGTTGCGCTTTGGCCGAAGGACGCACCAGCCCGGCAGCCAAGGCCTTGATCGCCAGCCGATGGGCATCCTCAGGCGATCGGGTGAAAATCAGCGGGCGCGCAACGCGCCACAAAAGGCCGGTCACGGTGTGATGCCCCAATCGGCAAAGCCGGAAAGATCGTGACCGTCGGGGATAGGGCGAACGCCGGTCACCATGCTAATGTCCAAATCACCATAAAGATGTGGAAAAAGCGCGCCGCCGCGCGATGGTTCCCATTTAAGATCCGAACCAAGCGTGTCGGCATCTATTTGGATGAGCAGTAGGTCGGTTCGCCCGGCAAAATGTTTGCCCAGCGTACCGGCCACCTGATCGGCGGCGGAAAAGTGAATAAAGCCGTCGGCAAGATCGACTGGGGCACCTTTGTAGCGCCCGATTGCCGTTGCGGCGGCCCATTGGTCGCGTTGTTCAATCTTGTAGATGAAAGAGGTCATGCAACCGGTGTGCGCCATCGCAAGTGGGGGGGTCAAGACGGCTTTTGACACCCGATTCCAGTCTCCTGACAGCGCCATTTTGACCCGCAAATCCAAGGAGCCGTAGCGATACCCAGGTGTTTACCCTGATCGCAACTTGATGCCATAAGCCCTTGCGCTATGGCTCGCATAGGTAGAAATAGGTTTTTAGTCCTATCTGAAAGCGTGCTTGCCATGTCTCATACTCAGATTTGGTCGGCCATTGATGCCCTCGCGACGCGGCACGAGCTGTCGGTGTCTGCACTGGCTCGCCAAGCGGGCCTCGACGCGACGGCCTTCAACCGATCGAAACGATTCTCCAACGACGGTCGTCCGCGTTGGCCATCGACGGAGTCGTTGTTCAAGGCGCTTGCCGCCACCGGTGAAAGCTTTGACAGCTTTGCTGAACTGTTCAGCGCCGCGCCGGAGACCAAAGGCCGGTCTGACATCTCCATCAATCTCGCCGTGCCGTTGATCGGCTTCGCCCAGGCCGGCAGCGGTGGCTATTTCGACGATGCAGGCTTCCCCTCTGGCCAGGGATGGGATGCGGTGCACGTACCTGATATCAACGATGAACAGGCCTATGCGCTGGAGATCAACGGCGATTCCATGCTGCCGCTTTACCGCGATGGCGATATCATTGTCGTATCGCCCAATTCCAACATTCGCCGTCATGATCGCAGCGTGATCAAGACCCTTGAGGGCGAGGTTCTGGCCAAACTGATTTACCGGCGTCTGGCCACCCATGTGGAGCTGCACTCGCTTAATGACAGCCATCCGCCCCGCAGGATCGAAAGCAACCAGATCGACTGGATGGCCCGCATCGTCTGGGCGAGCCAATAGGGCCAGACCAGCCCTTCTCCTACTCCCCCTTATCCTGTTGTTTGCTGCCTGCTCGCCCGAAGAGGACGCGGCAAGCGCGCCTGAAGGCACCGGCGCCCCGGCCGCTATCGTGCCTGAGCCGCCTGCGCTGATCCCGGAAACATTGCCCGAGGTGCGTCAGGTTATTCCGGGCCGGGCGGTACATGTGCCGGGCGCTGGCGCTACTGTCGAGCGACTGCCGGCACCGCAGACGCCGGTTGAACCGCCGCGTGCGATCAATCTTGGGATCGTTCAGGGGTAAAGCGCCACACTGCTTTCCACCCGCCGCGGCATGGTCCAGCTACAAGGCGTGGAACCGGTGGCGCAGGACGCTATCTGCTCCTTGGCCGATGGCCGAACACCTGCCTGCCATGTTCTGGCGCGCACGGCGGTGCGCCGGTTCGTGGGACGGCGCTCGGTCGCTTGCGTGCTCGGGCTGCGCGAGGATGCCGCGCTGGATCATGTGGCAAATTGCAGCCTCGGTGATATCGATCTCAGCCTGTGGGTGGTGGCGCAGGGATGGGCTTTTGCCGGGCCGGGTGCCAATGATCTTATGCGGGCGGCTGAAACGACGGCTCGAGAAGAACGTCGCGGTTTGTGGGATGCGTTAGGACAGGAACGACCGTGACCGCCACCAACAAACGCCCCATCCTCTATTCGTTCCGCCGCTGCCCGTATGCAATCCGGGCAAGGCTAGCGCTGTCGGTGGCCGAAACACCGGTTACTCTGCGCGAGATCAAGCTTGCCGCCAAGCCGCAAGCCTTTCTGGATGTCTCGCCAAGCGCGACGGTGCCAGCGCTGGTCACAGCCGATGGCGTTTTGGATGAAAGTCTGGAGATCATGGACTGGGCGCTTGGCCAGAACGATCCGGAAGGCTGGATTGCCGTGCCCGAAGAGGGCCGGGACTGGATTGCGCGCAATGACGGACCGTTCAAACAAGCGCTCGACCGCACAAAGTATGGAACGCGGTACCCAGACAGCGACCCCCAGGAGCAACGTGAGATAGCCTCAACCTTCCTGCTCGATCTCAATGCCCAGATTGATAGCTGGATGTTTGGTAAGCCGACGCTCGTTGACTTTGCCATCCTGCCCTTTGTCCGGCAATTTGCCTTCATCGACAAAGGCTGGTTCGACGCCCAGCCCTGGCCCAACCTACAAGCCTGGCTTGAGGCGTTTTTGGCCTCCGACCGTTTTTTGGACGTGATGGCCAAATATCCGGTCTGGCAAGAGGGTGATCCGATCACCACTTTCCCATCCTAGCCGCATCCGATCTCACCTATGGCCCGCCTAAACGTCACTTCCACCATCAGCCTGTTTGACGATGAACTCGTCGCCAGCTTCGTACGCGCGACCGGTCCAGGCGGGCAGAATGTCAACAAGGTGGCAAGCGCGGTGCAACTGCGCTTTGATGTGCGCCAGTCACCCAACCTGCCGGAACGGGTGCGGGAGAAGATTTTGGCCTCCGGCGACAGCCGCCTGACCAAGGATGGCGTGCTGGTGATCTTCGCCGACCGCCACCGCACGCAAGAGATGAACCGCAAGGATGCGCAGGACCGGCTGTTCGAGGTGATCCGAAAAGCATCGCATGTTCCCAAGCGTCGCATCGCGACCAAGCCGACCCTTGGCTCCAAGAAACGCCGGCTTGAAAGCAAAGCCAAACGTGGTGCGGTGAAGAAAGCCCGCAGCGGCAAAATCAACGTCGACTAAGGCTTTTCCGGAATCTGACCGGGCTGACTTTCGGTCAGTCGCTAAGCCACAAACCAGCTTATCGCGGTCCGGTCACTTGTGTGACCTCTGCTCTTATGTTCGCCAACGTTCCAACGCGCCATGTCGCGGTTGCCGTTTGTGTCCACCGCAATCATCCACCAGTAGGAGTCTTTTTGAATTTTCAGGACATCGCCCTGGAATTCCAGACTTACATGCGAGTTATTCTGCGCATAGACATTGCCGTTTTTCACATGAAGTCCGGTAGCATCGGTCGAATACAGTGTGCCGTCTTCATCCGTCATGACGATGCGAACGCTCTGTCCGTTGCGAACAGAATTGATCAAAAGATCCTTGTCACCTGACGTCTTGTTGCCCTGACTATCGTGGGCGTAAACGAGTTCCCATGACATAGACCATCCCCCCTTTGGAACTGACTGGATTTTTTATGATTTATTTCAGTGCCTTGCAGACCTCGTGATCTGCGCATGTTCGAAGAGCAATGACCCCCTGCCTCTTCTCGATAAAAGCCTAGTAGAGATTTTTTACTGGCACAACTGCTCTGTATATTTTGGAAAAATCAACAATGGCTTGCTCACTCAACAAGTGCCTGATCTGAGCGCTATCAAGATGTCGAAGATTTTCCTATGATTGCCGCGGGGCTCAACTCAGGAAAACAGACGGGGGATCTGTCACCATGGAAGACGAAATCGAAGCCTTTGCTGAACGCCTCGGCAAACTTGAGCTGATGAATGAGCGCTTGATCGCAGCAATGCCGATGCTGATCGATGGGTTTGCACTGCCTTTTCTGGCAAGCATCACACTTGATGGCTCAAGCGACTTTATTGACGGCAAGCGCAGCGACACGATTACCAAAGAGCGGACCAGCAAATGCGTTGTCACCGTCAAGGTCAGCATGGAGTACAAAGACAAAAAGGCGATCAAAGGAGAGGACGGAAAGGCCGTCGTCGCCCATGAGTACACGGTGGTAACGACCATCACCGTTGAAGAGGTGTGTTCGGGGGCTGACGGAAGCAAGTTTAAGAGGGTTTCATCGACCCACAAATCCAAGGCCACTTACCCGCTGGGCAAGACCGATAAACCTAAGACGGGCGAGAGCACGCTCTTTAACGGCACCGAGGTGGACACGCTCGACTATCCGCACGGCACCAAGGTCAAGGTGACCAAGACCAAAGACCCGAAAGATGAAAGCAAAAACAAGGTGAAGGTCGATATCACCTATCCCAACGGGCAAACCGACAGCGTAACGGTGCCGTCCTAAGGGGCTACCGGGGCTGACCTGCTACTCTTTGCGCAGCAGGAGAACCACGCCGGCGGGGTCGGAGGTCCAGTGACCCTCGACCCCATCAAGAGGTTCAAGCTCATTGCGCTTGGGGCTCTCCAGCGTCTCCAAGGCCGCATCGGGATCGTCGGTGAAAAGCTCCAGCCAGACATCGACCTGGCTTTGCGTTGCCACCCGGTCGAGCCATAGCTTCATGGACCCGAACTCGAACGCGATGTGGCCATCGCGCTCAAGCACCGGTTTGAGACCGACACGGTCGCGATAGAAGGCGACCATCTCATCCCATTTGTGCTGGGGCACCTTGATGGCAATGTTCTTGCCCGGCTCGATCATGATCCCTTGCCTCCGCTTGCCATCTTCGCGCCGATATGCACCTCACCGCGCTCAGCGGCCAACCTGATCTGTTTGTGGCGCTGGCGAAAACGGGTGCGATCCGCGTCGGTGAACTCATCGACGCAATGGTGGCACTGCACCCCCTCCTCATAGGCAGGAAGCTGAAGCTCTTCAGGCGTTAGCGGACGCCGGCAGGCGCGGCACATGCTGTGAGGCCCTTCCACCAGACCATGGCCGACAGACACACGCTCATCGAACACGAAGCAGTCGCCCTGCCACAAGCTGGCAGACTTGGGCACCTTTTCGAGGTACTTCAGTATGCCGCCCTTAAGGTGCAGCACATCCTCCACGCCCTGGCTTTTCAGATAGGCGGTCGATTTCTCGCACCGGATACCGCCTGTGCAGAACATGGCAATGCGCTTGTTGTGAAACCGATCCTTATTAGCCTGCCACCAGGACGGGAACTGGCGAAAGCTCTCGGTTTCCGGATCAACCGCCCCATCGAACGTGCCAATGGCTGTCTCATAGGCGTTGCGGGTGTCGATGACGGCGACATCGGGCGCGCTGATGAGCGCATTCCAGTCGGACGGATCGACATAGGTGCCGACCGACAAAGTCGGGTCGATATCCGGCTCGCCCATGGTGACGATCTCTTTCTTTAGCCGCACTTTCATGCGGTAGAAAGGCATCTCGCCAGCCGTGCTTTCCTTCCACTCCAAGGCGGCAAAGGGCGGCAGGGCACGGATATGGGCGAGCACATCATCGATCGCGCTACGGGAGCCGGCGATGGTGCCGTTGATACCCTCCTTGGCGAGCAGCAGTGTGCCCTTCACCCCGCCGGCATCACACAGCTTTTGCAGCGGCGCGCGCAGGGCCTCGGGATCCGGCACTTTGGCGAAGTGATAAAGGGCAGCGACGGTGACCATGTGGGTTTCCGGTGCGATCAGCTCTGATCGGTTATGTGGGCGATCTTGCCATCGCGAAGCTGAAACTCCGAAGAGCCTTGAAAATCAAGCACCTCGCCCGCTTTCCATCCATTGGGCAGATCAACGGCGACCACGGCCTTGTAGCGGATCGTGGCGACCGTCGTGTCTTCCTTGGTGACGGCCTTCACGACGGTCTGCTTGCGCTCTCTGAAGACACCGACACCGATCCGCGCCAACTCCTCAAAGGCGGCCTTGCCATTGGCCTCGGCGGTGAGATCCGAGCCTGAATAGTTCTTGAAGACGACATCGTCGGTCAGCATCGCAACCATGCCATCGACATCCATGGCGTTGTAGGCAGCGATATAGGCTTCCACAGCGTGTGGCAGTTCGGCCATTGGGGTCTCCGACGGCAAAGGTTCGTCCACTCAAACCACAGTCTGGGTGAGAACGACAAGTTGGGTGCGGCAGTGTTCTAAGTGCTGACCCCGGGCGTGCGGTCGCTTAATGCAGACTGAGCAACACTTCAATGTCGCGCTGGCTCAGATGCTGTAAGAGCGTGCGCTCATCAGCCAGCAGCCGGGCATCGCCATCAATGTACGTTTTCAGAAGCAAAGCGATCTGGCTGGTTGGCCGGTAGTAGAGATCAGGGTCGGTCTGGCTCAACTGCTCGACCAGGCGTTGCAGCAGCTTTTTCTGCTTCTCAGAGTCCAGGTCTTTGCGCTTGTCTTTGAGCATGGCAGAGCCGGTGTTCCATCTTCGCCTTGATCAGATATGGCGTTGCGGTGTGCCGCGCCAAGGGCACCCTAGGCTGGTTTGTCCTGGGAATGACGCGAGTGGGTTGCTGCGCTAAGCCGTTTCATGAACGACCAGATTGAAACCCTCGTCCGGCGTTGGCCGGGCAAAGTGCGCGGCGACCTGATGAAACTGCTCTTCGGTGGCGGCGAAGGGGTGATCGCCCCCCGCGTTGCGTGCGCGCAGGCGGGCAAGGCAAACTTCGTCGGGAACGTCCAGCACGTGAAGCTGGTGCGAAGCTTCTGTTGTTTCCAAGATACCGCGCATCCATGCGCGGGCTTCGACGGTGTTGGCGGCAAAATCCAAAACGACCGATGTGCCCGCATTTAAAAGCGACGCTATGTGTGGCCCCATCACGCCGCGTAGCTTGGTCGTGTAGGTCATGTAATCTCGCAGCGTGGTCATCTGATCGCCGAAGAGGGTGCTCAACCACTCGTCCTCAGAGATGAGCACCGTGCCATCTGCCTGCGCCAGCTTAGCGGCAAGGGTCGACTTCCCGGCGGCGAGCTTGCCGCAGACCATGTGGAGTGTGACAGGGCTATCAGGCATGTCGGAGTTCCAATTGCCCGCTTGATGCTGTCAGGCCACCAAATCACCCGCCAGCGCTTTTCCAATCAGCGCGCGGGTTTCCGGCACGCCGTAAAGCTCCACGAAGGAGCCGAAGCGGGGGCCTTTTTCTTCGCCCAGCAGGATCTGATAGAGCGCCGCAAACCAGCCAAGAGACACGCCCGGTCCACCATCCGGGCCCTTTTTGGTGGGATCGGGGAAGCGCGAGCGGCCGACATCATAGACCGCATCCTGGATCGTCTTGGCGTCGGCACCTTCCAGATCAGCAAGCTTGCTGTCGAGCTCCTCAAGCGCCCCGCGTTCTTCCTCAGTCGGTGCGCGGTAGCTTTTGTTCGGTGCGACGCGGTCCTCAAAGTAGCGCACAGCCGACTCGACCAGCCGGTCGAACACCGGGTTATCGCCCTTTGTGAGACCGGCGGTGTACCGGGCGATATAGCCCCATAGCACGCCTTCATCATGGGCGTTGGAGGCACTCGCCAGATTGAGAAGCATGGAGAAATTCACCGGCAGTTCCACCGGCTGCGGATCGCCGCCATGGATGTGGTAGGTCGGGTTGCCGAGCTTCTGGTTCGCGTCCTGACGCTCATAGGCATTCAGATGCTGGAAGTACTCATCCACCGCGCGCGGGATGACATCGAAGTAGAGGCGCTTGGCCGTGCGCGGCTTCTGGAACATGAACAGCGCCAAGCTCTCAGGTGAAGCATAGGCCAGCCACTCATCGATGGTGATGCCGTTGCCTTTGGACTTGGAGATTTTCTCGCCCTTCTCGTCCAGAAACAGTTCGTAGACATAGTGTTCCGGCGCGGTGCCGCCGAGCGTCCGGCAGATTTTGTCGTAGATCGCCTGATTAGGGCCGTGGTCCTTGCCGAACATCTCAAAATCGACGTCGAGCGCCGCCCAGCGCATGCCGAAGTCAGGCTTCCACTGCATTTTCACATGACCGCCGGTGACGGGCAGCGTGGTCTCTTCGCCGTCCTCATCGTCAAAGGTGATGGTGCCGGCCTTCGCGTCGACATGCTTCATCGGCACATAGAGCACTTGGCCGGTTTTCGGCGAGATCGGCAGGAAGGGCGAGTAGGTGGCCTGCCGCTCCTCGCCCAGTGTTGGCAGCATGATCTGCATGATTTTTTCGTAGCGCTCGCAGGCGCGCAGGAGCACCTCATCGAACTTGCCAGAGGCGTAGTATTCGGTGGCCGACGCAAACTCATAGTCGAAGCCGAACGTGTCGAGGAACCGCCGCAGCATCGCGTTGTTGTGGTGACCGAAGCTGGGATAAATTCCAGTGTTCGGTTCCACTCCTTCAACGCCTGCAAGACCATACCTTTCATGCAGTTGTAGTGCCATTTTGCCTTGCTCCGGCGATGCTGCAAACGGGTTCGGCACTTTGGTCAGCGGCTGATGCAGATAGGGTTCCAGCGCGGCTTGGTCCGGCACGCTTTCGGGGATTTTGCGCATGCCATCAAGGTCATCTGAGAAGCAGATAAGCCGGGTTTCAATCTCGCCCCTGGTGAGCACATGGAACGCGTGGCGCACCATGGTCGTGCGTGCCACCTCGCCAAAGGTGCCGATGTGCGGCAAGCCGGACGGGCCATAGCCGGTCTCGAACAGGATCGGCTCGCTCTTGCCTGACTTTTCCACCCGTTTGACCAGCTTGCGCGCCTCTTCGAACGGCCAGGCCTTTGCCTTGGTCGCGGCATCAAACAGGTCGGGATCAAGATCGGAGGGGACGAGCGTCGGCATGAGCGTCTCTGGAAAGTTGGCACATCAATGGGAGAATAGGCACGACCACGGCCTTGCGGTGGCGTGCCGGGGTTCCTAGCTTGTGGCTGCACGAAACACAATCAACGCCCGCCAGTTCTGCGCGCGGCGCTTTTCCGCACAAGGACTTTTATCGATGGCCGATCTGACCGCGCAGGACGCGCTTGTGATGATGATGGTGATGGTCTCAGCCTCAGACCGGGCCATGAACGACCAGGAACTTGCCAAGATCGGCGAGGTGGTCTCCTCCTTCCCGGTGTTTGAGGGCTACTCACGCGACCGGCTTGTTACCACCGCGGAAACAGCCGGCCTTGCCCTGTCCGAGGAGGGCGGGCTGGACTCGGTGCTGGAGGCCATCAAGGACGCGGTGCCCGAAAGGCTCGCGGACACTGCCTATGCCTGCGCGGTGGAAGTGGCGTCGGCCGATCTGTCACTGCGCCAGGAAGAGTTGCGCATGCTGCAAATGCTGCGCGATGCGCTTGGCCTTGATAAGCTGACAGTCGCAGCGTTGGAGCGCTCAGCCATGGCGCGGTATCGGACGCTTTAAAACGAAACCGAGCGCCTATCGATCAGACAACAGCGGCGGCACGATTTCCTCCGCCATCGATATGGTCGCGTCGACCCTCGCGATGGATCGAGCACCCGGGCGGAAGGTTAGGAAGACAGAGAAGGGGCGAGAAACATGGTCCGGTAGGCACCGGACCAGTGCGCTACTTTCTATCGCCTTTGGCAGCATGAAGTCGGGTAGGAAGGCGAACCCTTGCCCGGCGGCCGCGAGCTCCAGCAAAACGAAAAAACTACGCACACCGAACGGTCCGGCGATATCGACCGCCGTTTCGCTGTTTCCAGAGAAGAGCGTCCATCTGCCGTTGCCGCGGTCTCCTCGGAAAGTCAGGCAAGGCAGATCTGCAAGATCCTCTGGCCTTGCGATCTTGGATTGCTGCGCCAATGCCGGGGCTGCAACGACCCAGCAACGAAAAGCACCCAGCCTGCGAACGACCAGACGGGCGTCGTCAAAGCTGCCAACGCGAAAGGCCAGGTCGGTGCCAGGGTCCTGCATGTCCTCAAATGCATAGTCCGGCCGCATGGAAAGCGTCAGGTCGGGGTATCGCGCGTGCATAGCCGGGAACAGGTGGGAGGCGACCATCCCGCCGAACTCCGGCGTGCCAGCAATGCTAACATGCCCGGACACGCCGGTGCTTTCCTCCCGGACGATATCGCCAAGCAGATCGACCTCCGCCAAAATGGACCGTATGCGCTGATCAAGCCGCTCGCCGATTGGAGTGAGCTTGACCGAGCGCGCACTGCGCTCAAGCAGCCTGATGCCGAAATGGGCTTCGAGTTGAGATACGTGGCGGCTGACGCCGGATTTGGCGATGCCGAGGCGCTCGGCCGCCGCGCTGATGCCGCCCAGCCGTGCCACCGTGTGGAAGCTGAGGAGCGCAGGTAATCCCAACGTTCTAATATCTTGAACCATGGATTGCAACTTATCACTCTGTTGCTGAAATTAGGCAAGTCGTATCTAGCCTCCATCGCAAACGGCGCCCTCACCGGCGCCTCAGGAATGGAAGAAAGAACGATGAACATTCTGATCACAGGAGCAAACAGCGGGTTCGGTGCTCTGATTGCCGCCGATCTCGTCCAGGCCGGTCACCGGGTCGCCGGAGCGGTTCGCGATCCGAACGGGCGCAATGCCGAGGCAACGGCCAAGCTGCGCGCCCTTGGAGCCGACGTCGTCGAGATCGACGTCACCGATGACGCCTCCGTCGAAGCTGGCGTGGCCGAGGCGCCGGCCAAGCTCGGCCAGGTCGGCGGCCTCATCAATTATGCCGGTGTCGGCGTGCACGGTCTGCAGGAAAATTTTTCTGCCGACGATTTCAAGCGCGTGTTCGACATAAACGTCTTCGGCGTTCAGCGCATGATCCGCGCTGTGCTGCCAGCGATGCGTTCACGCGGCGATGGACTGATCCTCAATATCTCCAGCCTGTTGGGCCGGGTCACGCTGCCGTTCTACGGCCCGTACAACGCCACCAAATGGGCGCTGGAAGCGATGAGCGAGAACTACCGTGTGGAACTCAGCCAGTTTGGCGTGGATGTTGCGATCGTGGAGCCCGGTGGCTTCCCGACCAACTTCCTCAGCAGCCTGATGCGGCCCAGCTCGCGGGACCGGGATGCCGGCTATGGCGAGATGGCAGGCGCGCCTGAAGCAGCCCTTGCCGGGTTTGAAGGCTTCCTCGCCCAAAACCCGCAGCAATCGCCGCAACTGGTCGCCGATGCGGTTGTGTCGGTGATCGGCAAAACGCCGGGCACGCGCCCGTTCCGTACCCAGGTCGACAAGATCGGCATGGGCGACCCAATCGAGGGCTATAATGAGCACCTCGACAAAGTCACCGAGGGCATCTTCACAGCCCTTGGTATGGACGGCATGCTGAAGCTGAACACGGCCGCCCAAAAGGCTGCTTAAGCCATAACAACCTCACGAAACGACCGGCCGTTGATACCAACGGCCGGTCGAAACGCGATCTGCCTTTATCTGGCATCAACCAACCAACAGGACTTGCCATGACACACCTTGCGCTCACCTCCGACTCCGTAGCCGTCGTCACCGGTGGCGCGTCCGGCATTGGCCTGGCGTCCGCAACCAAATTCGCGGAAATGGGCATGCGCATCGTCTTGGTCGATCGCGCAGAAGACAAGCTTGCAGAAGCGGAGCAAACCCTTCGCACGGCGGGCGCCCAGGATGTGATGACGGCATCGCCCGACGTGTCGGATCGCGGTCAGATGGAAGCACTGGCGGCAAAAGTCACGGACCGGTTCGGCGGCACGGACATCCTGATGAACAATGCCGGGATTGGCATGCGCTCGTCCTGCACAGAAGGGCTTGAGGCGTGGGAGACCACACTCGGCGTCAATCTGTGGGGTCCGCTCCACGGCACCCAGGCGTTCGCGCCCGGCATGATCGCCCGTGGCCGTGCGGGCGCAATCATCAACACCGGGTCCAAGCAGGGCATCACCACACCGCCCGGGAACCCAGCCTACAACGTCTCTAAGGCCGCGCTGAGATCCTACACCGAGGCGCTGGCCCATCAGCTGCGCAACACCGAGGGCAGCCAGATCACAGCGCATTTGCTGATCCCGGGCTTCGTGCATACCGGCATGATCGGAACACCAGAGAAGCCGCCGTCTGCCTGGACGTCAGAACAGACGGCTGCCTTCTTCATTGAATCCATGAAGCGTGGCGACTTCTACATTCTGTGCCCGGACAATGACGTGCCGCGCGCGCTTGATGAACGGCGCATGGCCTGGGCGATGGGTGATATCATCGAGAACCGCCCGGCGCTCAGCCGATGGCATCCCGACTATGCCGATGCCTTCAAAGCCTTTGTTGAGGCGGATGGCTAACCGGTTCCAGAACCGGCCATCAGATCTTTTGCAGCATCTGTGTCAGTTGCTCGCGCTCCTGCGGATCAAGGGGCTTGAGCAGGTCGCCGATCACATCGGCCATGATGGCCTGCATGGCGCCGACAAAATCCCGGCCCTTGTCGCTTAGGCGCATCAGGCTCACCCTGCCATCGGTCGCGCAAGCGTGACGTTCCACATAGCCCTTGCGCTCGAGCATCTGGATGAGGCGGGTCATCTGCGACTTGTCACGCCGCATCATCGCGACCAGGCTCTGGATCGGCGCCGGCTCGATCTCGTGAAGGGCCAACAGCGCCATGCCGCCCAAAGGGCCGACGCGATCCACGTCGACAGGCTCGGCGCGCTGGTGAATGCCAGCCTCCATCCGGCGCGTGAAGCGATCCATCTGGTGGGCCAGCAAGGTTGCGCTTGCGAGTGTGTCCTGGTCAGGCATGGGCGTCTTGGTTGGGCATGAGGGTGGCGCGATCCTCCCGGAAAAGCACGTAGCGCCCACGTATAGTTGACAAAATCCACCAACCCTTTTTAGTGGACTTCAGCAACTAAATGAGGCGGTGCTGACCAACAAGCTGGTCATTGGGCCGATGTGACACTCTCGTGACGCACGGATAGGCAACATGTCAAACGCGCATACGATCGCTCTGCGAATAGCCACCGTGTTGTGGGTGATCTGGGGGGCGGTTCACGGCCTGGCGGGTTTCATCGTTGTTACTGGTGATGCGACGGCAGGGGTCCAAGCCATTGCCGATGCAGTCGACCCGACAACGCTTGTCGCCGACTACGCCCCGGCGGTCGGTGGAATCCTGAACCAGCATGGTTGGAACCTTGCCTGGTTCGGCATCGCCACCATCATCGGCGGCATCTTTATCTGGCGTGGGAACATGACGGCGATCTGGGTGACAGCCATGGTCGGCGGTCTGGCCGATCTTGGCTATTTGATCTTCGTCGATCTGCCCGGTTATGTGAATTTCTTCCCCGGCACCGTGATGACCATCGTCTCCGGCAGCGCCCTCGTTTTGTCTTTCTGGGTCTGGTTCAGCAACCGACCCGCAGCCTGACCAAGACCTGAGAAACGTTCACCTGAACTGCAAACTGGAAGAGGCCCATGACCGCGTCAGCCCCCCGACCCAACAGACTGCATGCACTTGGACTGTCTCTCGCCCTATCCGCATCCGTTGCGGCAGCGCCGTCAATCGCCCAGACCTCATCCGATGAGCCGGGCATAGCAGGCCGGATGCTCGCCGAAACCATCTTCGATGCCATGGACGTCAATGATCGCGGCTCCATCCATCTGGCGGAGATCGACAGTTTCAACGGCTCGGTGTTCGCCGGCATGGACTATGACGAAAACCGCCGGATTTCGCTCGATGAGTTCTCGCAATGGGATCCAGGTTTCCATCCGATTGCCGATGAACTGGGTCGCGGCGAGGCCTATGTGACGGCGCAGAAAATCATGTTCGCCTTCTGGGACAGGGACGGCTCGGGCGAGCTGAATGAGGCGGAGAAGGACTACGCCACCCGCGCAGATTTTCGCCGCGCGGATGCCAATGATGATGGCCTGATGACCAAGGATGAGTTTTTCGAAGGCTATCCGGTGGTCATCGCCATGCGCGCGACTATCCGCCCGGACCTGTAGAGGCGAACAAAGCCCCGGTGAGGCTGATACTTGCCGGCAGTCCTGCGCTTTGCAGGCGAACCGTCAGGTCCTGGCCAATCGGCCGGCGGAGCGCCTTGCTGCCACCGCCTTCAATGGCAAGCCACCCGGCTTTCTCGCCAGTTTGTAGTTGTTTACGGGAGAGGCCGAGCTCTCGGGCGAGCAAACGGTCAAGCCGGCAACCGGTTGGATGAGGAACCGACAAGGCAAGGTCGATGGTGCAGGGAGCAGGCGCGGAAAGCAAACCGGCCGGCTTGTGCACCGTCACCTCCTCACACAGTTCCACCTGATCGGCATCACGGCGCAGCGCTGCCACGTCCTGCTCAAAAGCCTGAACGCAGTGCGCGCTTGAGTGCTGCAGGGCCTCGTGGTCTGCCGCCTTTAACTGCTGGGTAGGCCGCCGCTCGAAGAGCGTTCGGTTCCAGGTCTGGTCGCAGATCTGACAGCGATAGATCAGCCAGGCATCAAGACGCCGACCATTGGCATTGAGACGAATTTTTCCGCTCGATTGGAAAGGGCGCGTCGTGGCGCAGGTCGGACAGTGGCGCCAAGGAATTGGCGCATGGGAAGGGGTGAGCGTCCAGCGGACGCTGAGAGTAGCAGCCATGGGAAGCGGCTCCGGTCGCGAGGCGCGCCGGGGCAGCGGTAGAGATCACCCCTCACAGGGGTGCGGCATGGCGGACGGAATGGGATGCGCCAAGGCACAAAGAAAAGATGCGGTGCGGATTACGCGCAGCGATGGAGAGAAACGCCAGACCGGTCTCACGCCGCGCACCCGACACATGTCAAAAGGCGCCCCGCACAGATTGCGTGGGGCGTTTCGGGCAATGCTTGTTGAGACCGGAGCCTAAGATGGCACAGCAGGTGACCTAGCCGTTGACAAAGGCGGATCGGCTACAGCCAGGCGGGAGCTTCGTCAAGATGAAGGACCGCCGGGCCAGCACGATGACGAAGTCTTGAGCCAGCTAACCGTTGCCGGATGATGCTGGATGTGCGCTGATCGCCGTTCGCGCCGCGGCTTGGCCACTTGGTCGATCAGAGCCCGGCAGCGCAATGGCCTTGGCGTCTTTCCAAGCGCGAAAACAACAACAGGGGAGTGAACCATGACCGAACAGCTGAGCAAAATCACCGACGAGCAGTGCAAGACGCCGCCGGCCAAGTACGACGATCTCAGCGTGCTCATGCTGAACTGCACACTCGCCCGCTCGCCCACCCTGTCGCACACCGAAGGGCTGATGAAGATTGCCGAAAAGATCTACCAGGCAAACGGGGTGAAGACGGAGATATTGCGCCCGGTGGACTATGACATCCCGGCAGGCCTCGGTTTGGACTATGCGGGCGTTGACCGGTACGAGCGCGATGACTGGCCGCAAATCCAGGCGAAAATTGATGCCTGCGACATCCTCATCATCGGCACCTCGGTGTGGCTGGGCGAGAAAAGCTCGGTTTGCAACCGCGTGCTGGAGCGCATGTATGGCTACACACACCTGTTCAATGATCGCGGGCAGTATCGCGACTATGGAAAGACCGGGGCGGTGCTTATCACTGGCAATGAGGATGGCGTGAAGCACTGCGCGATGAACGTGCTCTTCTCGCTCTCGCACATCGGTTACACGGTGCCGCCCCAGGCCGATGCCGGGTGGATGGGCGAGGCCGGCCCAGGCCCGTCTTACATGGACGAAGGTTCAGGCGGGCCGCAGAACGACTTCACCAACCGCAACACGACCTTCCTTGTGTGGAACACGCTGCATGTCGCCCGCTGGCTGAAGGATCAAGGCGGGTTCCCAGCCCATGGCAACCAGCCGGACGCCTGGGATGCTGGCTGCAAGACCGACTTCCAAAGCCCCGAACATCGCCGCTAGGGGAAGGATCGTTGGGCGCGCGCGTTAACGGTTGAGCGCCCCCAACGCATGCTCTAAAGGCGCTTTTTCGGTCCGTTTTTTTGCAGTCCTCGTCAAAAAGGGGGCCAAAGATCGCATCCTTCCCCACCGCGATATGCGCGGCGGAAGTTAAGCGAATGCCCTCCGGGCGAACAAAAAAACACACCTCCTATGCTCTGGCTTGATCGCCTGTGAGCCCGTGGACCGTTACGTAAAGTTCCTAGGTTTGACGGTATATGCAACTAAAAGCGCGAATCCGGGATTTTACGCCCCCTGCGCGAACTTAAGTATTTTTTAAGCTAGGAGCGCTCCTTTTTGGTGATGGTTCGGGGGAACCATTTCTATGGGGGAAAAAATGAAACTCTCAATACAACGCAGGCTCTATCTGGGCTTTGGAGCCGTGCTGGCCTTGGCAGCATGCCTAGCTGGCGTCAGCGTTCTCAACAGTCAGGCGTCCAACGACTCCTTTCTTCAATATCGAACCAGTGGCCGCGCATCAGTGGGCTTTGCCGACATCGCCTTGGCGATCACGCATGCTCGTTTGGCGGTGATGAAATTTCGCTCCGTGGACGATCCCGCAACCTTGGACTCCGTGCGCTATGAGATGGCCAAGCTGGAAGAGACCAGCCAGCGTCTTCTGGAAATCGGTGTGACGGCGCAACAGACCGTCACCCTCAACCATGTCCGGGCTGATGCGGTGGAATACCAGGCCGGATTCGAAGAGGCCGTTGCGCTGCAACAACAACGCCATGACGAGTTCAACACCCATTTGTCGCCGACAGGTATCGCTATCCGTCAATCGCTGACTGATGTTATGGAAAGCGCCTTTCGCGATCAGGATCCTGATGCCGCTTTCTACACAGGCCGGGCTCAGCAGAGCCTGATGCTTGGGCGCTTCTATGTGCAGGAATATCTGCTCTCCAACGATGAGGAAGCAAGGCAGCGCGCTGAACAGGAACTCCTCGCCACCCGTGAGCAGTTGCAGGACGTGCTGCGCGAGTTGCAAAACCCTCGCCGCCGCACACTCATCCAGGAGGCGCAGGCGGGCCTAGACCTCTATGAAGAGTCGTTCGCGCGCATTTCAGGCATCATCGAAGCACGCAACACCATCTACGCGCAGCAATTGGATGTGATCGGCCCCCGCATTGATGAGGCGGCTGTGAGCGCTGAGTATGCGCAGGTGGCCGTACAGGACAGTCTTGGCCCCGTCCTCACCGCGCGCTTCGGGCGCAACATGGCGATCACGGCAGTGGTCGGTCTGGTCATTCTGGTGACCGGCGGCGCTATCGCTTTTATCCTGTCACGCGGCCTGTCGAGCGCCATTGCGTCGATGACCTCCGCCATGCGCGAACTTGCCGCCGACAATCTGGACGTTGACGTTCCCGGCCGTGAGCGGTCCGATGAACTCGGTGACATGGGCCAGGCCGTGCAGGTCTTCAAAGACAGTATGATCGAAGGCCGTAATCTGCGTGCCACGCAGGCCGATGAACAGGCCGCCAAAGAGCGTCGTCAGGCGATGGTCGAAGAGGCTATCGGACATTTTGAGCAATCGGCAACGCAGTCGATCGCCAAGGTCGCGCAGTCGGCCGATCAGATGCAGCAATCGGCACAGTCGTTGTCGGTAATCGTCGAGGACACATCCGACAAATCCTCCACCGTGGCCAGTTCCTCTGAAGAGGCGACATCCAACGTTCAGACCGTGGCCAGCGCCGCAGAAGAACTGTCCGCCTCCATCGGCGAGATCAGCCGGCAGGTGAACGAGTCAGCGGAAATGTCACGCTCGGCAGTTGAGCAGGCCAAGGACACTGGCGATCAGGTCAACTCGCTTGTCGAGGCGGCCCAGAAGATCGGTGAGGTCGTCAGCCTCATTCAGGACATTGCCGAACAGACCAATCTCTTGGCCCTCAACGCCACCATCGAGGCGGCACGCGCCGGCGATGCCGGTCGCGGCTTCGCGGTCGTGGCATCGGAGGTCAAAGGTCTGGCTGAGCAAACCGGTCGGGCGACCGATCAGATCGCCGGCCTGATCACCGACATCCAATCCTCGACCGAAGCCTCGGTGACATCGATTGAGGCGATCTCGGAGAAGATCAAGGCAATGGACAAGATTGCGACGGCGATTGCCTCCTCGGTTGAGGAACAGGGCTCGGCGACGCAGGAAATTGCCTCCAATGTGCAGCAGGCTGCTATCGGCACGCAGAGTGTGTCGTCGACAATTGTTGGGGTGAGCGATGCCACCCAACAGACGGGCGCTGCTGCCCAACAAGTGTTGAGCGGATCAACCGAATTGGCCGAAGAAGCCGACGGTTTGCGCTCCAACATCACGGCGTTCCTGGACCGGATTCGCGCCGCCTAGGAACACATACCCTCCAGCACACTTGCCGGCGCTGCACTCCCATGCGGTGCCGGTTTTTCATGGGACAGACCTTGGCCGCGGCGCACAGCATTGGCCATCTGACAGCAAGGGGCCTGGGCGCAACCCTGTTGTAATTGGCGGCGTTTCAACGGAAAGGTCACAAGACTAAGAACAAAGGAAGCGCCATGATTGGACGCATCTTGGGGGTGCTCCTTGGGGCCATCGCGCTGGTCGTGGTGGCGGTGATCGTTCAGCATCTGCGCCTTTCGACCTCCAAGCCGCCGCCTGCCAAGCCGCACGATACGATACGGCTTGCGACCTACAATGTGCTCTACATCTACCTGCGTCAGGCGGAGGGCCGTTGGGGGCTTTCCGGCTGGGAAGCGCGTAAAGAACCGTTGAATCAGGTGGTCAAGGTGCTCGATGCGGATGTGATCGCGATCCAGGAAATGGAGAGTTTCTTCCGCGGTAGCGATGGAAGCATCAATCTCACCCGCCAGTGGCTTCTGGAGAACAATCCGGACTTTGCGGCAGCCGCTATTGGCCCTTGGCGCGAGTTCCCGACGACGCAGCCGATCTTCTATCGGCCAGACCGCTTCGATGTGACGGATCAGGGCTGGTTCTTCTTCTCCGAAACGCCGGATGCCATCTATTCGCGCGGGTTTGACGGGGCATCGCCGTCCTTCGCTTCTTGGGCGCGGTTCGCGGACGTAACCATCGGCGCTGAGTTCCGGGTGGTCAATGTGCATTTCGATGCGGCGAGCCGCATCAATCGAAACCGCTCAGCACAGCTTGTTGCCGAGAGGATCAATCCTTGGATTGAGGCTGGCGAGACAGTGCTCCTCGCCGGCGATCTCAACGCCCTGCATGGCTCGCGTATTCATGGAACGCTTGAGAGCCCTGGCCTTTCCTTCCCGCGTGTGCCGCATGCCAGCTTCCATCTTGATCGCGGCTTTCATCTGTTCGGGGCCATCGACCATATCGGACTTTCAGGCGCAGCATCGGCTGTGGGCAGACCGTTCGTGGTTCAGTGGCGGCCCGAAGAAGTCTGGGCATCCGACCATCACCCGGTTGTTGTGGATGTGGCGATACCGGGGAGCTAACCGTTTGAAGACGCGGCTTGCGCGAGACGGGCGACTCGGTCCAGCGTTTGAAGGAAGCGTGATCTGTCAGCCTTGGAAAAGGGTTTGCCGCCGCCTTGATGGAAGGGGTCGGCGGCGCGGATGTCCTGCATCAGGTCGCGGGTTGCCAGCCGTTGGCCGATGCTGGTGGGCGTCAACGCCTCGCCATTGTGCTGCACCACCTGCGCCCCGGCTTTGATGCAGCGGTCGGCGAGCGGTAGATCGCTGGTGATGACCACATCGCCCGGACCGCACCGATCAGCGATCCAGCGATCGGCTTCGTCCGGCCCTTCGGCGACCACCTGAAGTGTCACCAGCGGGTTGCGCGGCGGCCTGATCCCGCCATTGCACACCAGGATCACCGGCACATTGAGACGGGTGGCGACCCGCTCCACCTCGTCCTTGACCGGACACGCATCGGCATCAACATAGATTGTGGTCAACTTAAACACCTGAACATCGCACCGTTCACGCTGGCAAACAGCCTTTCGCGACGGCAGTCACGCTTTGGTAACGCCAAAATTTGGTTAAGTCTCTTGGTATAGAAGAGGCTAAGCGAACAGTCAGACAGCGGCATACAGATGAATATCACGCGGCGAACTTTTGGACTTGGCGGGCTTTCGCTTGTCATCACAGGATGCGCGAGCGGCGGGCTGGTGGATGCCTACAGCTACGCCAACGCGCCCCTGTCGGACGATCTGCGGCCTGCGCCCAATGCAGGCTACGACCGCTGGGTCGCCTCCTTCCGCTCTCGCGCACAAGCCCAAGGCATCTCAGCGGCAACGCTCGATGCCGGTTTTGGCAATGCCGGCTTTCTGCCTGGCGTCGTCACCCGTGACCGCAACCAGACAGAGTTCACCCGCACGCTGGAAGACTATCTGGCGATCGCGGCCTCGGAGGAACGTGTCGCCAATGGGCGGGCCGCTCTGCAAACCCATCGCAGCACGTTGCAGCAAGTAGAAGCCACCTACGGCGTGGACGCTGAAATCGTGGTCGCCATCTGGGGACTGGAAAGCTCCTACGGCGAGCGGCGCGGCAACATACCGGTAATCTCCTCCACATCGACGCTTGCTTTCGATGGTCGCCGCGGACGCTTCTTTGAGCGACAGCTGATCGCGGCGCTGCGCATCATCCAGAACGGCGACATCGCCGCCCGCTACCTCACGGGAAGCTGGGCAGGCGCGATGGGCCATACCCAATTTATCCCGACATCTTATGAGGCCTATGCGGTCGATTTCACCGGCGATGGCCGACGCGACATATGGTCGGACGATCCGAGCGACGCGCTCGCCTCGGCGGCTGCCTATTTGCAACGCAATGGCTGGACGAGCGGGACTCGCTGGGGCGCCGAGGTGACGGGATCATCTGGCGGCGGGACAATCATTCAGCCCCAGGCCGGCGGGCCGCGCTTCGCCGTGACCGACAATTTCAACGTCATCAAGCGCTACAACAACTCTGATTCCTACGCGATTGGGGTCGGTCATCTTGCCGACCGCATCGCCGGTGGCGGCCCGCTGCAGACCCCGTTCCCGCCGGATGCCAATGGTCTAACCCAGGCCGACCGAGAAGAGATCCAGCGCCGGTTGACGGCCCTTGGGTTCGACACCGATGGGGTGGACGGCGTCATCGGCACCAACTCGCGCGCAGCCATCAGCGACTATCAGCGCAGCCGCAACCTGCCTGTCACAGGTGAGCCGTCGCAGGCGCTTTTGCGCAGCCTTCAAGGCTCATAGGTTCACAGCAGGCGACCGAAGGCGACGCTGTGAAAAATGGCGCTGCCCACTCGCCAGGCTGCCCTTCCTCTGCTAGGCGGCTAACGAATTCCCATCCTCCCCACCCATGACGGCGGCTTTTTCCGTCGGTCAGGACATTCATGCTTTCCCTCAACACGCTGCGGCGCGAGTGGCTCTCCAACCCGCGTGGCGATATCCTTGCGGGTATTGTTGTTGCCCTCGCGCTCATTCCCGAAGCCATTGGCTTTTCCATCATTGCTGGCGTCGATCCGAAAGTAGGCCTCTACGCCTCCTTTTCGATCGCCGTCATTTGCGCGCTGACCGGCGGCCGCCCTGGTATGATCTCGGCGGCCACGGCTGCGATTGCCGTTCTGGTCGTGCCGCTGGTGCGCGAGCATGGCGTTGAATATCTGTTCGCCGCGACGATCCTGATGGGCATCCTACAGGTGATCGCCGGTTTCTTGCGGCTTGATCTCTTGATGCAATTCGTGTCGCGCTCGGTGGTGACGGGGTTCGTGAATGCGCTGGCGATCCTCATTTTCATTGCGCAGATCCCGCAGCTGGTCGACGTTACCTGGATCACCTATCCGATGGTCGCCGGCGGGCTCGCGATCATCTATCTCTTCCCCTACATCACCAAGGCCGTGCCCTCGCCGCTGGTGGCCATTGTGGTGCTGACAGGGCTGGCGCTCGCGCTTGGCTGGGAGGTGAACACGGTCGGCGATATGGGTCAGTTGCCCTCCGCGCCGCCGCACTTCTTCATCCCCAACGTGCCATTCACGCTGGAAACACTGCAGATCATCTTCCCTTACTCACTGACCATGGCGGCGGTGGGTTTGCTGGAATCCATGATGACAGCGCAGATCGTCGATGATCTCACCGACACGCCGTCCGACAAGGCGCAGGAATCCAAAGCCCAGGGGCTGGCGAACTTCGTCACCGGTTTCTTCGGTGGCATGGGCGGCTGCGCGATGATCGGCCAGTCGGTCATCAATGTGAAATCGGGCGGCTCGACCCGGCTTTCCACCTTTGTGGCGGGCTCGTTTCTGTTGTTCCTGATCGTCGTGCTCGGTCCGTTTGTGCGCCAGATCCCGATGCCGTCTTTGGTGGCGGTGATGATCATGGTCTCCATCGGCACTTTTTCCTGGAAGTCCATTCGCGATCTGCGCGTTCATCCCTGGCAGTCCTCCGTTGTGATGGTTGTCACCGTCGTGGTCGTTGTCTGGACGCATGACCTTGCCCAGGGTGTTGCGGCCGGCGTGATCCTGTCCGGCCTTTACTTTGCGTCCAAAGTGCGCGGGCTGTTCCAGGTCACCTCCGCGCTTTCGAGCGATGGCCGCACGCGCACCTATCATGTCTCCGGCGAAGTGTTCTTCGCGTCGACCGAGCGTTTTTCCGAGGCGTTTGATTTCAAAGAGGTGCTCGACCGCGTGGTGATCGATGTGTCGAAGGCGCATTTCTGGGACATCTCAGCCGTCGGCATTCTCGACAAGGCGATCCTGAAGTTTCGCCGCGAAGGCGCGAGCGTCGATGTGATCGGCCTCAATGAAAAGAGCGCGATGATGGTGTCTCGCTTCGCCGTGCATGACAAAGAAGGTGCGGACAATGCCGCGCCCGGCCACTAGGACTTGTATCCATGAAACACATTCTGGCGAGCATCGACGCCTCCCCCTACGCCGCGCGGGTGTGCAACCTGGCGGCTTGGTCGGCCAAGCGGCTGGAGGCGAGCGTGGAGCTTCTGCACGTCATCCAGCGCTCCAATGCGGCAGCCCAGCGCAAGGACCTTTCCGGCGCCATCGGGCTGGGGGTGAAGTCCTCGCTGCTTGAGGAGTTGACGCAGCTTGATGAGGCTGAAGGCAAGCTCGCCATTGAGCGCGGCCGTGTTTTGCTCGACAGCGCCAAGGGGCATGTCGAAGGTTTGGGTGTCACGGACCTTCAGATCACGCACCGCCATGGAGGCATCGTGGAGACGATCACCGAGCGGGAAGCGGATGCCGACCTCATCGTGATCGGCAAGCGCGGCGCGTCCAGCGATTTTGCCAAGGGGCATATCGGCTCAAAGGTTGAGCGCGTCGTGCGCGCTAGTTCCAAGCCGGTGGTGGTCTGTTCCAGCCGGGGCCCGGACCTTGCGACAAGCGATCCAAGCCTTGTGGTGGTGGCCTTTGATGGCGGCGCAGCATCCAAGGCAGCCCTCTCTTTTGCCGCCGGTTCGGCGCTCTTTGCCGGCATCCCACTTCAGGTGGTGATTGCCGGTGGCGACGATGCCCGCCACCGCAAGCTCGCTGAAGACGCCAAAGGCATTTTGGCAGGTGAGGAACGCGCAGGCGAGGTTGTGTTGAAGGACGGCGCGCCAGACGCTGTCATCGGCACGACAATGAAAGAGAACCCGGATGGCTTTCTCGTCATGGGTGCCTATGGCCACTCACCCTTGCGCACGCTGATTGTCGGCTCAACCACAACCGCGATGATCCGCACCGTCCACGCACCGGTGTTGCTCATGCGGCCATAAGGCAATCCAGGAACCGTTGTGAGGGCCATTGGTGCAGAGCGTCCCTCCCGGCCCTAGGTGCATGGACAACAGGCGATGGCCTGGCGCCGAACGATACCTCAATGACAGTCAGAGGCCCCGTCTTCGCGGCAATCTTGACCCCGTTCAGAGCCAATCGCCAATGGCCTGATCTCCCAACACACTGTCGATGGTGCGGGTGGTACGGCTGTACAAAAGGCGCTGAACTTCAGGATCGTTCGCACGCTTATGGCCTGTAATTCCCTTGCCCTTGGAGTTCATCAGAGCGTGGGTGTTTGCGTCATTATTCTCACCGTTGAGAATTTTCATGACCATCTCGGCATAGTTATCAGGTGTGCGAATTCTTCCTCGTATGAGCCCCTCGACGGCATTGATCAGGAGCTTTAGTGGGCCCGGAAACTGCGCATTGCGGCGTATGTCCGTGGCGACGGCGCCGGCATTCAGGACGTTGAGCTTTGTCGTTTGGCCATCAAGTTTCTCTCGCATCAGAAGGCCGTAAAAGTCGTTTGCGACCTGGCCAATCGTATGTCCTTTGAAGCTGGAGACATCATTGGGAACAGGGATGTTTTTGATGAAGTCCTTGGCGGGCGTGTGCGCCCCTGCCAAAGCAATATGGATGATCCGTTCCGGTCTTTGCTTTTCCGGCTCACTCAGAAAGAGTTGGTTGAAGAGCACCCTTGAGTAAAAGTTCGCTGCGATGGAGACCTCCAACCCCTCTGATGTGTCGAGGCGCTTGGTCCGAATGCTGTCAGCGGTGTGAACAACGAAATCGATTTGCCCCAAGAGATCGCGCGCATGGCGGACGACGCCAGGCACTTGGCGCAGCAGCGAGACATCTTCCTGAAGAAAGTGGGCGTTGGCAGGACTTGCTTCAGCAAACGCACGCCCTTTGTCCTCAGATCGACCGACAATCAAGACGGCATTCTCGCTCACAAGTCGTTCGGCAAGGGCACGCCCGATGCCGCTCGTCCCACCGATGATAACAATCGTTCTGCGCCGCATTGTTTGGTCCTTTGCATTGAGTGGCGAGCTTTTGGGCCGATGGGTTCGACGTCAGCATCGGCGCGATTTAAACCGACCGGTTTGTATAGTGTCAATACCGACCGGTTGGTGTAGTAGCCAGCCAAAGCGGAGCGTCCAATGTCGGCCAAAACAAACCTTCTTGAAGCAGCTGCCGATCTTGCTCGGTCAGATGGTGTGACTGCCCTTGGCGTGGAGCGCGTGATCCACAAGGCGGGGGTGAGCAAGGGCGCGTTTTTCTATCACTTTGCCAACAAGGACGAGATGGTGCGCGCCTTGCTTGATCACGTGTCAGAAGGCTGCATGAGCCGGGTCAACGAGGCTGTTGCCCGTGGCGAGCGGTTCACCGATGCATTCGTCGACATGGTGATCAGCGAAGTGCGCGACAGTGGCGCGCTGATTGCGGTGCTGGTTGCAAGTGTGTCGCTTGACCCGACCTTGAGAGAAACGCTTACCGAGCGCAGGCAGGCTGTACGCCGCCGCATGATTGAGGAAGACGGGGTACCGTCCGATCGAGCCACATTGCTGTGTCTTGCCATCGACGGCGCGATGATTGGAACGGTGCTCTATCGAGAGGGGAGCGGCATTGATCAAGTCAAGAAGATCGCTGCCTCCTTGCGCCACCTGTTGCCCGAATAGTTGGCCGACGTTGATCGAGCCATTTGTTTTGAGAACCACGCGATGCCGCCGCATGGCGACCGATGATTTGGCTCGGGACAAACCATATAGGGGGATATGATGACTGCCGGTGAAACGAAGATCGATGTGGTGACAGACCTGGCCGAAGCGCCCGGATGGATCGACATGAAACGGGACTATCTACGTTTCGCTGTCGCCCGTCATCAGGACGCGACCGGACAGGTGATCGACCCTGAGGAACAGCTTCAGCACACCGTCGCGCAGATTGACGAGTTTCTTGGGCCAGATGGCCGTTTTATCGTCGCCAGAGGCCCGGATGGCGATCTGATCGGAATGGTGCTCCTGCACCGCCTCGCCAATGGAAAGGGTGAGATCAAACGCCTTTTCGTAAGTCCTGAAGCCCGTGGCATGGGCCTTGCCAGAAGGCTCATGAAAAGGCTGGAAACAGAAGCGCGAGAGATGAACCTTTCCGTGCTCTACCTGGACACCAGCAGCGGACTTCGCGAGGCGATTGCGTTCTATCGCTCGCTTGGCTTTCAGGACGCGCCCTTTGACCAGGCAAGCGTGCAGGACCCGGAGATCGCGCGCCACCTCGTCATCATGGAAAAGCGGCTTTAGGCCAAGCGCACATCACCTTTGGTGCCCGATCTGCTTCGTGGCTTGATTGCTTCCTCCAAAGAACAGCGCTGTCACCCCGCGTCCTCACGCCCCTTTGAAAGGACAGTGAGCGGGCCCTAGCTTATAGTTCTGCAAGTGATTTTCCGGTCTCTTGAGGTGCCGTGTGCCCGAATTCTCCGAAGCCACTGTTCGGCTAACTGCCTTTGTTGGCATTTTCACCGCCTTGGCGGTGTTTGAGCAGCTGCTGCCGCGGCGCGAGCGGTTCCCCGCGCGCGGGCGTCGCTGGCTGACCAATTGGGGCATGCTGATCGTTGACTCGGCCGTGCTGCGTGTTCTATTTCCCGCCGCTGCCGTCGGCGTTGCGCTGTGGGCGGAAAGCGCTGGCTTCGGTCTGTTCAACCTGATCGACGTGCCGTTCTGGCTGGCGCTGATCTTGGTGGTGGTTGCGCTCGATTTTGCCGTCTGGCTGGAGCATGTCGTCTCGCACCGCTGGCCTTGGCTGTGGCGCATCCACAAGGTCCACCATGCCGATGTCGATCTGGATGTGACGAGCGCGCTGCGTTTCCACCCGCTGGAGATCATCATCTCCATGCTGTGGAAGGGTGCGCTTGTGGCTCTGCTCGGCGCGCCGGCCGTTGCCGTTTTGGTCTTTGAGATCATCCTCAACGGGATGGCCATGTTCAACCATTCCAACGTCAAGCTGCCGCTCTGGCTCGACCGCATCCTGCGCCCGGCCATCGTGACGCCTGATATGCATCGGATCCACCACTCGATCATCGAGCGTGAGACGAACACCAATTATGGGTTCAACTTGTCGGTCTGGGACAGGCTGTTCGGCGTCTACACCGAGGAACCGCGTGGGGGACAGACCGGCATGATCATCGGGCTCGCAGAGCATCAAAACCGCGAGCCGACCAAGCTGGGCTGGAGCCTCCTTCTGCCGTTTCGGACGTACAAGAAGATTCCGGAGGCCGAGGTGCTCAAAAACTCCGCCTATGCAGGTGCCAGCGAGATACCAGCCACGCCGGAGGCTACAATCCCAGCGGGTCGAGCGGAAACGCCGTCAGCATAAGGGTCTCAAGCTCACCAGAGCTTTCCAGTCGGGCGAGCGCCGCGTCGAGCGCTTGCACTAGTTCAGCCTGACCGTGTGGCACCGCAAAGGCGAGCCCCTCGCCGAAAAAGGGCGCTGAGAAAATGGGCGCGCCGACCAGCCGGCAACATTCCGCCGACCGATCGCTGGCGAGCCAGAACGCCAGATCGATTCCGTCGCCAAAGGCGTGCGTAACGTCACCCTGACGCACCGACCGGAAGAGGGTCTCCGCATCGGCAAACCCGATGATCTCAGGCTCGGTGTAAGCTTCGCGCAGATAGGCGGCATGAGCGGTTCCATCGACGACGCCGATGATCGCGTCTGCCTGCCAACCCTCTTCTTGATCGACATCTTCAGCCGTCAAAAACCGGGCCGCGAAGCGATAATAGGGCCGGGAGAAGGCGAAGCGCTCCGCCGTCTCTTCACCCACAGCGAGGCCAGCGGCGAGCACCAGATTGTTGGGGTCTTCATCGGCGGCAGAGAGTACGCGGTCGAAGCGGCGCGCTTGAAGCGTGCAGGCAAGATCGAGCGTCGAACAGATGCGGCGAACAAGATCGACATGAACGCCGGCCAAGCGCCCGGCGCCATCGATGAAAGCAAAGGGTGGAAAGTCATCGGCCACGACAAAACGGATGACAGGACCTGGCATCGGTTCGGGTAGACCGATGCGTGCTCGGGGGTTGATGAAACGCAGATCGGAGAGACCGTAAGCCGGTTCTTGGTTCGCTTCCTGGCTCGTTTCTTGGGCCGGTCCGGTCGCGGGACCCGTCTCGCTGCCGTCTCGCTCCTGTTCCGCTGCCGGACCGTTCCCGGACCCATCCGTTTCACCCTGGTTCTGCTGGGCGAGCGACCAGCTCGGCAAGCCGACCGAAAGTGCCAGAAACAGCACAAGGGTGATGCAGGCTGAGAGCGCGGACCGTGCCCATTGCTCGACGTGTCGGGGACTAGCAGGTGTGGCTGGGGAGGACATGACGCGTGGTTCGTCGCCTTGGTGAACGAAGGAGCGGACAGCGCCACTCTCATTCTGTTTAGGAGCGGCAGCGGCGAAGCGCAAACCCTGTTTGCAAATCGCCTTCACGTGTGACCCCAACGAGTTCTCGCAACGAAATGCGCGATCTATTGTCCAATCGGGTCGCTTTACACTTTTTATATATTACCTTTAAAAAGTAAAAGTCAGTATTTTTTGATGTAAGTCGGCGATGAATGCAATAACAGGCATATCACAAAGAACAAAACCTCTGATTGATTCTGACGCTACGTCTCGCCTTCACTTGGGGCTTAGCGAAGGGCAGAGTGAGCAAGCGGCATCGCCCCAACGCCCGGGTTCGGACTATGCCGATCATGCCTGGCGGATACACATCCCGCGCGGGCGGTTCAACATCCACGGTCTTCTGGCTGACATCACTTTTATGCCAATGCGCCATAGGGATGGACGGCGCGGCGTTTGCTACGAGGATACGGTCGTTTCCCGCCGGATTGTGGGGAGACTCTCCCAGCGACATGTGATTGCCGGTGCCAGGCTGCTCCTTCTGCCGCGCAACAGGCTGCGCACCTTGTGGGCGGAAGCGCTGGGGCCAGCGCTCACTGACTTTGCCCGCAACCATCTGGTGCGTTCTCAACCGCTCATGAGCGCCCGCGAAACGCTGCATCGACGGCAGGTGATTGGGTTCTCGATGACTTTGGCGGTCCTCGGGATTTGGGCCGCTGTCATGCCGCAAAGCCTGCTGGTGATGGCCAACGCAGCCTTTGCTTTCTTCTACATGGCCGTCGGCTTCGCCCGCATCGTCGCCGTGATGACCCCGCTGCCACGCTCTGTCGATGCCCATGAGAAGCGGGCGTACAAGGCGCCGTCGGAGCAGCCGGTCTATTCTGTGCTGGTTCCGATTTATGACGAGGCGGCAATGGTGCCGCAACTCATCGGGGCGCTGAGGGCACTCGACTATCCGCCTGACAAGCTCGACATTCTGGTTCTGGTGGAGGCTGCTGCCCGGCCGCCCCGTGCCGCGCTTGCTCGTCATCGGTTGCCCGATCACCTCGCGGTCATCCCGGTGCCCACCTCGCATCCGCGCACCAAGCCAAAGGCGCTCAACGTTGCTCTGCCCCTCACGCGGGGGCGTTTTGTGACGATCTATGACGCCGAAGACAGGCCGGAGCCTGATCAGTTGCGCAAGGCAGTCGCCGCTTTCGAGCAGGCCGACAAGAAAAACGGCAGAGAGCTGGGCTGCGTGCAGGCGGCGCTGCACATCACCAACCGGTCCGACAGCTTCCTCACCCGGCATTTTGCGCTCGAATACATGGCGCTCTTTGATGCCTTCCTGCCGGCCCTTTCACAGCTGGGCTTGCCGATCCCGTTGGGTGGCACGTCGAACCATTTCCGGCGCGACGCGTTGATGAAGGCCGGCGGCTGGGATCCCTACAATGTCACCGAAGATGCCGATCTTGGCATCCGGTTGGCACGGCTTGGCTATGCGACGCATGTCATCGCATCAACCACCTACGAGGAAGCACCGCGCACCTTTAGGCCCTGGATCAAGCAGCGTGCCCGCTGGTTCAAAGGATGGTGGCAAACCTGGCTTGTGCATATGCGGCAACCGCTGAAGCTGATGCATGAGGTGGGGCTCGCCGGCTTCATCGCCCTTCAGACGATCCTGCTTGGCGTCCTGGTTTCGGTGCTCATCCACCCGTTCTTCCTGGCCGCAACGGTGATTGCGCTCACCGGCGTTTGGGGACCCTTGTTCGATCCCGCCCTCGGCCAAGGCGGGCAGGTTCTGCTCACGGTCAATCTGGTCAACTTTGTTTTCGGCTATGCTGCTGCGGCGGCACTCAGCCTGGTCGGCGCAGAGCGGCGCGGTGTGGGCGGGGTTCTGCCTGTGATGGCGACCATTCCGATTTACTGGATATGCCTGTCGCTGGCGGGGTTCCTGGCGCTATGGGAACTCATCCGCCGTCCGCACCACTGGAACAAAACCCCACATGGGGGTACGTAAGGACTGGCTGATGGCTTGGAGCGGGTGAAGGGAATCGAACCCTCGTCTTAAGCTTGGGAAGCTCCTGCTCTACCATTGAGCTACACCCGCAACATCAACCTGTTTGGCAGAGCCGGCTGTTTCCATCAAGCAGTACTCTGTCCAAGAATGTGTGCCAGCTGAAGTGACCAATCATCCCGGCCGCTTGATGCCTTTCCCATGGCCTGATGGCCGAAATAAAGATGCAGGATGAGGTCGGCCTTTTCCTCCGCAGGCTGGGTGGCATTCCCCGTTTCCTGTTTTCCTCCAAAGCGGATGATTACCTCTTTGATCCCTTTCCTGAGCTTGGACGCCATATGATTTGTCCGTCTGCTTACGTCGTTCTGGACAGGGCCGAGTTCCACCATGGCGTTGCAGATAAAACAGCCTCGGCCCGGGTCTTCAGGGATCGAAAACAGAAGGCTGAGACATTGACTGGCCGTAGATCCTTCGCAGTCGGCAAGCTTCCTGAGCGTCTTATCGCCGACCTTGCGATCATACTGGTCAAGAGCCGCCAGATAGACACTCTCCTTATCGTTGAACGCCTTATAGAAACTGCCCCGCGTCAAACCCATCGCGGTTAAAAGATCGGGCAGATTGGTCGCCGTATAGCCTTGGCGCCAGAAAATATTCATCGCGCCATCAAGGGCAGTGTCCATATCGAATGACCGAGGCCTTGCCATGATCGCTCCGCTCGGTGGCAGAAGAGTGATCGCATGATGATCACACGCTACTCGCTTTTTATCACAGACTGTTTATTTGTACCAATTGGTTCCTAATGGAAGATTGTGGGCATTCAAAGCGCTCAAGCGCCGCGAACTATCGAAAGCCCAGGGTAGGTCCTGCCTGCCCTGACGAACACGGAACCCCTTTATGACAAACTTTAAATCCCTTCTAACCGCAGCTGCTGTTTCGGTCGTCGCGACATCGTCTGCCCTGGCTGCCGGTGTTGAACTGAATGCTTCATCAACAGGTCTTGCCCTGCAAGGCTATGCTCCTGTTGCCTATTTCACTGAAGGTGAAGCAACACCAGGCGATTGGCGGATTACCGCAAGCTATCAGGATGCTACCTATCGCTTTTCCAGTGAAGAACACAAAGCAGCCTTCGAAGCTGACCCGGAGGCCTATCTGCCTGAATATGGTGGTTACTGCGCCTTTGGCGCCGCGATGGGTTTCAAATTCGACGGCGACCCGCACCAATGGCGCATTGTGGACGGTGAGCTTTACCTGAACATTTCTGCTGATATCCAGGAGCGCTGGTTGGAAGACGTTCCTGGATTCATCGAACAGGCGGATACAAACTGGCCAACGATAGCCGACGTCGAGCCGGCTGCTCTGCAGCAGTAAGTCCAGATTACAGATAGATGATCCCGTGGCAGCCCTGGCTGCCATGGGTTTTCGGAGTAGCCTCGGTTACCTCTCAAGACACTCAAGCTCGATCTGCGCGGGATCTAACGACGGCCTAAGCGGCCTCTTTTTCGCTCCCAAAGCGAGCCTTGATGGAGGTCACCGCCTCGGTGAGGTCAGAAGCGGGCACAGGGCGCGAGTAGAAGTATCCCTGGACGGCCGCGACACCGAGTTTGGCAACGAAGTCCACCTCATCGGCTTCCTCCGCGCCTTCTGCAACGACCGACAGGCCAAGCCCCTTGCCCAAGGCGACGATACCAATCAGGAGCTTTTCCTGCTGGCGATCACGGGGGGCGTTGCGAACGAATGCGCCATCGATCTTGAGCTGATCAAAGGGCAGCTTGTTCAGATAGCCAAGCGATGAGTAGCCGGAGCCAAAATCGTCCAGTGACAGCGTGATCCCGAGATCACGCAGTTCGCTCAAGATGGACGCGATGCAGCTGTCATCGAAGTCCGCAAACACACTTTCGGTAAGCTCAAGGCAAAGGTAGCGCCCCTCTAGACCGTGGTTGGCCAGGCAGTCTTTGACCTTGGCGACGAAGTCCTGCTGCCACAGCTGAACGGCCGACACATTCACCGACACATGATCAAAAACCAATCCTTGGTCGATCCAGGCGCGGGCTTGCATGCAAGCTTCATTCAAGACCCAGTCGCCAAGATCGACGATTAGACCCGAGCGCTCTGCGACACCGATAAACTCGTTTGGCGCAATCGGACCCTTGGTCGGGTGTGTCCAGCGGGCTAGTGCCTCAACCCCCTTCAAGCGGCCAGATGCCGGATCGATCTGTGGCTGATAGTGCAGGGAAAACCCGCCTTCATCGAAGGCCTTGCGCAGGCCGCTTTCCAGCAGCATTTCGCGCGCGGTGTCATCGGTGAGGTCGGGCGAGAAGACAATGCAGCGCTCAGCATCGGGCGAAAGGGCAGCCTTCAGCGCTAAATCGGCGTGTCCGAGCGCATCTTCCATGTCACTGGCATGTTGCGGCAGCAGACAGATGCCGACAGCGGCATCAAGCTGAACCTCGCCAGCACTGATCTTGATCGGCTCTGCCAGAGCCTTGATCAAGGCCTTCCCGAGTTCCGCAGCCTCGGCGGCATCCGTTGGTCCCTCGACAAGAATGGCGAACTTATCGTCACCCTGACGAGCGACTTTGGCAGTCTTGTACAGCGTATCCAACGTCGTCGACAGGACATGGCCGGCGTACCGTAGCACCTGATCACCAGCTGCCACGCCATAGGCAGCGTTGACACGCGCGAAACGCACCATGTCGATGTGAATGAGCGTGAAGTGCTTGCCGTCTTTGGCAGCCGTAAGAGATGCTTGGAGATCGCGAAGATAGCGCGCCCGGTTGCCCTGGCCGGTCATCATGTCGGTGTAGGCCAGGTACTCTAGCTCATCTTGCAAACGCGCGACGCGGGCGAGCCCGTGGGCCAGCGCGCCGACTTCATCCTTGCGTGCAAGGAACGGAACATCGTCACTGTCCTTGCCGGCTGCCATGTCGTTGGCGAACTGCGCCAGCTTGCGGAGCGGCTGCGTTTCGCGGGTCATGGAAAAGATGCCAAAGCCGGCCACCAAAACCAGGACGATGAAGGCGGAGCCAAACAGAACGACCCGCAGCTCGTCGCGCGCGACGGTGAGATCATCGATCCAGCCGACATCAACGGCCAAGGCGCCGGCGATGCTGCCACCGCCGTCAAGAATGGGTGTCAGATAGGCCAGCCGCAAACGTCCCATGACCGGCACTTGCCCGACAAAAGGCTCTGAGGCGGCAAGTGCCGCATAGGCAGGGTGGCCAGCGCTGATCGACATGGGCGGCGGCATGGATCCGTCGGGACGACGGAAGGTCGTCGCGAAACGGTCGAAGCCTTGCGTTTCTTCGTTGAAGGCGAACAGGTTCGCCGCGCCCTGGTTGTTGCCACCGATTTCGGCGAGCAGGCGGTCGTAGAATTCTGAAAACTGAAGCGCGGCCTGGGTGTCATTGACAGTGAGCCGAAGCGCGAAGGGGCGGCCAAACTCGCCGCGCTCGACGGCAAAGCGGCCATCAGTGGCGTGCATCATCGTACTTGCGGCAGCCTTGGCGGCCCGATCGATCCGGATCGATGCATTGTCGGCGGTCACGGCCGACAGGCGGGCATAGCCAAGCGAGGCCACGACAGCGATGCCCAGGGTGACCAGGCAGATCAGCAGGCTCGTCAGGCGGATAGGCAGCGATGAAGCAGACTTGGCAGCAACAGCAAACATAGGGGGTTCCAGAAAACGCAACGTCTCTCGTTCTGGTACCGTAAGTTAGCCGGATAAAATCGGCGTTTATGCGCGGGCCTATCGTCGGCGATGGTAAAGATACTGCTTCTGACGCTACGGCAAATTGCCGAGATCTCGCACCTTTTGCGAGGATTCGTTACGCCAAACCAAGATCCATCAAGAGCCTTATCTGCGTTGCCGACGTGCCAGCCACGATGCGGCCAAGTTCCTGATTGCCGCGCAGCACCAAGAGCGTGGATCGGCGCGGGATTGACCTGCTGGTGGTCACCGGATGAGTCCGGTAGGTGTCCCAGTCCACACGGATGAAGGTCATTGCCTGATCATAGGCAGGGTTGGTGGCACGCAGATTGTTGACCACCCGCTCCTGCCGGCGGCACGTGCCACACCAAACGGCTGAGTAGTCGACAAACACGGTTTCGCCGCGGCTGAGCGCACCCTCAACGGCACCAGGTGCGTAGTCGACAAATCCTGATGCGAAAGCCGAGCCAGTGGCCAGGGGCGCAAGCCCGAGCGCCAGGCCAGCGGTCAGAAAGTGGCGGCGGTTGAGGGGTTTGGTCGTAATCTCAGTCATGCAATCTCTCCTTGTCAGAGCGAGACAGAAAGGTCTTGGTCAGAGTGAAACGGACAGGTCTTGAAGCCAGATGGGCAGGACGTCGCGCGCCCACCCTTCGATGATGTGATGAACGCCCAGGAACAGCATCAATCCGACGGCGATGAAGGTGACACCGATGATCGGTTTGGAACGCTCGGCGAGGCCGCGCAGACTATCAGCACGGGCGCGAATGGCCTCACGAGCGCCGTAACCAATGCCAAGGATGAGCGTGGAAACGCCGGCGGCAAAGAAGATCATGATCAGCGTGACCCAGCCCAGGCTCTGTCCCTGGGAGGCAAGCGCAATAGCGCCGCCGAGGGTCGGCCCGATACAGGGCGACCAGACCATGCCGAGCAGCGCACCGCCCAGGAACTGGCCGCGCACATCGGAGGTGTCGATATCGGCCATGCGGTCGCCTGCTGTGGAAGCGGCGCCGGCCGCGGCGAGTTCAAAGCGTCGGGAGAATGCCGGCACCATCAAAACGACGCCGAAAAGCATCATCAGCACCGCGCCGATCTGGGCGAGGCTCTCCTGGGTCAGGCCAACCGCACTGCCGAAGGCGGCCACTGTGACGCCGAAAACAACGAAGGAGAGGCTCATGCCCGCGGCGAGCGCAAGGGGGCCGAAGCGGCGGGCATTCAATGCCCCCACCAGCACAATCGGCAACACCGGCAACACGCACGGGTTGATCAGTGTCAGCAATCCAGCGGCATAGGCGAAGACAAGCTCCATGGCATGTTGATGCCGTTGGTTTTTTGGACGATCAACCGCCCAACGGTCACGATCAGGTTACTGGCAGCGGCCAAGGCTCAGGCATTTGGTCGCAAGCCTGATCATATAGCGGCGTCCCTTGATGCCGGGCCGCCGGATGCCCATAAGCACGATCAGCCCTTTTTTGCCCCCTCCCATCCGATCAAGAGAGCCCAGCCCATGCGCGACAAGGTTGAAGCGTTCATCACCGACCGCAGGTTTGAGTTGGCGCTCACGGCACTCATTATCATCAACGCCATCACGCTTGGCCTTGAGACCTCCGATGGCGTGATGGAAAGGTTTGGAGGCGTTCTCCTCTTCGTTGATCGGGCGGTGCTGTGGGTGTTTGTGGTGGAGCTGGCGCTGCGGTTCTATGTCTACCGCACGCGCTTCTTCCACGATCCCTGGCGCATCTTCGACTTCGTCATTGTCGGCATCGCGCTCATGCCGACAACCGGCAGCCTTTCGGTGCTACGCGCGCTGCGTATCTTGCGCGTGCTGCGGCTTGTCTCCATGGTGCCGTCGTTGCGCCGTGTCGTGGGCGGGTTGATCGCAGCGTTGCCAGGCATGGGGTCGATCACGGTCCTGCTGACGCTGATCTTCTACGTCTTCTCGGTCATCGCGACCAAGCTTTACGGCACCGGGGTGGGCGCGTGCGAGGCGGTCGCAGGGCGCTGCGATGAACTGGTGCAATGGTTCGGCACCTTGCCGGCCGCCGCCTATTCGCTCTTCCAGATCATGACGCTGGAAAGCTGGTCGATGGGCATCGTGCGGCCGGTGATGGAGGTCTACCACTACGCGTGGGTTTTCTTCAACCCGTTCATCCTGTGCACCACCTTCACCGTGCTGAACCTTTTCATCGGCATCATCGTCTCGGCGATGCAGGCTGAGCATGAGGCCACGGCGGAGGAAGAGCGCGCCGGACTGCACGAAGAGCAGAAGGTGATTTTGGGCGAGCTTCGAGCACTGCGCGAAGAGGTCCAGGCGCTAAAGAAGCCCAGCTAGAGCCTTTTGTTTTGTCGCGTTTTCAGACGCAAAACTGGTGCCCACTTGTGCTGAAAGCGCTCTAGCCCTTGAAGTGTTTGGAAAGCTTCAGGCCCTGGGCCTGGTAATTGGAGACACCGCCAGCGCCATAAAGCGTGGTGGGCCGTTCGCGCATGGCTTCGAACACCAGCCGGCCGATCATCTGGCCATGCTCGACGAGGAACGGCACCTCGCGTGAGCGCACTTCCAGGACGGCACGGGCGCCCTTGCCCCCAGCTTCCGGTGCGCCGAAGCCCGGATCAAAAAAACCGGCATAGTGCACTCTGAATTCTCCGACGAGCGGATCGAACGGAACCATCTCCGCTGCGTAGTCCGCCGGCACGTGCACCGCTTCGCGGGACACCAGGATGTAGAAGGCGGCCGGGTCGAAGATCAGAGAGCGGCTGTCATCGGCGTAAAGCGGTTCCCAATAGGCCTCGCGGTCGAGCACGGCCTTTTCATCAACGCGCACAAGTCCGCCGGGGCGCTTGGCTCGGTAGCCGATCAGGCCGTTGTCATCGCCCTTCAAATCAATGGAGACCGCCAGCCCGTTCTGGAACTGCGCCTGGGCACCGGCGACCAGACCCAGCCGCTGGTCAAGGCTCGCCAGCTCTTTGTCGGACAGCGTGGTGTGGCCGCAGCGAAAGCGTATCTGTGAGAGGCGCGAGCCGGGCCGAACCAGGATCGGGAAACTCTGCGGTGCGATCTCCAGATAGAGCTTGCCAGCATAGCCCCTCGGGATCTGATCAAACACCGCGCCCTGGTCGGTGATGACACGGGTGAAGATATCTAGACGACCGGTGGAGCTTTTTGGGTTCGTCGCCGCGCTCACGGTCGCTGGCAGCGCAAGTGCCTCATCCAGTTCCACAAGATAGATGCAGCCGGTCTCCAGAACCGCGCCATTGCTGAGGTCCATTTCGTGCAGGGCCAAATCGGACAAACGTCCAGCGACGGACCGCTCCGCTCCAGGCAGGAAGCTCGCCTTGATACGATAGGCAATATCACCCAACCGCAGATCGAGGCTTGCCGGCTGGATCTGATCGGTATCGAGCGGGCGGCTGTGTGTGATGGCCCCATTGGCCACCAGCGCACGGATGTCATGGTCCGGCAAAATGCCGTCATGGGGACCAAAGGTTGGCAGAGCGGGTATTTCTGCCAACTCAGGCTGGGTCGGTTTCTGGGAGATCGCATCACTCATGGAGCGCGACAGTGGGGCGAGTCCGCCATCTCAGGCAATGGGGCAGCGACCGCCATGCACAAAAGAGCGCAAGGATGATCTGTCAGCCGTTCGATAAAACGGATTTTTGTTCGTCTTGACGAACGATGATGGTATGATAGTCGAAAATGAGTTCCCAAAAACCTGTCTGAACCTACCAAGGACCTGGCCCATGTCTGCCGATCATCGCCCGCTTCGCACCGACACTGCGCTTGTGCATGGCGGCAGTATGCGCTCGGGCTTCGGTGAGACATCGGAAGCTTTGTTCCTCACCCAAAGCTTTGTTTACGACAGCGCCGAGCAGGCCGAAGCGCGCTTCAAGGGCGATGATGACGGGTTCATCTATTCGCGCTTCTCCAATCCAACCGTGCGGATGCTGGAAGAGCGTCTCATAGCGCTGGAAGGCGAAGGCGCAGAAGGTCTTGATTGCCGTGTCACGGCGTCCGGCATGGCGGCGGTTACGGCCGCGATGCTGTGCTATCTGTCCGCCGGCGACCACGTTGTCGCTTCGCGGGCGCTGTTTGGCTCGTGCCGGTATGTCGTCGAAGAACTGCTGCCGCGCTTTGGTGTTGAAACCACGATCATTGATGGCCGAGATCTGGACACCTGGAAGGCGGCACGCCGGCCCAACACCAAGGTCTTTTTCCTTGAAACGCCGTCCAATCCGACGCTGGAGGTGATCGACCTCCAGGCCGTGGCCGACATCGCCCATGATGGCGGCGCGCTTTTGTTTGTCGACAATGTTTTTGCGACTCCGCTCTACCAGCGGCCGATGCAATTCGGTGCGGATGTGGTGATCTACTCAGCCACCAAGCACATGGATGGCCAGGGCCGCTGTCTGGCCGGCGTCGTTCTCGCCAAGGCAGGCTGGATTGCCGACCATCTGCACACCTTCATGCGCCAGACCGGTCCGAGCGCTTCGCCCTTCAATGCCTGGACCATCCTCAAAAGCCTTGAAACCTTCGCGCTGCGGGTGGACCGGCAAACGGACACGGCAGCTGCGCTTGCCGAGCGGCTCGCAGCGCATGCAGGCGTGACACGCGTCTTCTATCCGCATCGGGCCGATCATCCTGACCACGGTATTGCGACCCGCCAGATGGCGCGCGGCGGAACGCTGATCGCGTTTGAAGTCGGGCAGAGCAAGGCCGATGCGTTCGCGTTCCTCAACAAGCTGGAGATCGTGAAAATCTCCAACAATCTTGGGGATGCAAAGAGCCTGATCACCCACCCCTCGACAACCACGCACCAGCGCCTCGAAGAGGAAGATCGGCTCGCACTGGGCATCAAGGCGAACCTTTTGCGCCTATCGGTCGGGCTGGAACATGCCGAAGACCTCTGGGATGATCTTTCCGGCGCGCTGTCCTAGTCCCGTTCGGGCGCAAAATCCTGCCAGGCCATGATGATGCGAGAGACCGCCGTTACCATGACGATGGCGGTGAAGGCGTAAGCGAGCCAGGGGAACCAGGCAGGTACCAGACAGGCGACGACAAAGACGGCAATCGTCTCGGTACCCTCGGCCAGCCCACCGGTGAAATAGAGGGATTTGGATCCGCGCCGGTCGGTCGTCATGCCGTGCTTCTCAGCGAGGATGGCGTAGCCCAGGAACGAGCCGCCATTGATGTAGAACGAGAACAGCAGTGCGCAGGCGGCGACCGCATTGGCACCCGGATCGGCAATCGCAAAGCCAAGCGGTATTGCGGCATAGAAACCATAGTCGCAGACAATGTCGAGATAACCGCCACGGTCGGTCTTGCGGGTTGCACGGGCGACGGCACCATCCAGCCCATCGGCAAGACGGCTCGCGATCACAAGGGCAAGGCCAAGCCAGTAAGCCTGAAATGCGATGGCGACGCCGGCGCCAAGGCCGACAACCAGGCCAACAAGCGTGACATGGTCAGCCGTCATACCGGTGCGGGCGATGCCTCGGCCGATCTGGTTGAGCGGCGGGTCGATCAGTTTGCGCATCTGGCCATCGAGCATGGCGGGGACTTTCTGTGGATTGAGAAATCGGCGCGGTATGAGGCGTTCCGTTAGGCCGGTGGGACGCGCTGTGCAAGGTGCCCGGCAACAGCCTCCGCGGCTTGTGATCGTGCGTGACAGCGCTGTTGCGCTATGGGAGGATAGAGCCTGATCAACAGCAATGAAGCAATTATGTATCAAGCCGTCACGCAGGACATTCAGGTGACCGTCGAGCCGCAGTTCGTGCCGGAGGAATCCGACCCGGATGAGGGCCGGTATCTGTTTGCCTATTCGGTGGAAATCGCCAATCTGGGTCGAGCGATCATCCAGGTGCGCAGCCGCTACTGGCACATCACCGACGGCAATGGCCGGGTGCAAGAGGTTGAAGGTGCTGGTGTGATTGGCGAGCAGCCCATTTTGCATCCCGGCGAAAGCTTCCGTTACACCTCTGGATGCCCGCTGGGCACACCGACCGGAATTATGGTTGGCCACTATCAGGTGGAAACGATGGAAGGGAATGCGTTCGCCGTTGACATCCCGGCCTTCTCGCTCGATGCGCCTTTTTACAAGCGCACGATCAACTGACCCCTTGCCAGGTTCTGCCCTCCTAACCGACGCCGCGTTTGATGTTTAATCCCGGCCCAATCTTCCTCATTGTCGGTGCGCTTTTGGCGACGCTTGGCGTTGCCATGATGATCCCGGCACTGGTCGATCTGGCGGCCGCCAACGATGACTGGGTTGTTTTCGCGGCATCCTCGCTGGTGACGACCCTTGTCGGCTTGGGGCTTTCCCAAACAGGCCGCGGCAGGCCGGCCATTCTCTCCTCACGTCAGGCGGTGTTGATGACTGTCGGCGCCTGGACCGTGCTGCCAGCCTTCGCCGCACTTCCGCTTTTATGGTCGGGCGCGACGGCGACCTACACCGATGCGTTTTTCGAGGCGATGAGTGGCATTACCACCACGGGCGCCACCGTGGTGAGCGACCTGGACAGTCAGCCGCCAGGCGTCCTGGTCTGGCGGTCCATGCTGCAATGGCTGGGCGGGCTGGGTGTGATCGTTATGGCCGTGTCGATCCTGCCGATGCTGCGGGTCGGCGGTATGCAGCTCTTTAAGACCGAAGCCTTCGACACGCCTGACAAGATCCTGCCGCGGGCAACGCAGATTTCCGGCTCGCTGATCGGCGTGTTCTCGGTGTTCACCCTGTTGTGTGCGCTCGCCTACACGGCCGCCGGCATGACGTTCTTCGATGCCGTCAATCACGCCATGACGACCGTGGCAACCGGCGGCTATTCCACCCGCGATGCATCGATTGGTTTCTATCAGTCGGGCGCGGTGGAGCTGGTTGGGATCATTTTCATGATCCTGGGATCGCTGCCTTTCCTGCTCTATGTGCAAGCCATCCAGGGGCGGCCCATGGGACTACTACGCGACAGCCAGGTGCAGGTTTTCTTCCTCCTGCTGATCGCCTTTTCCATCCTTGTTGCGCTCGCGCTTGACCCGCTGACGGCCGAACGCGGAACGGTTGCGGATCTGCGTATCGCGACCTTCAACGTGGTCTCGATCATGACGGGCACCGGCTACGCATCGGAGAATTACGGGTTATGGGGCGCGATGCCCGTGACGGTGTTTCTGGTGCTGACGTTGATTGGCGGCTGCGCCGGTTCGACGGCCTGTGGGATGAAAATCTTCCGCGTTCAGGTGGCCCTGAAGACCGTCAGCCAGCATGTTCGGCGGCTTGCCTACCCGCACGGCGTCTTCGTCATGCGCTACAATGGCCGACCGGTCGATGGCTCGGTCGTCTCGGCGGTGATGAGCTTCATCTTCCTCTATTTTCTGCTGATCGGCCTTCTGGCGCTGGCGCTGATGGCGATGGACCTCGATCCGATCACGGCCTTTTCGGGTGCCGCGACGGCCATTGCCAATGTCGGTCCAGGGCTTGGCGATGTCATCGGTCCGTCAGGGAACTTCTCCACTCTGCCGGACCTTGCCAAATGGCTGTTGGCGCTTGCGATGCTGATTGGCCGGCTCGAGCTCTTCACCGTTCTGGTGCTGATCCTGCCCCGCTTCTGGCGCATCTAGGCCAAGCCGTCGCCAGCTACTCGGCTGGCGTCATGTCCGCGAGGCGGCGACCAAAGAACGTTTTCAGCACCAGGCCGATATCATCACCAACCTTCAGAAGCGATGGCACCAGCACCATCACAAACAGCGTCGCGGTACCAAGGCCGAAGGTGATGGTGATTGCCATCGGCATGAGGAACTGCGCCTGCACCGAGGTCTCGAACAGAAGCGGTGAGAGCCCGCCAATGGTGGTCAGCGAGGTCAAGAGGATGGCGCGGAAGCGATCCTGCGTGGCCTGGACAGCAGCGTCTGCAACAGACAGCCCCTCGCGCAATCGGTCATCGAACCGCGATACCAGAATGATGGAGTTGTTGACCAGGATGCCGGCCAGTCCCAGCAGACCGATAAAGGACAGGATGGTGAGCTGAAAGCCCATCACCCAATGGCCGATGATCGCGCCGACTATGCCGAAGGGAATGATCATCATCACCGCGATGGGGCGCCAATAGCTGGCGAACACCCAGGACAGGATGATGTACATAAGCCCGAGCGCCAATGCACCGCCCAGACCAAGGTCCGCGAAGGCTTCCTGACGCTCTTCAGCACGACCGGAAAACTCAAAGTTGATGCCATAGCGATCGGCGATCACCTGAAGTTCGCCGGCGCGCAGTTCGGCCTCGATTTCGCTGTTGCTGGTGATCTCCGGGTCGACATCGGCCGTGACGGACACGGTCGTGCGGCCGTCGCGTCGCTGGATGACGGAGAAGCCCTGACGATCTTCCAGGTTCACCACTTCGGTAAGCGGCACATAGAGCCCAGACGGTGAGCGCAGTTCCAGAGACCGCAGCGCGCCGGTGCCGCCATCGCCGAGTTCCTGACGGACACGGATAGCGATTTCTTCGTCAGGGAAGGGAAGATCGCGTGCAACGCGCCCACTCACAGCATCGCGGATTTCAACGCCAACGGCATCCAGGGTGAAGCCGAGGGCCTCACCGCGCTCGGTCAGTGTCATGATGAGTTCCGGCTTGCCATAAGGCAGATCATCATCCACGCCCGACACACCCGGGAAGCGTGCCAGAACCTGCTGCACCTCAGCACCGGCGGTTTTCAGCGTCGCCGCGTCATCGCCGATCAGCCGGATATCGAGCTCACGGCCAGGAGGCCCGCCACGCTGCTCGCTGATGGCGATGCGTTCAACACCTGGGAGATCAGGCAATGCCTGACGCCAGGCGCGCACGACCGCCGGTGTGCGGATCGATCGGGACTCGCTCGATGTCAGCTCAACATTGACGGCGGCAAAATTGTCGCCTCGGTTGCGGCCAGCGCTGCCATAGCGGGAGAAAGCCGAGCGCACCAAGGTGCCCTCATTGGGAAGGTCAGCCGTCAAGCGGGCATCGGCGGTAACAAGCGCTGCTTGAACCGCGGCCAATGTGGCCAGTGCCTCGGCTTCTGACACACCTGGCGTGAAAGTGATGTTGGCGTTGATGTTTTCAGCTTCCGGCGAGGGGAAGAAAACAAACCCGACATGGTTGCCACGCAGCACGCCAGCGATCATCACCAGCGCTGCGATGCACAGGGCCAAGGTCACATACCGCCAGGCGACCGCGGTTCTGACGATGGCGCGGAACGGATTGTCGCGCACCCAGGCAAAACCGTTGTCGAAAGCACGCCGGAAAGCCGGCTTGGCCTGTGGTGAGTAGGTGCCCGCTGCCATGCGGCGATCACGTCGCCGCTCACCGGCAAGCCGAACAAGCTCAATGAGCGCGGCCAAGCCAAACGCAACGATGGCGATCGCGACCGGCAGAATTGGCGTTTCGGCAAAGGGAAGGGCGCGGATCGTCGATGCGACCTCAGCCAGCCCGACCGCCGCCGATAGGCCGGTCGAATACAACATCAGGACGAGCGGCGCGGCGATGGTAAGCGCCGACAGGATAAGGCGTGTCCAATTGGTGCCACGGCGGGCCTTGGAGTCCAACGAGTGGGCCAGGTGACCCGGCAGCACAAAGAAGACCTCGACAAGGCTGGCGATAAGGACCGAAACGACAATCACCGGCAGAACGCCCATGATCTGTCCGATGGTCGAGCCGACAAGCAGGATCGGGCCGAAGGCAGCAACGGTCGTCAGCATCGCGGCGATAACGGGCATCATCATGCGCGATGCGCCGTTTTCGGCGGCCTCAAATGGCCCCTCGCCCTCATCAAGACGCGTGGCTGTGTGTTCGCCGACCACAATGGCATCGTCCACGATGATTCCAAGCGTCATGATGAGCGCGAACAGCGAGATCATGTTGATGGACTCGCCGAAGGCGAACATCAGGCCGAGCGTCGCCATAACGGCCGTCGGAATACCAACCGCCACCCAGAACGCGTTGCTAGCATTGAGGAAAATGAAGAGGATGGTGATGACCACCAACAGGCCAGACAGACCGTTGGTAACCAGCAAGCGAATACGTTCCGACACCGCTGTCGATGACAGGTCGAACACGTTGAGCGTCAGCGATTGCGGATAGTCGGCTTGGGCCTGCTCGACTGCTTGCAGCATGGCGTCGGCCACCTCAAGCACGTCTGCTGTGGCCGAGCGGAAGATGGTCAGGCGGACAGCCTGCTCACCGCCCATGAAGCCCTGAACCTGCGAGCCGTCATAGGTCTGGCGGATGTCGGCGATATCGCGCAGTTCGATCCGCTCGCCATTGGCAAGGCCCCGAACCACGACATGGCCCAGAGCTTCGGCGCTGTCGGCGTCACTCAGGGTTCGGATCTGCCGTTCCAGATCGCCATCCAAATTGCCCGATGGAAGGTCACGGCTGTTCTCAGAGATGCGGCCGGCAACGCCACCAATGGTAAGATCGAGCCGGCGCAAGGTCGCCGGGTTGATGGTGACCTCATACTCGGTGTCGCGAAGGCCCAGGAAGTCGACCCGGTCGATGCCAGCGTCGATCAGGCGATCACGCAGGTCGCGGGCGTAACTCTTCAAGGCTTCTTCGGAGAAGGGTCCGGATATGGATACGCGACCCACACGGTCAAAGAAATCGCTGGTCGTGATAACGGGCGTTTCGGAGCCGTCGGGCAGAAGCGTGATCGCGCTGACGGCCTGCTCAACATCGGCCCGCGCCTCGATCATGTCTGTGTCGTCAGTGAACTCCAAGACGACAGTGCCGGACCCTTCGCGGGCGTAGGAGATAATCTCGTCAACACCGGTGATGAACCGCACCTCCGGTTCGACGACGGCGAGAATGTTGCTTTCCACATCCTCCGCGCTGGCGCCGCTCCAAGCCGTCGTGATGGTGATCGACTTGGTCTCAATGTCGGGAAAAAACTGCGTGTTGAGGTTGGCAAGGCCGAAGATGCCGAACAGAAACATCAACGCCATCACCAGATTGGCAGCGTTGGGGTGGCGCGCAAAGCGGCTGATCAGCGGGATCGGCCCAAAGGCCTGCCGGTTGAGCCGCCCGGCACCTGCTAGGGCCGCGGCACGGCGTGTGATCTGTGTGACGGGTGCTTTGGTCGATTTACCTGCCATGGTGGCGCGCCTCAGCTTGCCGGCGTGATGCGGCGTATGGCGACGCCGTCGCCGGCATCGGTCATGCGCGAGGTGACGATTTCCGCGCCATCCAAAGAGGTGCCGTCGGCCGAGCGCACGAGCGCGAACGCCCCGTCCCAAGCGACCAGTTCAATCGCGCGGCGTTGCAACCGGTCATCGACGACGGCGAAAACATGATCGGAATTGTAGATCGCGGTTTCCGGCACGCGAATGGTCGCGCCAAACGCCTGATCGGCCATCGCAACGGAAACAAAGGCGCCGGGGCGCAAGGCTGCGGGTGCAGCGCTTTGGTCGACCTGTCCGAAAAGAGCAACGCCGCCGCTCGCCGCTGCGATATCGGCGTCCAGCCGGTCAATGGTCCCTGGCAAGATGACGTCCTGACCGCCCGTTGACCAGGTGACGGTGATCGGGCGACCGACCAGCGCGGTTTCTTCGCCCGCCAAGCGACCAAACTGGCTGTCCGACAGGGTGAAGCGCACATTGAGCGCGCTGTCATCATAGATGGTGGCGAGCACATCATTGACCGACACCAGGCGGCCCGGCTCCGCGCTCTCAGATCGGATAACGCCTGAGAAAGGCGCCAGAAGCGCGGTGCGTTCCAGATCGCGCTCGGCTTGGGCAACACGCCATTCCAAGCGCTGGATCGCTGCGCGCTGCTGGTCCAAACGGGCCTCTTCAATGGCCAAGTTGGCGCGGCGCTGTTCCACGGTCTGGCTGCGCTGCGACACGAGCAGACGACGGTCGGCCAGGGCCCGGTCGGTGAGATCACCAGTGCCGGCAAGCTGCTCTGCGCGCTCCAGATCGCGCTCGGCGAGTTCCAACTGATCTTCGGCGCTGGCAAGCTGGCCCTCTTCAAGGCCAAGGCGCGCTTCGGCCTCAGCCAGTCGTGCCACTGCCTCAGCAAGGTTCGCCTCAGCTTCAACCACCGCGCCCTCATAGGAAAAGCGGTCAATCTCCAGAAGTGAGGTTCCAGCCTCAATCCGTCGACCGGCTTCGAGGCTTGGATTCGCATCTGTGATCTCTCCGGCGACAAGCGCTCGGAGATCGACCAACCGGCCGGCAACCACCTCACCGAACACGTTGATGGTCGGGCTGTGCGTCGTTTGCACGACTTGCTGGGTGAGAACCGCGATCTGGCGTTCGCTCGCTGGGCGCTGAGGAACTTCTGGCCGCGCGGCGAGCAACAACTGCATAACGAACACGCCGCCGGCGATGATGGCGATGGCCAGCGCCGCGGAAATGACGGTCTTGGTCGCCAGCCATAAGCCGGATGGATTGGCCGGTGTGGCCTGCTGTTCTACGCTCTGGTCGACGCTCTCAACATCGTCTACCGGTTGCGGATCGGGGTTCAGCATTGCGCTCACTCTGCGGTGTCTCTTTGGTAAATCTGCGCGCACGCTTAGGCGAAAGCGTCGCCACGCTCGCTTTTTGATACGTGCAAGTACTTGCCATGGATGGCCGCAAAGCACCCGTTAAAGATTGGTCATGTTACAAAAAGGCCGGCTTCCGCCAGCGCATTTGAGCTTTTGGAGACCGGCCTTTCAATATTCTTTACAAGGGTTTACTGCGTGATCGGCTCAAGTGTTTCGGGATCAAACCGATACTGCTTGGAACAGAACTCGCAGGTCACGACGATGGCCCCGTTATCGATCATGGACGGATCGGGATCGTCGGCAAAGGTCTTCACAGTTGCCTTCACCCGGTCGAGCGAACAGGTGCAGTTTTCGCTCACAGGAAGCGCCTCGAACACGCGAACACCGCGCTCATGGAACAGCCGGTAGACCAGTTGGTCAGACCCGGTTTGCGGATCGACAAGCTCTGCATCTTCAATCGTTCCGATCAAAGCTTCAGCTTCACGCCAATGCTCGTGATGGTCCGGCAAGGTCGCACCCGTGGCTTCCGGGTTCGGGTCGTCACCGGGATGCAAGTCCCGGACGGCAACACGGCTCGTGTCACGCGGCAGGTACTGCCCGATAAAGCCGCCGGCACGCCAATGGGCTTTGCCGCCCTCGCCGCGCTCAACGGTCTGAGCCACGGCCAAGCGAACCAAAGTCGGGATCTGCTCGGACTGGAGGAAATAGGCCTGCGCCATTTCTTCCAGGCTCTCGCCTTCCATCGCGACCACGCCCTGATAGCGGCTCATATGCGCGCCCTGATCGACGGTGAGCGCCAGATGACCCTTACCTAGAAGCTGGGCCGGCTGGGCTTCACCGGCTGCAACCGCAGCCGCCAGACGTGCCTCATCATAGCGTGCCATGGCGCGCACGGAGTCAGGCGTCTGGAAGTCGACGACGAGCAACGACACAGGGCCATTGCCCTGAGCCTGCACGATAAAGCGTCCATCAAACTTCAGGGACGTGCCCAGAAGAAGCGTCAGCGCAACCATCTCAGCCAAGAGCCGTGCGACCGGCTCGGGGTAGTCGTGCCGGGCCAGAAGATCATCGATAGCCGGGCCGAGGCGAATGACGCGGCCGCGCACGTCCAACGCCTCGACGGCGAAGGGCATTACATGGTCGTCATCGCCGGCATGAAAGCTGGCAGGCGCGCGGCTGGCAGGTGCAGTCGCACTGGTTGTTGCGGACGGAACGGCTGAACCGGCCCGACCGCCATGCGGTGGATTGGGTGTCATAGGATCAACCTATCATGGAGGGAGGGATGCGCGAGAGATGCGCGGTTGAACCCTTAGATAAGACGGCTTAGCGGAATTCCAAGCACAGGTGCTATGCGGCCAGCGCGCAGCTCATCGATCCTGCCTCAGTCCACCAGGCCGAAGCACCAGGCCAAACCGCTCTTCTGCGCGTGCATGCGGTTCTCTGCCTCATCGAAGACAACCGATTGCGGTCCGTCGATGACGCCTTCGGTCACCTCCTGGCCGCGATAGGCCGGCAGGCAGTGCATGAAGAGGGCATCGGGTTTGGCATGGGCCATCAAACGCTCGTTGACCTGGTAGGGTGCGAACAGATTGTGGCGGCTTTCGCTTTTGTCGTCGCCCATCGACACCCAAGTGTCGGTGATGACGAGATCAGCATCGCCGACAGCGGCCTCAGCGTCCGTCATGGTCTCAAGACGAATGCCAGCCTTCTGCGCGGCATCCACGGTGGATTGCGGCAGGGCTTCTTCGGCAGGTGTGGCAACGGCGATGGTCATATCGATATGGCCAGCGGCCTGGATCCAGCTGTAAAGCACATTGTTGGTATCGCCGGTCCAAGCCACCTTCTTGCCAGCAAGCGGACCGCGATGCTCCTCATAGGTGAGAATGTCGGCCATCACCTGACACGGGTGAGACTGTTTGGTGAGACCGTTGATAACCGGCACGGTCGCGTGTTCGGCGAGCCCTTCCAGCATCGCGTGATCGAGCGTGCGGATCATGATCGCATCGACGAACCGAGAGAGAACCTTGGCTGTGTCTGCCACGCTTTCGCGCTTGCCCAGTTCGATCTCGCTACCCGTGACCATCACCGTTTCACCGCCAAGCTGGCGCATGCCAACATCAAACGACATGCGCGTGCGCAGGGAGGGCTGCTCGAAGCTGCGCGCCAGGACCTTGCCGTCGAGCGGACGGTCGGCGCGGCCACCTTTTAAGGCCGCCGTTCGGGCATGGCCGTCGCGCAGAATGGCCTGAAAGGTCTGGGTGGGCAGGGCATCGATATCAAGAAAATGACGGGTCATGACGATGGATTCAGATGAGAAGAGAAAATGGGTATGACGGCTTAATCGTCGGCGGTGTCGAGGGAACGCGCCGCGTCTTCCAGCGCGTCCATCGCAAAGGCGATGTCGGCATCGGTGACGATGAGAGGCGGAAGAAGGCGCACGACATTATCGCCGGCACCTACCAGGAGGAGGCCTTTTTCGCGTGCGGCGGCAACCACGTCACCGGCTGGAACAACGCATTTGAGACCACGCAACAGGCCCTCGCCGCGCACTTCGGTGAACACGTCGGGATAAAGATCAAGCAGGGCACTGAGCGACTGGGAAAGATCGCGGCCGCGCTCGCGGACGGTTTCCAAAAAACCGTCTTCCAGCACGACATCAAGCACCGCGTTACCGACCGCCATGGCCAGCGGATTGCCGCCAAAGGTCGAGCCATGCGTGCCCGGCACCATGGACTCTGCAACCTCGGCTGTTGCAAGGCACGCGCCCATCGGGAAACCACCGCCGATGCCTTTGGCGATGGCCATGATGTCCGGCTCGATGCCGAGCCGCTGGTGCGCGAAGAGATAGCCCGTGCGGCCCACGCCGGACTGCACCTCATCGAGGATCAACAGCACGCCGGCTTTGTCGCACGCCTTGCGAAGCTCTTTGAGGTCGGCATCGGGGACAGATCGCCCGCCGCCCTCCCCCTGAATGGGCTCAATCAAGACCGCAGCACAGTCTTCACGGTGGAGCGCGGCCTCCAATGCTTTGTGATCGCCAAAAGCCAGGTTCTCGAACCCAAGGGCTTTGGGGCCAAAGCCTTCCAGATATTTCTCCTGGCCGCCCGCAGCGATCGTGGCCAGGGTCCGACCATGGAACGCGCCGTCAAAGGTGATGATATTGCTACGCTCTGGCGCACCCTTGTCATAATGGTAACGGCGCGCGGTTTTGATCGCGCATTCCAGCGCCTCAGCACCTGAATTGGTAAAGAACACCTTGTCCGCAAATGTGTTGTCGCACAAACGCTGTGCGAGCTTTTTGCCGCCATCGATCTGGAACAGATTGGAGGTGTGCCAAAGCTTGTCCGCTTGGCTCTTGAGAGCCTCAGCGAGATGCGGATGGGCGTGGCCCAGCGCGTTGACAGCGATGCCGGAAGTAAAATCCATGTAGCGGCGGCCGTCCTCATCGAACAGCCAGACACCTTCACCGCGCACAAAGGTCTGCGGCGTACGCGCATAGGTTCCGTAAAGTGGATCAGAATGCCGCTCAGCACTTTGGTGCGATACGGTGTCCTTCGAGGCGCTGTCTTGCGATGCGGCATGGGCCATGGCGGCAGGGTCCTTCAAACCCCTAACGGGTGTTAAACGACCGCCACATAGATTGCAGCGGACAGTGGAAAAGTGACTTAAGCTCCTGGCTCAACGGCAAATAGAAAAACAATGTTGAGTGAAGCGATGCTCAACGGATAGCGACATCTGAAGCGGGGCTGGCAATGCTGCGGCAAGGCGACCCTACGGAAGCTTGCCACGTCGCCAGATGCGCCGCCAAAAAACGAAACGGCCCGTCTCGGGCCGCTCGTGTTTTTCCTAACATTTTTTTTCGCCCGACTGTCAAATCTTAAGTCCTTCAAACGACTCAAAAAACCGTTTGCTGCTCCGGATTTGAGGGCATGTTGTTCACGTTTTTTTAAGACCTGACTCTTGTCAGCGATTCAATGCCTAGTGTAGCTCTAGGGGCAACGGGCACCAGATATGGTGGCTGTTTCTATCTGGTCTTTGCAAACGGCTTGGCGCCGCCGCTGGTGCCGACGCGCGCAAGCGCATGGACGAACTTTGCTGTTTTGCGACGATACCCGGTGGAGACTATCGACGTTGGGGCGGGCCAGCACCACATAGGTGGTGCGCGAGGTGTGTGGAGGATCGAACCCATGGCATGGACCGAAGAGCGCGTTGAAGTGCTCAAGACAATGTGGCTGGCCGGCTCAAGCGCGAGCCAGATCGCAGCAACGCTTGGCGATGTCACGCGCAACGCGGTGATCGGTAAGGTGCATCGTCTTGGCCTTTCGGGGCGCGGAAAACCGACCTCAACGGCGGCGCCGCGAGCGCGCAAGCCGCGTGCACCATCCTCCGGTGCGAGCCGTCCACGCCGCAGCACGACGACACGGTCCGGCGGTCAGCCGCTGTCCATTGGCGCGACGGCGCTGAAACCCAGTGAAGAGTTGGTGGCTGAAGCTGAGATCGTGCCGGTGGCGCGTGGCCGGGTTGATCTTGTGTTGGTTGGAGAGAGCCCAAAGCTTTCCATTCAGGATTTGAAGGAAAACACTTGCCGTTGGCCGGTCGGCGATCCGCTTTCGGACGACTTTCATTTCTGCGGTCGCGCCACCCATGACGACCATCCCTATTGCGAGTACCACTGCAATGTGGCGTTCCAGACGCCCAATGAGCGGCGGCGGCGCTAAGCGGCGCATTCAGAGATCGAGAATGAAAAAAGGCCGGCATCTTGCCGGCCTATGTGTTTGGCGTCGAAGAGCCTGGTCAGGCTGTCTGGCGCGTGTTCACTTCGATGAAGCGATCATCAAACGCGTAGCCTGCGCCGCGAACGGTGCGGATTGGGTCCTTGGCGCGGCCCTTGTTGATGGCCTTGCGCAACCGGCCGATATGCACATCGACCGTGCGGTCATCGACATAGACGTCATGACCCCAAACGCCGTTCAGGAGTTGCTCGCGCGAGAACACCCGACCGGGCGTTCGCAGCAAGAACTCCAGCAGGCGAAACTCTGTAGGACCCAGATGAATTTCTCGTTCCCCGCGACGCACCCGATGGGTTTCGCGGTCAAGCTCCAGATCGCCGACGATCAGAGCGTTGGTGATGAGTTCCGGGCTGGACCGGCGCAGGATCGCTTTGATGCGGGCCGCCAGCTCAGGGATAGAAAAGGGTTTGACGACATAATCATCGGCACCGGTCGTCAAGCCGCGAACGCGCTCGGCCTCATCGCCACGCGCCGTCAGCATGACAATCGGGATAGCCTGGGTTTCGGTACGCGAGCGAATGCGGCGGCACAGTTCAATGCCAGACAGGCCGGGCAGCATCCAATCGAGCAGGATCAGATCGAAGGCGCGTTCTTGAAGCCGAGTTTCGGCTTCATCACCACGTGTCGCCACGTCAACCGAATAGCCCGAGGCCTCAAGATTGTATTTCAACAGCTCGGCCAGCGGAGCCTCATCTTCAACCACAAGAATGCTCGGTTTCACCGATCGATCCTCTCTCTTGGTCGCTTTACATGTGTCCGCTGTCGCCGGCTGCCATCATCTATGACAGCTTAGGGGCATCGTCTGCCTGAGGCAGTGCGATGCCAGTTTCGTCGGTCTTCTGCCGGTCCCCGACAATCATCTCACCGGTGCTGGCATAGACCGCCCGTTCGGCAACATTGGTCGCGTGATCACCAATGCGCTCCAGGTTTTTGGCGCAGAAAAGAAGATGCGTGCAGGGCGAGATATTGCGCGGATCTTCCATCATGTAGGTGAGTAGTTCGCGGAAAAGCGATGTGTAAAGCGCATCAATCTCCGCATCATGCCGCCAGACATTTTCAGCCTTCTCGGTGTCCTGTTCGACAAAAGCTTCAATGGAGTGCTTGAGCTGGCCGAGCACCAGACGTGACAGGCTGTCCACGCCGTGAGCCAGCTTGCGATGCTGGAAGCTGCCATCAATGATCAACGCCCGCTTGGCGATGTTCTTGGCAAGATCACCAACGCGCTCCAAATCTTGGCTGACGCGCATGGCTGACACGATGGTGCGCAAATCATCACCCATGGGCTGACGCTTGGCGATCATCAGAACGGCGTGGCTTTCCACCTGCCTGTCTGAATCGTCCACGCGTTCATCGTCGGCGATAACGCGCTCAGCATCGTCGCGCGAGCCAGACATAAGCGAGTCGACCGCCACCTCGACGGATCGCTCCACCCAGCCGGCCATTTCGGCAAGCATCAAAAGGAGGTCGTTGAGGTCAGTATCGAAGGCGGTAACGATATGTTTTGTCATGGGACTATCCGATGTCAAAAGGCGAGCTGCTCAATCCAGATGAGCGAATAAAATCTTCGTTGCTCAGGATCATGAACACGTGTGCACATGTCAATGTCGCCCCCTTGGCGGCCGATGCCGCCGGGCCGGCTCAGCCTAACCGAAGCGGCCCGTGATGTAATCGCGCGTGCGGGTGTCGCGCGGATTGGTGAAGATCTGATCGGTCGCACCGACCTCAACCAGAATGCCCAGATGGAAGAAGGCGGTGCGCTGGGAAACGCGGGCAGCCTGCTGCATGGAGTGGGTGACGATGACGACCGTGAAATTCTCACGAAGCTCGTCGATTAGCTCCTCGACCTTGGCGGTGGCAATCGGGTCAAGTGCCGAACAAGGCTCATCCATCAAGAGCACTTCAGGGGATGTCGCGATGGCGCGTGCAATACACAGGCGCTGCTGCTGACCGCCCGAAAGGCCCGTGCCGGGCGCATCAAGACGATCTTTCACCTCTTCGAACAGACCAGCCTTTTGCAGCGAGGTTACAACGATCTCTTCCAAGTCGGTCTTGGTATCGGCCAAGCCGTGAATACGCGGGCCGTAGGCGATGTTCTCAAAGATCGACTTTGGGAACGGGTTGGGCTTTTGGAAGATCATGCCGACGCGAGCGCGCAGCTCCACCACTTCAATGCGCGGGTCGTAAATGCCCTGCTCACCAAGGGTGATGTCGCCCTCGATCCGAGCGATATCTATCGTATCATTCATTCGGTTGAGGCAACGCAGGAAGGTTGACTTGCCGCAGCCTGACGGACCGATCAGCGCGGTGACCTGGCGTTCGCCAATGTCCAGATCGACGTCAAAAAGCGCCTGCTTGTCGCCATAGAAGACGTCGACGTTCCGACCCTTCATTTTGATCACGTCAGGCGGCGCGTCGGTGATGGTGGTGCCGCCGGGTGCAACGTCGCTGCCGGAGCTTGCGAGGACTGCGCCGCCGTTTCATGCGCAGTCGTGGTTTCGGCTTGCTGGGACATATCCTGAGCAGCGTCCTGAACGTTGGTGGTGGACATGGCGGTCTCCGTGAGGCCCGTTTAGCGGATGAGACGCTGGGTTACCAGCGCCGTTCGAAGCGCTTGCGCAGGATCACGGCAAGGGCGTTCATGGTGACAAGAAAGGCGAGCAGCACGAGGATGGCCGCCGACGTTTTCTGACGGAACAGGACTTCGGGGAAGTCTGCCCACATGAAGATCTGCACCGGTAGCACAGTCGATGGGTCCACCGGAGTGGACGGAATGTCGACGATGAAGGCGACCATGCCGATCATCAGAAGTGGCGCTGTTTCGCCCAGCGCTTGTGCCATGCCGATGATGGTCCCGGTGAGGATGCCTGGCATCGCCAGCGGCAACACATGGTGCAGGACCGTCTGAAGTTTGGACGCGCCGACCCCCAGCGCCCCTTCACGGATGGAGGGCGGCACCGCGCGGAAGGCCGCGCGCGAGGCAATGATAATTGTCGGAAGCGGCATCAAAGCGAGCACCATACCGCCAACCAGCGGCGCGGATCGCGGCAAGCCAAACGTGTTGAGGAACACCGCCAGACCGAGCAGGCCGAAAACAATCGACGGAACTGCCGCGAGGTTGTTGATGTTGACCTCAATAAGCTGGGTCAGCCGGTTCTTCGGCGCGAACTCTTCAAGATAGATCGCGGCAGCAACACCGAGCGGGAAAGCAAGGCTGAGCGTCACGATCATGGTGAAGAAAGAGCCGACCACAGCGCCCCAGATACCGGCAAGTTCGGCCTCGCGGCTGGCGCCCGATGAGAAGAAGATCATGTTGAACTGACGTTCCACACGCTCCTCTGCCGCAAGCTGATCAAGATAGATCAGCGAGCGGTCATCAAGCTTGCGGTTGCGTTCTGGAAGGACGACTTCGCGGATGGACCAATCGCCACCGCTGGCTGCGGCGGTGGTGGTGAGTGGTACAATAACTTCGCCCTCAACGGCGGTGGCATTGATGGAGCTTGCCTTGACGACCCCGCCATTGATTTCCACCAAGATGGAGGGAAGCTCGGTGGTCAGAACCTCATCAGCGCCGGCGGCCGTCGAGCGGGCGCGCAAATCGGCCAGCTCGGCGGTGAGATCGCGAATGTTGGCATTCAGGCCATTGATGCCGCGCTCGAGAATTTGGACCTGGTCTTCAAAAAACTCGCGGCGATCTGAGCCCTCTTCGGGCATCCGGGCACGGTAGGAGACGATGTCGATCTCGGCCCGCTCCAGCGAGCGTTCGCGGCTGGCAAGCTCGCGCTCAACCTCATCGGCCTGCTCGCCCAGAAAATCCTTCACATCGGCCAGGAGGTCGCGGAAATCATTGGCGGTGGAAAGTATCTGGATCGTGCCTTCTGTGCCGGTCGGCGAGGCTTCACCGGTTGTCTCGACAAAGCGCTCCTCCGATACCTGGCCCTTGAAGTAGAGGTCGGCGACATCATCAAGCGGGACGGCAAAGCTGGTCTGCCCAATCGTCGCATCCGGATCGTCGAGAACAGCCTGGCGGATACGCACAGCCGAGCCGGAGGAGACCAACCCGCCAAGCGTGCGACGGTCGCCGCGGCTTTCCACATAGGGGAAGAGACTGCGCAGGCCATTGCGGACCACCGCATCATAGTCCACCCGGCGCAAAACCGCCTCGCCCTCATTGTTGGGGTCAAGGGACTCCTGCGACAGATCGACGGGGATCGTCACATAGTGCTGGTTGAAGGCCGGGATGGCCTGACCAACGATCGTAGACAGCCACCGCAAAAGAAAGAAGGCAGCGGTCAAAACAGCGGCGATGCCGAAGAATTTGAAGCGCGCTTCAGAGGCGTAACGGGCCTTCAAGCGTTTGCGCGCTGCATCGGACGTATGAAGCCCCTGACCCTGGGAAGGTGCGCCGGCAGCTGGCGGAGAAGCGGCTACATCAGTCATACTGTTCTCTGTATTTCTGCACCACGCGCAGGGCGATGAAGTTGAGCGTCAGGGTTACGCAGAAGAGGAGCAGACCGAGCGCTAAGGCCGCGAGCGGGTTGGCGCTGTCAAACTCCTGGTCTCCCACCAGCAGGGTCACAATCTGAACGGTCACCGTCGTCACCGCTTCCAGAGGATTGATGGTGAGGTTGGCCGCAAGGCCGGCCGCCATCACCACGATCATCGTCTCACCGATGGCGCGGGAGATTGCGAGGATCATGGCCGACACGATGCCTGGCAACGCAGCCGGGAGCACAACACGGCGGATCGTTTCGGACGTGGTGGACCCAAGCGCCAGTGATCCGTCTCGCAGCGACTGCGGAACAGCGGATATGACATCGTCGGACAAAGAGGAGACGAACGGGATGATCATGATGCCCATGACCAGGCCGGCAGCAAGCGCGGACTCCGACGACACATCAAGGCCCAAGCCTTCACCGGAGTTGCGGATGAACGGCGCCACGGTAAGGGCGGCGAAGAAGCCGTAAACGACGGTTGGGACACCGGCCAGAACTTCCAGCACTGGCTTGGCAACGGCCCGGACGGTGTTTGAGGCGTAGTCAGACAGATAGATGGCAGCGAACAGGCCGACCGGACCGGCGACCAACATTGCAATGAAGGTGATGAACAAGGTGCCGGCGATCAGCGGGATCGCACCGAACACTTCTGGATTGGCATCCACCACTTCCCCAGCACCGGCAAAGGCCGATTGCGGCGACCAGTGAAGGCCGAACAGGAAGTTGTGAATTGGGATCATCGTGAAGAAGCGAATGCTCTCAAAGATGAGCGAGAGCACGATGCCCACGGTGGTGAAGATGGCAACCACCGAACAGGCGATGAGCAGAATCATCACAGCGCGCTCAACAAAGTGGCGTGTGCGGCGCTTGGGCTCAATCGAGCTGTATCCTCGGCGGAAGCCGACAATGACAAGGAGGGCGATCAGCACGGTCATCGCCATGTTTGAGATGCGATAAAGATTCTCGTAGATCGCAGCGGCAGCTTCTTTCAACTCATCGGTGAAGCTGACGATACCGCCGAAAGCGATGGCGCGCGCATCGCGCAGGAAAGCTTCTCGCTCTGGAAGCGAAAGGGCCTCGAACTCATCGGAGAACTGACCAACGACCATGCCGTCGATGATCGGCCCCTGGGCGATTGACCAGATGATGAGGAGGCCAAGGGCGGGAACAGTGGCCATAATGGCCAAGTAGCCGCCGTGATAGCTGGGTCTTGAGTGTAGAACGTGGGTGTTAGGGCCCGCCACTTGTCGGGACCGCTGGGCACCGATGTAAAGAGATGCGGCGAAAACCAGCAGGAGGGCGAGGAAGAGAAGCCAGAACACGGCACTGAACCTTGTCAGGCGGACGCACAACCCGATGGCAGACCACCATCCCAAACCAGCGATAGAAGACCGCCGATGCGCCCGATTGCATTAGACTGCCTGCAAGCCCAACAGACCAACAGGCGTGACGGCGCACCCCTTAAGGGATGCGCCGCCGCAAGCCAATGGCTTACATGGCCGTGAACGGCGTCAGCGAGCGAGCTTCTTCGCCAGCTTCGGCACGTGCGTCAGCTGGAAGCGGGATCAGGCCGATACCGGCAAGGTAGCCTTCATCGCCCCATGCTGCTTCAGCGGTGTACTCGGCAATGAACTCTTCCATGCCAGCGATCACGCCGACATGTTCAGCCTTAACGTAGACGTAGAGCGAACGGGAAACCGGATACTCACCAGAAGCGATGTTGTCGAACGTCGGTGCGACACCGTCGATCTCAGCGCCTTTGATGACGTTGGCGTTCTGGTCGAGGAAGGAGAAGCCGAAGATGCCAACGGCATCCGGGTTGGCCTGAAGACGCTGAACGATCAGGTTGTCGTTCTCGCCGGCGTCAACATAAGCACCGTCTTCGCGCAGCTCTTCGAAGATCGCTTCGCAAGCATCGCCGTCAAAGCCAGCTTCTTCGCAGCCCGGCTCCATCACCAGCTCAAGGAAAGCGTCGCGGGTACCGGAGGTCGGGGGCGGGCCGAGAACCTCGATGGCAGCGGTCGGAAGACCCGGGTCAATGTCGGACCAGTTGACGTTCGGGTTGTCCATCAGAGCGCCGTCGTCGCCGGGTATCTGCTTGGCCAGGGCCAGAAACAGTTGCGAGCGGGTCAGGTTGAGGGTTGGGCCTTCAATCGCATCTGCGATAACAATGCCGTCAAAGCCAACGCGCATTTCAACCGGCGTCACGCCGTTGGCAGTGCAGTTCTCCAACTCCGAAGCCTTCATGCCGCGGGATGCGTTGGTGAAGTCCGGCGTGTCGGCGCCAACGCCTGCGCAGAAAAGACGCATGCCACCACCGGTACCAGTGGACTCAACAACCGGCGTTGCGAAATCGGTCTGCTGACCGAAACGCTCGGCAACGGCCGTGGTGAACGGGAAAACCGTCGACGAACCGACGATCTGAATCTGGTCACGAGCCTGGGCCGGAACAGCGGCAAGAACGCCCGCAACAGCAAGCGCGGCAACACTGGAGTAGGTTGCGATTTTCACGATGGTATTCTCCCTGATCGAAACAGATGGGCCACGACACGACGCGCCCGGAACGAGCGCCGATGTGAGAGCGTGTCTGGTAACCCCGAGATGCATCCGAAGAATGCGAGAGGGAAACTAGCCCAGCGGCGTGAGCGTTCTATGACGAGTATGTTTCAATCGTGTGACAGCTTAACTGCCTGTTTTGACTGACTTTCTTCCTGTGAAGATGACAATCGGGCCGGCCGCGATGTGTAAGGAACGCGGATCGCGAAGCTGGCCCCTTCGCCAAGCTGGCTCTCAATGATGAGCCGGCCACGATGGCGCGCGATGATGTGCTTGACGATGGCAAGGCCCAGACCGGTTCCGGTGGCCAGAGGGTTGGTTTCCTCATGCGCCCGGTAGAAGCGCTCGGTGAGCCGCGGCAGGTCGGCTTGGGCGATGCCCGGACCGAAGTCTCGCACTTCTAACTCAACCATGCGCACGCCGCCTTCGAGCGCATCGCGCAAGGACACGTCGATGCGCTTGCCCTCGCTGGCGTACTTCACGGCGTTCTGAAGCAGATTGGCAACGACCTGACGAAGCTCACCAGCATCACCAAGAACGGTCGCCGGGGATGAGGATGGGTGGAACTCCACCTTAAGTCCGGATTCATCGGCTGATGGACGGACCAGATCAATGGCCTCGCGAGCTGCCGAGGTAAGGTCGACGCTATCGGTTGGGCGGCGAGGGGAGCGCATCTCAATCCGGTTGAGCGACTACAGATCGTCGAGCAGGGCCGTCATGCGCACAGCCTGTTGTGCCATGATGCTCAGAAAGCGTTCCTGGCCGGCCGGGTCGTCCTTGGCAGGGCCTTGCAGCGTTTCAATGCAGCCGGAAATGGAGGCCAAAGGTGTGCGCAGCTCATGGCTGGCATTGGCCACGAAGTCGGAGCGCATGCGCTCATAATTATAGGCGGTCGTCTCGTCCTCAATGACGATCAGAACCGATCGCGGCTGGGACGCAGTCTCGGCATTTTTGGCCTCACCGCCAGCCGGCGTTCTCGTCCCGTTGGCGAAGGGGCGGACATGGAGCCGCAGCATGCGCTCTGCCGGTACCTTTTCGATGATGGTGCATGTGCTCTCACGGCCTTGTTCAATCGCCGTGTTAACCGCCGCCAGCACATCAGGATCGCGCAGGCGAAAGGACAGTGGATCGCCAGCGCGCCGCACGCCTAACAGATCAGCTGCCGAAGCGTTGATGGCCTGGATGACGGCACGCTCATCGACCAGAATTACCGGCTGGGGCCAAATATCAATCACCCGCTCCAAGCTCGGCTTTACGAATGCGCGGCGTGGCAGGGATCGTTTGGACACGATTGGCGAGGCCGTCGTGCCGCCGGCTGTAACAAGGGCGGTGATGGCCAGAAACGTGAACGTGAAAACAGCCTCGGACAGGGAGAGGCGGCCGGAGACCAGCAAGATGATCGCAACAACAACGAGCGCGACCATGACCCAGCGCAAACGGCGCACCTGTGCCACCACACGCTGAACGATGCCGATAGGCAAATCCAAAGAGGCATTGGTATTGGAATGATCAACCATGTCTCTGCCCAAGAATCCCTGAGGCCCTGATCTTTGCTTCACTTCGATAAGACTGTGCGCTGCCAGTGCCCCAAGGCTTGCGTGTGGTCAACACACCAGGCGGCCGGCTTTGCCATGAATTGCCGCCATTGCGGCGGGATTTCGGCTTTTCAACCAATCATGTGGCCGAATCACGTCGATCGACAATGGCTGAAGCGTCCTTGCCTGAAACGCATGACAGGCAAGTGACGCCCTCCACAATTCCCGGCCCGATTGCTTGCAAGGCAAAGACCAGGCGGGCAGTGTTGGCGCCCGGCCATCATATCGATGGCCAAAAAGGCCGAATTGGGGGCTTCATGACCGACTATCCCGCCGCCGTGCGTCAGGCATTGGATGCCTTTGACCTGGATGATCCAAAGTTTCCTGAGGCACTCGACGATTACCAGATGCGCGATGGCGGCTATCCTTATTCAGGGAAGCTCAAGCGTTCGGCCTACGAAAAGCGGCTCGAAGCGCTGCAAGTCGAACTTGTCAAACTTCAACGGCACTTGCGCGACACCGGGCGACGCTTGGTTGTGGTCTTTGAGGGGCGAGATGCGGCCGGCAAGGGTGGCTCCATCTTCAATTTCCGGCGCTATCTCAATCCGCGCCATGCTCATGTTGCAGCCCTTGCAAAGCCTACCGAACGTGAACGCGGGCAATGGTACTTCCAACGCTATGCCGTTCACCTTCCAACAGAAGGCGATATGACCCTGTTCGACCGATCCTGGTACAACCGGGCTGGTGTTGAGCCGGTGATGGGGTTTTGCACCGAGGCGCAGTGCGCGCAGTTTTTGGGTGAGGCGCCAGCCTTCGAGAAAGCGCTGGTTCGCGACGGCATCGTCCTGGTGAAGTTCTGGCTCAATATCGGCCGCACGACACAGCTCAAGCGCTTCCATGATCGCCGCCACGATCCGCTGAAAATCTGGAAGCTCTCGCCCATTGATCTGAAGGCGCTCGACAAGTGGGACGATTACACCGCCGCGCGCGATCGCATGCTGGCGGCGACCTCGCAGCCCGACGTGCCCTGGACGATTGTGCGGATGAACGACAAGCGACGTGGTCGCCTGGAGATTATCCGCCATGTGCTCGACCAGTTCCTCTATGAGGGGCGCGATGATCAGGTGCTTGGCACCGCCGATCCCAGCATCATCGGCCTGACGCGCGAAGACGTCGCCACGGCCTAAGGGCGATCAACAAGAACAATTGGGAGAACTGCGCGATGAGCTTTCGTGCCGGATTGATTGGCTATGGGTTTGGCGGACGGGTGTTTCACGCCCCGCTTTTGGAGGCTGCCGGCATCGAATTGGCCGCGATTGGCTCAAGCCGAGTGGAGGACATTCGCCGCGATCATCCCGGCGCGACGCCTTACACCGACTATCACGATCTTTTAGCCGATCAGAGCCTGGACCTCGTCATCGTCTGCACACCGTCGCCCACCCATGGATCGGTGGCGATCGAAGCCCTTGATGCCGGACACAATGTGGCCGTCGACAAGCCGTTTGCAGCGAGCGTTGAGGAAGCAGAGCGGATGATCGCCGCGGCTGACAAGGCCGGCAAGGTTCTCACTTGCTTCCAGAACCGCCGTTGGGATTCGGATTTCCTGACCCTTAAAGACCTGATGGCACGCGGTGTGTTGGGCGATATCCATCACATCCGGTCGACCTTCTCCTTCTTTAAACCCGAGCCACCGGATGCCTGGCAAAACCAGGCGTTGCCGGCCGTCGGCATTCACTTTGATCTTGGCACCCACCTGCTTGATCAGCTTGTCCATTTGTTCGGCATGCCGGACTGGGTGGAGGGCGAACTGGTGAAACGCAGGCCAGCCAGTGGCGTGCCAGACCGGCTGCATGCGCGGCTGGGTTATCCGGACCTGCGGGCGGAGGCCGAGGCGGACATGTTCTCGCCGGAATATGCGCCGCGCTTCGTTGTGCAAGGCACCAAGGCAGGCTGGCGAAAAGACCATATGGATTGTCAGGAAGCGCAGTTGAAAGGCGGCATGACGGCGACCGACCCCGGCTTTGGCGTCGAACCTGAAGACCATTACGGCACGCTGACCACCTACCCGGACGGCACGCGAACACGCGAAACAGTCCCACTTCTCAATGGCACCCATCACGCCTTTTACCGGCTGACGCGCGAAGCGATCCAGAATGGAACCGAACCACCGGTGAAAGCGACAGAAGCCCGTGATGTGCTGCGCGTGAGTGAGGCCGTTGCCCAGTCCAGCGAGGAAGGCAAGCGCATCCAGCTTGCGCCCTGACGCCAATGCGCTAAACGCAACGCCATGAGCACAAGCCCCTCCCCATTCGCTGATGAAATCGATCAGCGCCGCACCTTCGCGATCATTTCTCACCCCGACGCCGGTAAGACCACGCTGACCGAAAAGATGCTTCTTTTCGGTGGTGCCATTCAGCTTGCCGGTGAGGTGAAGGCCAAGGGCGACCGCAGGCGCACTCGCTCCGACTGGATGGACATCGAGAAGCAGCGCGGGATCTCGGTGATGACGTCTGTCATGACGTTCCGGCACGAGGGACGCATCTTCAACCTGCTCGACACCCCAGGTCACGAAGACTTCTCCGAGGACACCTATCGCACCCTTTCCGCTGTCGATAGCGCGGTCATGGTGATCGACGCGGCCAAGGGCATTGAGGCGCGAACACGCAAGCTCTTTGAGGTCTGCCGGCTGCGCGACATTCCGATCGTCACCTTCGTCAACAAGCTCGACCGAGACAGTCTCCATCCGTTCGATCTGTTGCAGGATATTGAAGACACGCTTGCGCTCGACCTCACGCCGTTCAACTGGCCGCTTGGCCAGGGCAGGAGCTTTGCCGGGCTCTACGATATGCGCGAGAGCGCTATTCGTACGCTCGACAACCCGGCGGGGCCGCTCACCAAGGTAAACGGACCTGAAGACCCCAAGGTAGCTGAGCTATTGCCCGAGCAGGACCGCGAGGGCGCCATTGAAGATTTGATGCTCGCCCTGGAAGCCTCCAAGCCGTTTGACGAAACAGCCTTTCGCGCAGGCCATCTTTCGCCCGTTCTGTTCGGCTCGGCACTTAGGGAATTCGGTGTCAAAGACCTGATCAACACGTTGGGTTCCATCGCCCCGGCTCCACAGGGTCTGGAAGC
>JBHJIX010000093.1:0-6542 GCA_050043025.1 Cohaesibacteraceae bacterium
GCCAGCAAGGCCGGCATAGGTCGCCACATAGTTGGCAAATGTCGAGAGGTAGAACGCGATCAGCGACGCTCCGATCACCCAATGGACGAGTGTTAGCGCGATGCCGGGCCACAGGAACGCAATCGCCGGGCGCTTTGCCGGCAAGAGCACGTGCGCGGCAAAGAGCATGGCCGCCACAAAGCCACCGGTCAGCAACAGGCGGAAGTTGGAAAGCCCAGCCTCATAGACGCTGACATAGGGGAACTCTCCCTGCAGCCATTGCCAGAGAAGCGGCGCGGCAACGCCTAAAAAACCGTAGATCAGGCTCGCGCCGGCGCCGATAACGACCAGCGTGATGCTTTGGGCCCGCAGCACCAGCGTCGAGCGACGTTCGGTGACCCGGTATGCCCGGTTGAGCGCGGCGCGCAGGGCCTCCAACCCGTTGGAAGCCAGAAACAGGACGACGAGGATCGAGATCGTCAGCAACCCGCCACGAGGCACAGCCAACACCTGATGGACCTGGCTGGCAATCGGCGCGGCCACATCGGCAGGCCATATCTCGAAAAGGCGATCGGCGATCTGATCGGCCAGTGCTGCATCGCCGAAAAAGCCCGCCATTGCACCCACGAAGATAACGAACGGGAAGAGCGCCATCAGCGAGGATAGCGCGACATGGGAGGCCATGGCCCAGCCATCGTCGGTGTTGAGATGACCGAGCGCATCCGCCAAGACGATCCGCCACCAGCGCCAGCGCAACACGAGTGGTGAAAAGGCTGGCGGATCATTGTCCTTTCGAGGGGGTTGTTCCATGAGCCTTGGTCAATCATTTTGCACTGCACAATCGTGCTGGGGTGCCGGTTTGCGGGTCCTTCACCCCTCAGCATGTGGCGCTCACCGGCCACAATCGCCAGCCAGTCTAGCCACCCTGCCGATCAAAGGATGGATGCGATGAGCCTAGCAGAAGATATGTCCCAATCATCCCAAGACGTTCTGGCGCTTGCCGCAGATGCCCTGTCGGCCGTTGATCGGCGCTATGCGGTCGCCAAGCAATCGGTCGCCGCCCGGACGATGGAAGGGTCGCGCGTGAGGGGGGCTTTGCTTGAGGCGCACCAGCACGCCGCCCACGGGCTCGCCTGGTTTGCCACCTATCGCGAAGCGCTGCGAGAGCTTGCTGCCTATGCCCAGCGCATGCAGGCCGAGGGCCTTTATGGGGAGACCGAAGCCCTGATCGTTGAGATCGGGTTCGGCGAGTATCTGGCCCAGATTGAGGGCGGCATTCCGATGAACCAGGGCGAGATCATCCGCCTTGCTGCCTTGGGCGTGCCGCATGATGCTGCGCGTTCGTTTTCCGATGACAGCGCCGTGCGTGCGCTGATTGATGGTGGCACGGACGGAGACAAGAGGGCCGCGTTGGTTGCCCTGATGGCCGAAGACAGCGGCGCGGCAACTGTGGGCGCCGACGGTCTTGATGAGACCATGCAAGCGTTTCGCGATGAAATGCGCCGCTTTGCCGCCGATGCGGTGGAACCGCATGCGCATGAATGGCATTTGGCGAATGACTACATCCCGCTGGAGATCATCAGCCAGATGGCTGAGCTTGGCGTTTTTGGCCTGACGATCCCTGAAGAGTATGGCGGGCTCGGGCTCGGCAAAGAGTCCATGTGCGTTGTCTCCGAGGAGCTGTCCCGCGCCTACATTGGTGTCGGCTCGCTGGGCACCCGCTCGGAGATCGCCGCCGAGCTTATCCTGTGCGGCGGGACCGACGAACAGAAAGAACGCTGGCTGCCGGGCATTGCCGCCGGTGAAATCCTCCCGACGGCAGTCTTTACCGAGCCCAACACAGGCTCCGACCTTGCAAGCCTGAAGACTCGGGCGGTGAAGGATGGCGGGAGCTACAACATCAACGGCAACAAAACCTGGATCACCCATCCGGTCCGCGCCGACATGATGACGGTGCTTGCCCGCACCAACCCTGATGAGACGGGCTACAAAGGCCTTTCCATGTTCATCGCTGAGAAGCCGCGCGGCTCCGACGAAGACCCGTTCCCGCATCCGGCGATGTCCGGCGGGGAGATTGAGGTTCTCGGCTATCGCGGCAAGAAGGAGTATGAGATCGCCTTTGATGGCTTCGAGGTGCCCGCCGACTGCCTTCTCGGCGAGGAAGAGGGTAATGGCTTCAAGCAGTTGATGGAGACCTTCGAGTCGGCCCGCATTCAGACCGCGGCTCGTGCGGTGGGCGTTGCCCAGTCCGCGCTTGATCTAGGGCTGCGCTATGCCAAGGAGCGGATGCAATTCGGCAAGGCGCTCATCGAGATCCCGCGCGTGGCCGACAAGCTCGCCATGATGGCGGTTGAAACCATGATCGGCCGTCAGCTCACCTACTTCTCCGCTCGTGAAAAGGACGAAGGCCGTCGCTGTGATGTCGAAGCGGGTATGGCGAAGCTACTATGTGCTCGCATTGCGTGGGCGAACGCTGACAATGCGCTCCAGATCCATGGCGGGAACGGCTTTGCACTGGAGTATGCCATCTCACGCGTTCTTTGCGATGCGCGCATCCTCAACATCTTTGAGGGCGCGGCGGAGATTCAGGCACAAGTGATCGCCAAGCGACTGCTCGAGGCGTAGCGAAGAGCCAAAGCGATCCGGCGATCACGCTTAAGAAGATGAGACTGCGAAACGGCTTCTGGAGGCGTGAAGACAATCGCGCCTGCAAGAAAGCTGATCGCCAAGCGCCTGCTCGAAGGGTAGCTGAGGCCAACAGTGATCCGGAGCATTTGGAAACCGTTTGCTTCCCTGTGTTGTTAAGAAGATTACAACCCAAAGTTGTTATTTTTACTTAAGACAACAGTTGCAAAGGCGGGCCATGCCGCTTTCTTCGATCACCTACATCAGCCGGGCCGCCGAGGTTCGTGGCGAGCGCCGGCACATGTTCCTGGACGGTCTTGTGAAAGAGGCCGATCGCAACACCGCCCCCCTGGGTGTTGCGGGCTGTCTGCTCTTGGTCGATGACTTCTTCATCCAGGTCTTGGAAGGTGCGCGCGGACCGATCAGCGAGACCTATGCCCGCATTATGGGGGATGATCGTCACAGCGATATTCACATTGTCGGTTCCGGACCCCTGATGATGCGCAGATTTCCAGCATCGGGGCTTGCGGCGGTCGCTATCAACAGCGCCACCAATCCGGTCTTTTCCAAATACAAGGTGCGACCGGAGTTCTGTCCCTACCAGATGGCGCCGCACGCATTGGCGGATCTGATCGAGCAGATTGCCTTGGTGTGTGCCAAGCTTGATACCAGCAATCGCCGCCGCACCGCCGAGACGCCGGAAGCCGCCCAGGCCGCACTGGCGTGACGATGTGGAGCCCGCTATGCCGGAGGTATGGCTGGCTCTTCCTCCCCCCGCTCCATCCTCATCACCGGTGCTGCCAGCGGCATCGGCCGCCAGGCAGCGGAAATGCTGCACGCACGCGGCTGGCAGGTGTTTGCCGCGGTGCGTAAGGCCGATGATGTTGATCAATTGTCCGCCTTGGGCATGACCGGTTTGCATCTCGACTACACCCTCGAAGAAACGATCTCAGCCGCTGTGGATCAGGTCCTCGCCGCCACCGATGGCCGGCTTGATGCTCTGTTCAACAATGGCACCTATGGGCAGGTCGGCGCTTTGGAGTACATTGCGACCGAGCATGTGCGCGCACAGTTTGAATCCGGGCTTTTCGGCTGGCATGAGCTGACGCGGCGCGTGCTTCCAACAATGCGGGCCCAAGGCCAAGGTCGCATTGTCAATTGTTCAAGCGTCCTTGGCATCATCGCGATGCCGTATCGCGGCCCCTACACGTCCATGAAGTATGCACTTGAAGGGTACACCGACACGTTGCGGATGGAAGTCGAGCCCTTTGGCATCAAGGTGGTGTCCATCCAGCCTGGCCCGATCACCAGCCGGTTCCGTGAGACGGCGCTCGCTACGTTTGAGCGGACGGTGACCGTGGAGGGGTCTGCCTATGAGGGCGACTATCAGGTGCAACTCAAGCGTCTGCGATCACGCGCCAAGGCGACATTTGAGCTTGAACCCGAGGCGGTGACCGAAGTTCTGATCAAGGCGCTGGAAAGCCCGCGGCCAAGGCCGATCTACCGGGTGACGCGGCCGACCAAGGCGATGGCACTCGCCCGTCGGCTTTTGCCGACGGGCCTGTTGTATCGAAAGCTGGCAAAATCTGGTCGGTAGTCGCTCCTGATCAAGCGGCCAGCTTGGCCAGGTAGCCGGCATACACGACCTCAAACACATTGACCCAACCCTTGTTGTAGCCTTCGCGCGTGTCGTCGGCACGGTCGCCCAGATTTTCCCAATTGTGGTGCTTGAGCTCCACCCGCGTGCCGCTGCCGGTCTTGGTGAAGGTGACATCGACAGTCGATGCTTCGCTTTCCGGCGCATTGATATGCCAGGCCAGTTGCAGATGCTCCCCGGGTTTGAAGACTTTGACCGACCCCCAATGATGGATGGTGCCATCGTACCCCGTTTCCGTCAGAGAGCCGCCGACATGGGGCTCCATGGTCACCGCGCGTGCGGTGTTTCCATCCATGGCTGAGACCGAATGACTTTCCTTTGGCCACCAGGTGCCGATGTCGCGCGTGAACGCGTCGAACGCGGTCGATGGCGGGCAGGGCACTTCAATCGTCTTGATGATCGGTTCGGTCATTGTCGTTCTCCAACGTGGTTGTGATGTGATCCGCAAAGGCGCTGAGGACATCGCCCCAGACCTCGTCGAGATAGCTGCGCAAGGGGGCGAGCCCGTTGGCCCGCACGCTGTAAAGACGCGCAGTGCCTTTTGGCCGGACATCGACCAAACCGGCGGTTTGAAGCACTTTGAGATGCTGGGAGACGGCCGGCCGACTGACATGCCGGCTTTCGGCCAGGGCGGAGACCGCCTGGGGGCCGGCGCGCAGATCCTCAAAGATCGCGCGCCGTGTCGGGTCCGCGAGCGCGGAGAAAATTTGCTCAAAAGGTTCAGGAGTGGGGGATTGTTCTTGGTAAGTCATAACTTACCGTAAGTGAACACTTACGATATGGCAATCCCCTCCAATTGAGAAAGAATGCCGGCCTTTGTGCGACCTTCGCGTCGGTCGCCCTCTAGCGGTGGGTGCCCTATACCTTGCGGCTTACCTGTCTTGTTTGCCGATCCCTGGAGGCCCCATGTCCTTGTTGTCGAAACTCGCCATTGCCCTGGCGCTGGGGGCTGTGGCCGTCGTGCTCTTTATGGGTCTTGCCAACATGATGAAGGGCGGTAGTTCCAACCGCTCACAGCAATTGATGCGCTGGCGGGTTCTCCTGCAAGGCATCGCCATCGTGGTGGTGATGGCTGCGGTCTGGATCGCCAGCCGGGTTTGAGGGCGTAAAGCATGGTCGTTCTGACAAAGATCTATACAAAGACCGGTGATGACGGGACGACGGGCCTGGGTTCCGGTGAGCGGCGCAAGAAGTTCGATTTGCGCGTGGATGCCTATGGCACGGTGGATGAAACCAACGCAGCCATCGGAATCGCACGGCTTTCGACTGGAGCAGACCCGGCGCTGGCCGACCTAGAAGACATGCTGACGCGCATCCAGAACTATCTCTTCGATCTGGGGGCAGATCTCTCAACGCCGCCAACCGATGAAGATCTGGGCTATGAGCCTTTGCGCGTGGTGCCGACGCAGGTGGAACGTCTGGAAACGGAGATCGATCAGTTGAACGCCGATCTCTCGCCGCTCAACTCCTTCGTTTTGCCAGGCGGTTCAGCGCCCGCTGCGGCGCTCCATGTCGCCCGGACGGTGAGCCGGCGGGCGGAACGATTGTCGGTGGAGCTTGCTGCGGCCGAGCCCGGCCAGGTGAGTGAGGCCGTCCGCCGCTATCTCAACCGCCTGTCGGACTTTTTGTTCGTTGCCGCGCGCTGGACGAACGACAAGGGTGCAGCCGACGTCTTGTGGGTGCCGGGCAAGAACCGGTAAAGAGCAGGCGCTATCAGCCCCACCGGACCTGCCGGAGACCTGCGATGTTCCTGCCCTTTTACGATTCCAATCCAAAGCAGAACATCACGCTTCAGGTGGTAACCGTCGGGCTCATCGTCATCAATGTGGCGATGTTCATCATCTTCCAGGGCACGGTGATGGACTATCCGGATTTGCGGCTGGCGCTGATCCCCATCACCTTTTTTGAGACACAGGTGCGTCCACCGGACCTCATCTTCGTGCCCGAAGAGGTGACCGCGCTGAGCCACACCTTCCTGCACGGCTCCTGGCTGCAGCTTGCCGGCAACATGCTGTTCCTGTGTGTGGTCGGCGACAAGGTGGAAGAGGCGTTGGGGCATGTGAAGTTCCTCTTCTTCTTCCTCCTATGCGGTCTGGCAGGTGGGCTCGCCTACGCGCTCATGACACCCGATCCGGCTTCTCCGCTTGTCGGTGCCTCCGGTGCGACATCGTGGGTTGTGGCGGCTTATCTCATGCTGCATCCGCGTGTGAATGTGGGGGTGTTGGCCACGCTTCTGGTGAAGATCCCGCTTCGCCTTCCCGCCTGGATCGTTCTTGGCGCC
>JBHJIX010000094.1:0-5045 GCA_050043025.1 Cohaesibacteraceae bacterium
GGAAGGCCCAAGGGCCGCAAAAGGTTCGTCGAGAAGCAGAATTGGACGGTCGCGCACCAGCGCCCGGGCCAAAGCGACCCGCTGCGCCTCACCCCCCGAAAGGCTGGAAACGCGCCGGCCTTCAAAGCCGCCAAGACCGACCCGATCAAGCGCATCAACGACCTTGCCCAGGTCATCGCCGCTCTTTTTAAACGCTGGTCCGATACCCAGGCCGACATTGGTGGCGACATCCAGATGATCGAACAGATTGTTGGCCTGAAACACCATGGAAACCGGGCGCTGGGACGGGTCGGATCGGCTGTGGTCGACGCCTTCCAGTTCAACGATGCCGGCAACCGGCTGAAGGAACCCTGCAATCAGATGCAGAAGCGTCGATTTTCCGGCACCGCTCGGCCCGATAACGCCCAGACTAACGCCCGTGGCGACCGACAGATCGTAGGTGAAACGAGCACCGCCGGGCAAATCAAGCTGAACACCGCGAAGTTCGATCATCCAAGTACCTTGTGAGAGCGTTCGGCCATCGCGATCAAGGCGAACACAAAAACGCCGAGCAGGAACGCCACGCCCGCCGCGTCACCGGTCCGGTAGCTACCCATCAGATTGAGAATGAGCACGGGCAGAGTAACAAGATCATAGGCGCCAAAGATCGCCGCTGCTCCCAGATCACCAACCGACAGAACAAGAGCAAAAGCGAGCGCCACGGCGAAGGGCCTTGCCAGCACCGGCAGATCGACACGCACAAAGCGCCGCCAGCCAGTGAGCCCAAGACTGGACGAAAGCGCGCCATAGCGCCGCTCGCTTGCCGCAAAGGCCGGGGCCATGCCCCGCACCACAACGGGCAGCGCCATCAAGGCGTTGACCAGCATGACCAGCCCGCCAGCAAGAAGCGTCTGCGCCGGCACACCGCGAAGGGCGAGGAACCAGCCGGCGCCAAGCACAATGGGCGGGACGGCGAGCACGGCCGAGCCTACGGCACCATAGCCGGCTTCAAACAGATGCTTGGCGATCCCATTGGCACCGAAACCACGCGATCGCGCGACCAGCAGAGCATAGGCGGTCGCCACGGCTACAAGACCGGCGCAGGCGGCAATGACACCGCTGGTCATGGCCGCTGACCAGAGGCGGGGATTCTGAATGAGCCGTCCCCATTCGGCAACCAGCCCGCCGGCGACCAAAGCGGCAAGCGGCGCCAGCAGAAAGAGCGTTGTGAGGATAAGCAGACCAACGCCCCAGACCGGCACCGGTCGCGTGAATCCTGCTTCTTCGGGCAACGCGCCAGCGCGGTCCTGTGGCGCACCGCCAACGACGCTGAGAAGGAAAAGAAGCGTGCCCGCCAGAACAAGCTGAATGAGCGTGTAGAGGGCAGCCAAAGACGGCGCGAAGTCAAACCGCAGCGCCTGATAGATCGCAACCTCAAACGTCGCCGCGCGCGGTCCTCCGCCCAGGGTCAGAACGATGGTGAAGGAGCCAATACAGAGCATCATGATGAGCCCAGCCACCCCTCCGAGCGAGGGGCGCAACAACGGCCATTCCACCCTTGTGAACCGTGCCCAGCCGACCAAACCCAATTGATCGGCAAGGCGGAAGGTGGTCGCGGGCTGGCGTTCCAGATGCGCCAACATCAAACGGGCAGCCAGAGGCAGGTTGAAGAACACATGCGCCAGAAGAACGCCCTGCAGGCCAAACACGTCGAGCCGGACATCAAAACCCAGCGATTGCAGGCCCGCTGAAACCACACCGCTGCGGCCCCAGATTTCAAGAATACCCAGCACCGCGACCAGCGGCGGCAAAGCCAGCGGCAGAGCCAATAGACGCACCAGCGTGTCGCGACCAACAAAGGCCCGATGGCGATGCAGGAGAACCGCCAGCGGCAGCGCTCCAGCAATCGATAGCCCCGTCGAGAGCAGCGACTGGGTCAGCGTGAAGGTGAGGATCGCTCGCACCTGCCGGCCGGCCAGCCGCTCAAGCGGCAGACCGTCGCCTGCCAAAAACAGCAGGACCAGAGCAAGCAGGATAAAACTGCCGAACCCCAGGACAACCAGAAGACCCGGCAGAGCTGCGCGATTCATGACGTCAACGCTGGGTCTTATTGGCTCATCGCATCCAGCCACTCATCGATCCAAGCCCCGCGTTCGTCGGCGATAGTTTGTGCATCGATAAGGAGCGCCCGCTCCGGCTCAACCAAGCGCTGGAACGGCGCCGGCAGCGGCTCTTGCGGTGCGCGCACCGGCAGCATCCAGTGGTTGGTCGGCAGTGCGTTCTGCGCCTCGGCTGAGATCATGAACGCAAGGAACTCCCGCGCCAGATCAAGGTCATCGGATCCGGCAATCGCCGCCCCGACCTCGATCTGCATGTAATGGCCCTCATCGAAGGCAAGTGCCTGATAGCGCTCCTCTTCTTCCACCAGCATGTGGTAGGCAGCTGACGTGGTGTAGCTCAACACCATCGGGGTCTCACCGGAAGTGAAGAGCCCATAGGCCGCACTCCAACCGGGAGTGACGGTGAGGATACGGTCCGACAGCTGTTCCCAGCGCTCGCCGGCCTCTTCGCCATAGACCGACTTCATCCACAGCACCATGCCAAGGCCAGGCGTGGACGTGCGCGGATCCTGGATCACCAGCGGCTCGTCTCCACCTTCGATCAGTTCAGCCAGGCTGGTCGGTGGGTTCTCGACCGATTCAGCATCGTACATGACGGCGAAATAACCATAGTCAAACGGCACGAAACTCTCGCTTGTCCACTCCACCGGAAGGTCGAGTTCGGAAAGGTCGGTCTCATGCGGCGCAATCAGCCCGGTCGCATCGGCCTCGGCGATGAGGTTCTGATCGAGACCCAGAACGACATCGGCATCCGTGCTGCCGCCTTCGAACCGTAAGCGGCTCAAAACCGCCACACCGTCGCCCGGTGCCACCCATTCGATCGTGCAGTCGCATTGCGCTTCGAACAGCTCCTGCCAAACGGGACCAAGCCCCCAATCGGCGACGAAACTGTCATAGGTGTAGATGGTCAGCACCCGGTCTTGCGCCGACGCGGCAATGGGCAGAACCAGCCCGGCAGCAAGCGCCAGAGGAACCAGGGGGCGAAACGATGTCAGGGCCATGCAGGCATCTCCGGTTAAGCGATCCGGGATGCAGGCCGGCGGATGTTGGTGTGGGAAACCGTTGCGCAGTGGTTTGGCAAACCCTTGCGCTGGCCCAACTTCCTCCGCCGGTACGACCCGGATCAGGTTCTACGGGTTGGCGCGTTCGCCTCTCAGCCCCTGCTGGGCACCCCGATGAGCAAATCCTGATATAGCGTTGCCACCCCTCACCGTCCAGCACTGTTCGATGCTGACCTTGCGTCGCCAGCCAGTCTTGCTTCCAATGCCCTCATGCGCCAAGGGGTGCCGATGCAACCGCAAAACCCCTTCACCATTCTTCTGGCCGGACGGCTTGTCGACACCCCGCGCGTGCGCTCACAGACCGCCGGTACGCGCGTCATCGCAGCTGATGCCGGTATCCGCCATGCCAGGACGCTCGGGCTCTCGCCGGAGCTTTGGGTCGGCGATTTTGATTCCGCCAGTGATGAGGATGGCAACGGCTTCGCGGAGGTGCCAAGGCAGACCCACACGCCGGCCAAGGACACGACCGATGGTGCGCTCGCCATCGAAGAAGCGCTTAAGCGCGGCGCGGATGCGTTGACGATTGTCGGTGCGTTTGGCGGGCTGACTGACCACACGTTCGCCATCATGGCCGAAGCCAGCGCCCTGTCAGAACAGCTTGAATCCGTCCTGCTCACAAGTGGCGATGAGGAGGGCTGGCCGATGAGGCCGGAGCCACAGAGCCCCGACTATACGCCGGGCACGCCGTTCAGCGTGCTCGCCTTTTCCGATCTGAAAGGTTTGACGTTGGAAGGCGCCGTTTGGCCACTGGACGCCATAACGATGGATTTCGGCGACACGCTGACGATTTCAAACGAGGTGAAAACCAAGCTCACCGCGCGCCTTACAGAAGGCCGTGCGCTGCTGGTTGCTCGACTTGTCTCAAAGACTGGCTAGCCGTGCGAACGCGCCGCACCGACCAGTGTCGGCGAGCCATCTGACTCACGGCGCACGAGCGTCGGCTTCAGGATCGCGTTGAACGATGCCGGGTCAGCCCCGTTCATCACCTTGAACAGTATCTCGATCAGCCGGTGGCCGATCTCAGCGGTGGGTTGGCTCATCGTGGTGAGCGGCGGCGCAGTAAAGGCGCCAAGCGGCACGCCGTCATAGCCGGTCACCGAGACGTCCCGGCCCACCTGGTAGCCGCGCGCGCTGAGCGCCTGGATAGCTCCGATGGCAACGACATCAGCGGGGCAAACAACCGCCGTCGGACGGTGGGAATCGCCCCCGTCAAACAGCCTCGCAACCGCCGTCTGGCCGCCCGCCGATGTGTGCGGCACGGAAACATAGGCCACCTGATCCTGGGCGACGCTGTTGCGCGCAATGCCGGCATCGAAACCCTGCCGACGCAGCCGCGCAAAGGTCGCCTGTTCGCTGAGATCAAGATAGGCAAAGCGTTGATGGCCAAGGGCGGCCAGATGATCGACCATTCCGGCAAGCCCAGCGGCGTTGTCCATGTCCAAATGCGCGTAATCATCGGCGACATTGGCCCGGCCATAGACGACGAACGGCACCTTCATCTCCTGCAAGAGCGTGATGCGCGGATCGTCGTCGCGTGAGTTGGTCAGCACAAAGCCAGCGCATTTGCGCGCGGCAACCAAACGGCGGAACACCTCCGTCTCCGGCTCGCCATCGGCCACCGTGGCGACCAACAAATCATAGTCATGCGCGCTCAGCGCTGAGGCCAAGGCATCCAGAAAATCAGAAAGAAAGGGGTCAGCCTTGTGGCGGGTGGTGGCCGGCAGCACGAACGCCACGGTTTCCACCCGACCGCGCGCAAGCTGGCGCGCCCGCGCCGAGGGCCTATAATAGTGCTCTTCGGCAAGCTTTAAACTGCGCTCTCGGCTGGCATCAGCGATATCGGCATAGCCAATGAGCGCGCGCGACACCGTTGCCGGCGCGACAC
>JBHJIX010000095.1:0-7284 GCA_050043025.1 Cohaesibacteraceae bacterium
CAAAGAAGGTCGCGATCCGAACGCCCGGCAAGCCCAAAACGGCTGACAACAGTCCGATGCCAGCAACCACCAACGCCGCCAGAAGCAGCGCAGCAACAAATGGTTTGAAAGGCGATTGAACGGTCAGCGACATCGGTCCTCGCGTGGCTTTTCGCAAGGCAAACGCCATTTTTTCGTCTTGTCAATGTATTTTCTTTATGCACTAATTTTGAAAAATATAAAAATGAATATTCATGAGGCAATTGCCTGCGACTTAGGCAAAATGGCGGGGTTTTCTGTGATCACAGTCCTACGGGCGGACGAGCCTGCTCCCTATTCGATCTACAATGGCGGGGCCGAAAGCCCTTTTTTGTTGACCGGTGACCACGCCGGCGATCTTGTTCCGAGCGCATTGGATGGTTTGGGCCTGTCGCCCGAACAGCTCAACCAGCACATTGCTATCGACATTGGGGTGAACACGCTCGGTCGCCTGATGGCAGACAGGCTGAACGCTTCGTTCCTCTTTCAGCCTTATTCTCGGCTCGTTATCGACTGCAACCGACCGCCACACCAGATGGATGCTGTGCCTGAGCTAAGCGACGGTACAAGGATACCGGGCAACTTCAATTTAGCACCTGAAGCGCGAGCCGCCCGCATCCGTGAGATCTTCGATGTCTACCATGCCAGCTTTATCCAAGAGCTTGATCGACGCGACCAGGCCGGACAACGCACTGTGCTTGTGGCGCTTCACAGTTTCACGCCGCATCATGGGGATTTTCCAGCACCCAGACCGTGGCATGTCGGCGTGTTGTGGAACCGCGATGGACGGCTCGCCCATCCGCTTATGGAGCATCTCGACGCCGAGCCGGGCCTTATCGTGGGAAACAATGAGCCTTATCGCGTGTCGGACGAGTTGGATTATGCAATCCCAGTGCATGGTGAGGCGCGCGGTATTCTTTCCGTTGAGCTAGAAGTCCGGCAGGATCTGCTCGCCGACGAGGCAGCCTGTGCCGAATGGGCCGATCGTCTGTCCGTAGCGCTATCGGCTGCACTCGCGGACATTGATGCGGCGCAGACACAAGACATGGTGACGTGATGGGTGAGCATTTCTGTTTCATTGGCAATCAAGAGCTCAATGGCATTGTCCGCGGGCGATCAGTGCCGTCGGCACGGCGCGAGACAGCACTCAGCGGCGGGCTTCCCTGGGTGCCTGCGAACATCACCATCGGAGCGCTCAACACTCTTCCTCCGGACAATCCTTTTGGTCCGATAGGCGAAATTCGGCTGATGCCAGTCCGTGACGCTGCCATCACACTGACGAACGATGAAGGTCTGGCCTACGACGTCACGCTTTGCGAGTTTGCACAGAGCGACGGTTCGCCTTGGGCATGTTGTCCTCGGACAGCCCTGAAAGCAGCGGTCGAAGACCTAAAAGCCGCGACTGGTTTGACCCTTAAGGTCGCCTTTGAGCACGAGTTCACCGTTCGTGGTTTGAACACGGTCGACCACATCGCGTTTTCGCCTTCGGCAGGCCGCATCGGCGCGCCCTTGGCTGAACGTGTTCTTGCTATTCTCGACCAAGCCGGCTTTACGCTCGACCAGTTCGTCGCCGAGTATGGTCCGGGCCAATATGAGATCGCTGGCCAGCCTGCCGATCCGCTTGAAGCGGCAGACCGCACAGTGCTTACGCTCGAGGCAATCCGACATGCGGCCGCTGATCTGGGACTTCACGCCAGTTTCTTGCCCAAGCCGGCCAGTGACCAAGTGGGCAATGGCGTTCACGTCCACTTTTCCTTGTGGCGCGGTGCGGAAAACGTCACCGTGCGCGACGAGTGGGTCGAAGACCATGCTGGCGCTTTTTTGGCCGCTATCTTGGAAGCCGCTCGGCCTCTGACGCTGCTATCGACGACTTCGCCTAACTCGTTTGCACGTTACAAGCCCCAATCCTGGGTCGGAGCCTATATCTGCGCCGGGCTGCGTAACCGTGAGGCGATGGTGCGGATTGTGCCGCGCCAACCGGATGCTGGCGGAACTTACCCCGCCGCGTCGATGGAGTTCCGAACGAGCGATGCGACAGCCAACGTTTATCTGATGCTGACGGCCCTCATTCGTGCTGGCCTCGGTGGCATTCAAGCCGGTCTACAATCGCCAAAGAGCGTAGACCACGACCCAGCCACCCTCGATCCCGAAACCCGTTCAGCCTTGGGCTTAGAGCACCTCCCATCATCGATGGACGATCTCCTTACCGATGATGTGTCTGCACGACTGGATAGCTGGCTGGGACCGCTGTTAGCGGCAGCCTACCTGTCTTGCCGTCGCAATGACGCAATGCATGCCAAGCAACTGACGTTCGAAGCCATGGCCGGGCGACTGGGCACGATTTACTGATCCAGCCCATAGGCCCCATGTTTTCCGCCAGAAGTTGCGACAGGGGGCCAACTGACCTGGTCTGGGTCGGGCAGGAGCATTTGGATCTCTGTTCCGATGCCAGATTAGCTTTCGCCAACACGAAAGAGACTCGATAAGCGCGTCGCACTCAGGCATTCAGCAATTCCAAGTCAAAGTCCGGCGCACCCTATCCCAATGCGCTTGCCAACAGATCGGCCGGCACACTGAGTGTCGCCCCTCCATCAATTGGCACGACGGCGCCAGTGATGTAGCTGGCACGCTCGGACGCAAGGAATAGACATAGATCAGCCACTTCCGCACTCCGGGCAGCACGGCGTAGAGGAACACTGGCGAGCCGTTGGGCTTTGATTTCGGGTGTTGGGGCCAGACGCGCGAAGCCTTCGGTGTCTTCTATCGGTCCGGGTAGAACGGAGTTCACGCGAATGCCCTCTGGGCCCCATTCCAAAGCCAAAGTCCGTGTGATCTGGTCGACACCGGCCTTGGCTGCGCAGACGTGGGCCTGCCCGATCATCGCGCGGGAGGCAGCAGCGGCCGTAATGTTCAGGATGACGCCGGGCCGCCTCATATGTTTGTAGCTTGCGAGCATTACGTGGTGGGTGCCAAGCACATCAATCTCCAGGACAGCACGGAAGCCGTTCGAGCTGATGTCTTGCGCTTTGGCTGGAAAGTTCCCTGCTGCGCCTGAGACCACAACATCGATGGCCCCAAAACGTTCGACGCAATCGGCGAAGGCAGCCTCTATCTCATCAACCTTGCGCACGTCAGCTGGCATGCACGCTGCATCAGGGCCCAGTTCGATCAGTTCCGCAACGGCGTCGGTGACCTTGTCGGCAGAGCGCGAGAGGACATAAACGCATGCTCCAGATTGCGCGAAACCTCGAGCAATACCGAGATTGATGCCACTCGTCCCGCCGGAAACGAGCACTGTCTTGCCCGTACCATCGTAGAACGGAGCGTCAGGTAACATTGGTCAACACCACGGTCGCTGCGGCTGAGAACATGACGCCCACGCCATGCACCACTGAGATTTCGGCGACTTCAACTTGCGCCGGTGAGATACCGCGCATTTGGCGCACGCCCTCTTGGAGCGCGTACATGCCGTACATTCCTGAGTGCATGTAAGAGAGGCCTCCTCCGTTCGTGTTCATCGGCAACTTACCGCCGGGCCGTGTGTTGCCCTCGGCAATAAAGGTTCCGGCCTCGCCCCGCTCAACAAAACCAAGGTCTTGCAGACCGTAGAGCGGAACATGGGCAAACGCATCGTAGATCATGAGATGATCGACATCATCATGTGTGATCCCAGCTTCTTCAAACGCCATCTTTCCAGACGCACGGAACGCCCGTGATGTCGTGAAATCTTCCATCCAGGTGATGGCTGGGGATTCAACCGCCTCTCCTGTGCCGCGAACGTAGACCGGTTTGGTTGGAAAGTCGCCGGCGCGTTCGGCCTTGGTGAGGATCAGCGCACCACCGCCATCCGATACCAGGCAGCACAGAAGCTTGCGGAACGGATAGGCCACCATGCGTGATCCCAGCACATCATCCACGGTGATCGGGTCACGCGCCGTGGCACGGGGATGCATGCCTGCCCATTCGCGCTGAACGACAGCCACCATGGCGAGTTGCTCCTCGGTGACATCGCACTCTTTCATGAAGCGCAGCGCTGGAAGCGTGAACTTTGTTGGCGGGACGGTCGCACCGTAGGGCACCTCGAACTGCAGGCTGAACTGAGAAGGAAAGATCGGCCGATGCGTGCGATGACCACTTCGCCCACTTTCCCCATGGGTGATCAGTACAGTCGTGCAAAGACCTGCCTCAATCGCGGCTGCCGCGTGGCGAATATGGGTGATAAACGAGCATCCACCGACAGACGTCCCATCGGTCCAACTGGGATCAAGCCCAAGATAGTGAGAGATTTCCGCCGCATCGTGACCTGCCGTGGCCAGCCCATCGATGGCGCTTTTCCCAAGTCCACAATCCTCAAGGGCGTTAAGCGCAGCGTCGGCGTGCAGCTGGACCTGGCCCATGTCTGGAACCTTGCCCATGCGGTTGCTTTCAGCCGCGCCGACAATGGCTATGCTGTTCGGCGTCATGGCGTGGCCGGCCTGAAACATGGCAAAGTGACGCCGCCGCGTTCCTCAAAAACAACCTCAAGCGCCATATCTAGCGTGAGGGCCTCAGGTGCCGGTTCGCATTCCACGATATTGGCCATCAGGCGCGGCCCTTCTTCCAGTTCGACCACGGCAATGGTGAACGGCGGCTCAAACCCGGGCGATGGCATATGACTTATGATATAGCTGTAGAGCGTTCCACGCCCCGATGCCCGAATATGTTCGACATCTCGGCTTCCGCAGGCAGGACAAAACGGCCGTGGCGGAAAGAATGTCAGGTTGCACGCCTTACAGGAGGGAACCCGAAGCTCCCCTGCCCTTGCGCCCTCCAAGAACTCCGTCGCTTCGGGCACGATAAGAGCGCGAGGGCCTTGTTTTTCTGACGCGAGTGACAATGATGAACCGACGGAATTACAATACGTTGACGAAAATAAGTTAGCATGTGTATTATCTGCATGCAATTTATTTTCGCTGCTGCGTTCGATACCCAGAAGCGTTCTTGAAGGATAGATGATGGCCCAAATTGCGGCTCTGCTTCCCACTGAAGATAGCCGGGTCGAAAACGAAGCCGGTCTCATCTTTCAACACGTTGCGCGCCAGCGCATCAAACTGCTTGATGCGCTCCTGGCCCCTCACGGTCTTACGTCAGCACAGGTGTACCTGTTGAACTGGCTTCTGCGGGAAGACGGCAGGACACAGATCGAGTTGGCGCGCCTGCTCAGTATCGGCACGGTAGCCGTGAGCGGCATGGTCGATCGGCTGGAAGCCGCCGAATGGGTCGAACGCCGCGCAGACGAAGCCGACCGTCGTTCAAAGCGCGTGTTCCTTAAGCCGTCAGCGATGTCAAAGAAGCACGTTCTGTCAGAAGCTGCCGCTCAGGTGAACGCCATGTCGTTCGAAGGCATGCGCGAGGATGAAGTGGATCAGCTTTTGTCGCTCATGCGGCGGGTGCGCGGCAACTTGAATGAAGCGCTGGATGGCGACATGCCGTCCTTGGATGGGTCCGCCTAGAGCCTCTTGATCCAGACTAAATCGCGCGCTTCGCCCCCTCCCAGAAGGGCGCGCGCAGGTCTCGCTTTTTGATCTTGCCGGCTGCGTCGCGCGGGAAATCTTGCCGTTGTTCGATGAACTTTGGCACCATGAAAGAAGCAAGTTTCGTTTCAAGGAAACCAGCGAGTTCGTGGGGATCCAACTGCTGGCCGTCAGCGGACTGTACAATGGCGGCAACAGCCTCTCCTGCTGAAGAATCGGGAATGCCAAAGACCGCGCAGTCTGCAACGCAGTCGTGGACGAGAAGCGCGGCCTCCACCTGTGCCGGGTAGATATTGACCCCGTTGGAGATAATCAAATCGGTCTTGCGGTCGCTCAGAAAGAGAAAACCGTCTTCATCCAGGTACCCAATGTCTCCGACGCTAACCAGGTCGCCGGCACCTGCCTTGGCGCGAGCCTCGGGCTTGTTGAGATAGGTGAAGTCTGGAATGTCCTGCCGACGTCCGTAGATTTCGCCGCTAACACCGGTGGCGCAAGGCGCGCCTGACTCTTCCAGAACGTCGACATGTGCTGTTGCGACAGCCCGGCCGACCGTACCTGGCCTTGCTAGAGCCTCGGCACTGGAGGCGAAGGTCAACGCGCTCGTTTCCGTCGATCCGTAATATTCGTAGATCACCGGCCCCCACCAATCGATGATGGATGCTTTCAGCTCAGCTGGGCATGGCGCACCGGCAATAACAACATGGCGCAAACTGGAAAGGTCGTACGCCGCTCGAATGTTGTCTGGCAATCTGGCAAAGCGCTGAAGCATGGCTGGCACCATGAAACTCGTGGTGATGCGGTACTTTTCGATTTCCTTCAGCATTTGCTCGGCATTGAACCTCACGGGCAAGACCAGCGTGCCGCCCATCTCAAAGGTGCCTTGCAGAAACCGATTGGGCGCCGAGTGATAAAACGGCGTGGCCAAATGCGTGCGCATACCCGGCTCAAAAAATGCGTCATAAGCAACAGGTTCGGGACGTCTTGCGTCGAGGCGTTGCACGCCCTTGGGACGGCCGGTCGTCCCCGATGTGTAGAGCAGCGGATACCGGTTAGTCGTACGTGGCTCAGCGATGGGGAAATTGTCGAGCACGAAAGCGTTCCAATCACGGATACCCGACGGCACATCAGCCATAGCCGGATCCACTTGGTAGGCGGCACAAATGGCGTCCGGAGTCGGCACCAAGAACACCGTCAACTGGTCGCGCAAAGCGCCCGGCAACTGCTCAGCCACGCCGCGCCAAAGGTCGGCATGCGCGATGATGATGTCGGTTTTGCTGTCTTCGAGAATATAGGCGACATCATCGGCCTTCAGGTGCCAGTTAACTGGCAGTGCCGTCGCTCCGGCAAGCCGGGCCGCCTCACTGGCCACGAGGAAGGTCACATCGTTGCGAAGAAAGAGCGCAACGCGGTTGTCAGTTGCTCCCAAATCCACCAAGCCGGAGGCTGCACGCGCGGCATCTAGCCTCAGCGACGAGGCGGCATAGCGCTGGCCGGCCAAAAAGACATCTCCAGTCACAACCGAGCCTCTCTACTTGCCGGTGAAACGCGGCGTGCGCTTTTCGGCACGCGCCCGCACACCTTCTTCGAAGTCCAGCGAGGCCAAGGGCTCCGACTGCAGATCGGCATCAAGCGCCAAATGAAACGCCCACGAGTTCAATCGCGCCGATGCCCAAAGCCTCTTGCTGAGCCGAAGCGATCACTTCGAGCCGGCCGCGCGTTCAGCAACGGATGACGTGGACTTCTCCGTAGACCT
>JBHJIX010000096.1:0-24463 GCA_050043025.1 Cohaesibacteraceae bacterium
GTCAAAGCCGCTCTTTAAGGCGACCCTGATTTCAAAGATCATAAAAAAGCCCGGCCACTGAGCCGGGCTTTTTGTTTTGAGGGTGGGCGCCTAGAGCAAAGCTTGAGCCGCGATCATCAGCGCGCCACCAGCGATGACATAGCCCGCATCCACCAGCGTGGCCCCGCCAGTTTTCTGGCTGAACAAATCCATGCCCGCGACAAACAGCGAAACGGCCAAGATAGCGGCAATGGCGACAAGCAAGGCACCCGTTGTTTCGGTCATTGCAACGACCAGCGCCAGAACGAAGGTCGCCAGGAACTGAATGATCATCGCCGTGACCGGTGGGGACGCTGGCCGATTGATGTTGTGGCTGCCAGTCGTCCACACCTTGCCAAACATCAACGGGCTGAACCAAGCCATACCCAAAGCGAAAGCCAGCACCGTACCGGCTGCAACCGCTGGCCAATTGAGAAGCGCGAAATCCATAAGCCCGCTCCTTAAGAATGCAGCGCGGCAAGCGCCTCAAGAATACCGGTCCAACCACCCTGATGGTTGTCACGGGCCTGCTCATCGGCGAACCGAACGTGGGTCAACGTCACATGTGTGCCGCCATCCTTCGGGGTAAAGGTCAGCGTGACCGTGCTGTCATCGACCGAAAACGGGCTCTCCCAGGAAAAGACAAGCCGCTCGTAAGGGGTGATTTCCTTGTACGTGCCTGCATGGGGGATGGCATCGTCGCCCGCTTGCATCACCAGGTCGAACCGTCCACCAACCTTGGGCTCATTGGACGCTTTAGGCACCGTCATGCCGGGCCCAGGTATCATGAACTGTTGAAGCATGGCCGGATCGAGCCACGCGTTGAAAACATCTTCCGGCGGCGCGCCAATCGTCCGCTCAACGGTCAGAGTCAGGTCAGTCATACTCAGGTCAGTCATGGTCACTCGCTCCCTTATCCTTGGGTCCCTGTGTCACCAGGGTTTCAAGAGCGTCCAACCGGATCTCCCAGATCGAACGCAGGGTTGCGAACCAATCATCCACCTCAGACAGCGGCGCCATATTCAGCTCGATCAAGTGCTCCCGCCAATCGGTACGGCGGGCTACCAGTCCGGCCCGCTCCAGCACCTTGATGTGCTTGGAAACGGAGTTGAGACTGAGATCGAACTGGCGATGAATATCCGTCACCCGCATCGGGCCGTTCTGCGCCAGAAGCGTCAGGATCGTCCGACGGGTTGGGTCACTCACCGCTTTGAAGACGACACTAAGAGCGTCCGATTGCGCTCGTTCAACCATTTGGATGAATAACCTTAAACCAAGCCATCAGTCAACCTTTAAGGTGAATGACTATTGGGCGATGTCTATCCCAGGAGCAGCACAGGCTAAACCGCCTCTTCTTCCTCATCATCCTCGTCCCAGAAAAACCAGGCGACGGTCCAGGTCGCAGCGAAGTAGATGCCAAACACAAACGGGCCGGAGAGCGAATTGTAGGCAACCCAGGCATCGGTGGATGTGTTGCGCCAGACCAGCTCGTTGACGAGCGCAAGGCTCAACGCGATGCCCATCCAGGCAAAGTGCAAGATGCGCCATCCCCAATCGGTGATGATGAGTTTGTAGCCGAGCGAGCGTTGCAACAGGCTGGGACGGAAAAGTGAGCCGGCCGCCAGGATGAGAGCAAAGGCAACGCCGCCGATCGTTGGGCGAACCTTGATGAAGTTCTCATTGTCCTGCGAAAACCCAATGCCAAGCATCAAGACCGACAGGGCCACTGTCGCGACCGCCAGAAAAGGCAGCTGTCCGTCGATCCGATAGCGCAGAAACACGGCCAGGACGGCAGCGACAATCGCTGCAGCGGTTGCCGCGAACAGGCTCCACATGACGTTGGCGAGCAGGAAAACAGCAGCCGGCAGAAATTCAAGCGCGAGGCGGCGGTCGATCATGAACGGGTCACTCCTGAAAGTGTTTAGACAACCCCAAGCGTGATCGCCGTCAGCGCCAGATAGCGGCTCACCTTGGAAATCGTAACGAGGATGAGAAAACTCCATAGCGGCTCGCGCATGACGCCGGCAATCACCGTCAGCGGGTCACCAATGACCGGGGTCCAAGCCAAAAGCAGCGACCATCGCCCCCAGCGATGATAGAAGGCCCGCGCCCGATCAAGCTGCTGATCATTTGCCGGGAACCAGCGTTTGTGGCGAAAGCTCTGGATACCGAGGCCCAGATAGTAGTTCACCACCGAGCCCAGCACATTACCGACACTTGCCACGACCAGCATCCAAAGCACCGAATGTTCGCCAGCGGCAAGAAAGCCGATTAGCACCAGTTCCGATTGGGCGGGGAAAACGGTCGCGGCCAGAAAAGCCGAACCGAACATCAGGGCGTAGGCGGCAATGTCCAAGGCATGGTCCAAGGTGGTGAAACGGCGCCATCGGCAAACGGCGCCTGAGAAGGGCGCTACCTTTACACCCGACGCGAAGCCTTATAGCCAAAACCGGCAATGATTTTTCGGCGTTGAGCGCGGCAATCCAATCCAGGGGGGCAACCGCGGCGCTTCCCGGAAAGTGTCGCTTCAGATTTCCGGGTCACCCAAACCGGAGAACTGACATGAAGACGATCATTGAGCCTTTCCGCATCAAATCCGTCGAACCCATCCGCCTGACGACCCGCGCCGAGCGCGAGGCGAAGCTTGCGAACGCCCACTACAATCTGTTCGCGCTCAAATCAGAAGATGTGCTGATCGATCTTTTGACCGACAGCGGGACTGGCGCGATGAGCGCCAAACAGTGGGCAGCGGTGATGCAGGGCGATGAGAGCTATGCCGGCTCACCCTCTTTCGATCGCTTCAAAGCGGCCGTGCAGAACCTGATGCCGTGCAAGCACATTATCCCAACCCACCAAGGCAGAGCGGCCGAAGCCATTCTGATGGCCATCATCGGCGGGTCAGGGCGCAGCATCCCCTCCAACACCCATTTCGACACCACCCGCGGCAACATCGAAGCAAGTGGCGCTGAGGCGGTGGACCTCAACATTCCAGAAGGAAGAGACTCCAGCAATCTGCATCCCTTCAAAGGCAACATGGATTTGGAGGCACTGGAGCGGTTTCTGACCGAGAAGGGCGATGCCGTGCCCGCCGTGATGATCACCATCACCAACAATGCAGGCGGAGGCCAGCCTGTGAGCCTGGAAATCATCCGCGCCACCGCCGATTAGGCACGGCGCTACGGCAGACCTTTCATCATCGATGGTTGTCGCTTTGCAGAAAACGCCTGGTTCATCAAACAACGCGAAACAGGCCAATCCGACCGGTCCATCAGCGACATTGTTCGCGATTGCTTTGCCTGCGCGGATGGCATGACCATGAGCGCCAAGAAAGATGCCTTCGGCAACATCGGAGGATGGAAGACACTCAACGACGATGAGTGGGCTGAACAGGCCCGGGTCAAACTCATCCAGACCGAGGGCTTTCCAACCTATGGTGGCCTAGCCGGTCGCGACCTTGACGCGCTAGCCCAAGGGCTCACCGAGATCGTCGATGAGGCCTATCTGCAGTATCGCATCCGCACCAACGAATACATCATCGAACGGCTGGACGCCCTTGGCGTCCCGGTCGTCAAACCCGCCGGCGGCCACGCCGTCTTCATCGCCGCCAAGCAATGGCTGCCCGATATGGATCCACTCGCCTACCCGGCTCACGCTATCGCGTGCAAACTCTATGAAATCGCCGGCATCCGCTCCTGTGAAATCGGCAGCGTGATGTTTGGACGACAGACCGACGGCACGGAAAAACCGGCGGCGATGGAGCTGGTCCGTCTGGCCTTTCCAAGGCGGACCTACACGCAATCCCATGCCGACTATGTCATCGAAGCATTCGAACTGCTGAAGGGGGAGCTTGATCAGTTACGCGGCTTCACCATTGCCTGGGAGCCCAAGCAGATGCGCCATTTCACCTGTCGCTTCACACCAAAAACGACGTGAAGGCGCTCATGCTGAACCTGCGCTAGGCTAAAACGACAGTCTCACGCATATGAGTCTCATCCCGGCCGGCCGACACAACAAAGTCGGCCACGTCAGCACGGGAAATCATGCCCAGATGCCAGGACTTGGGGTCAGAAAGCACCTTGTAGCGCTTGGAGAGTGAGCCATTGGTCAGGAGTCCTGGCTGGACCAGGGTCCAGTCAAGATCACTTGCCTTGACGAGCTCTTCCTGGCGCCCTTTGTCCTCATAGATGCGACCCAGGACCAGTTTCTGCGCGAGCCGGGCCGGAGCGCTCATGCTCGCGCGGGTGTCGCCCGCGCCGTAACCGGTGACTGTGATCAGCCGTTTGATGCCGGCGGCTTCCATGGCTGGCAACAACACATGCGTGGCCTCTGAGAACAGTGTTTCACGTTCCCAAAGCATGCCGGGGCGCTCTTTCACACCGAGCGCCTGCACGACGACCGAAACACCGTCCAGCGCTTTGCAGACATCATCAGCATAGCGGGCCTCCCCCACACACGGCTCCACACCAGCATCAAATCCAGCGTCCGCCGCGCTGCGGCCAAAGGCTTTCACTGGCAAACCGGCCACCGAAAGCTGCCGGACGACCTCACGGCCAATGCCCGACGTGCCACCAATGACAAGCCAAGACAGAGAGGAAGATGCATCCGTCGACATGGGCAAGTGCTCCCTTTCAAGAAACGACCGACCAAGAAAGCCGGCAGCCACTTCAAAGAAGGTAGGCAGCCAGCTTGTCTTTTCATCCGCGCAAATTGACCCAGGTCATCAATCGGCCGCCCGATCACTCGCCGATGGTGAAGCGGCAGAGGATGGTGTTGTCCTGCTCTAGATCCTGGCTCCAAATGAGTTCGGCACTTCGGTCCCAGCGGATACGGTCATACCCATCCTTCGGGCCGACTTCCTGCGCTGAGTGGACCACCGCCTGAGGCCATCCACCGTCGTTGAAGTTGGCAGATGTCCAGTTCTGCGGCGCAGCGCTCGCTTCAAATCCACAGACACCTTGGCCGGCGACCGGGTTCCGCTCTCGCTCACAGGCGCGGTCAACCGGCGCGCGATGGACAACAAGGCACCGCGCCCCACCGTCGGTGGCACCCAGAAGTTGACCAGACGAGGCGTCGCGGATTTGGGCAATCACCCCGCCGTCACCCATCTGCTGGCGACGGCTGCCGATGTACTCCAGGCCGGTATCGTTCTCCCGAATGTCCATGGCAACGATGGCGATCTGTGCCGGGAGCGAAACCTGGAAGGTGCGGGACTCAGCATTGAACGACCGTTCGGTGGTGATCGGCACGCTGTCCTCCATCACCTGCTCGCCATTGACATACATGGCGAACCAATTGTCGGCCCACACATCGGCGGTGACTGTGATCTCATTAGCCAAGACCGGTGAGGCAGCAAGCGTGCTCAAAACGAGAAGGGGCATTGCCAGGGGGGAGCGCATAGCAGGAATCCTTGTGCTGATTGGCGTCGTTTATCGAGGCACAGCGCCCTGAGATCAAAACCGGCTTGCCGCCTGTGGCCTGCGTCACACGATGGCGAAATCACCCCATGGCTGCTGTGGCAAGTCCCGGCCTTTCAGCAATCGGCGTTTGGCCAAAATGCTTCTTGAACGCGCGGGCAAACCCTTCCGGCGAGCGGTAGCCATAGCGGCGCGCAACCGCGTCCACCCGGTCGCCCTTCATCACGTCCTGACGCGCCAGCATCAGCCGCCAGCGCCGCAGATAAACAGCAGGCGGTTCACCAACGATGGATAGAAAAAGCTCAGCAAATCGGCTTAGTGAAAGCCCCGCAACATCAGCCAAATCCTCGTTGCGCCAGGCACGGCCCGGTTGATCGTGGATGGCCACAATCGCTCGCCCGATCCGTCGGTCGTAAAGGCCGGCAAGCAGGCCGGGCTCGGTCGCACCCTGCTCGATCAGCCTGCGCAACATACGCACGATCAACACTTCACCAAGCCGGTTGATGACAGGTTCTGCCCCGCACCGGTCCTGTTGCAACTCTGAATGGAGCACCGACACCAGCCCAGTGTTCTCCTGGCAGGATCCGACATCAAAAACCACTTCATTGGGCAAAGCGGCCAAGAGCGGGTTGGCATCACCGCCCCAATCGACACGCGCGGACAGAAGAACGTCGTGAGCAGGCAGGCGAAATCCATAGCCCCTGGCGCGGAAGAACACTGTCTGGGGACTGCCATCCTTGCCGGCCGTCACGGCCAGGCTCGCTTTGTCCAAAGGCGCGGACATGACGCGCAGGGGGAAACGTGCAAGCAGGTTGGTCAAGCGGTCAATATCAGCCATATCAGATGATCAGTCAGGTCTTTCGGTTTTTTCATACCTTATCATCGGGCAGTGTCGCCGCCAACTCACAACCCCAATAGGATACCGACCATGCTTATTCCTCGCGAAAAGACCCCGGACCTTTCGGTCCCAACACTCGATCATGGCGCCTTCGATCTTGCGAGCGATGGCGCTGGTCGCGGCACCGTCATCTGCTTTTACCGCGGCCTACACTGCCCGATCTGCGCCACCTATCTCACCGAATTTCAAAAGCGCGTTGCCGATTTTGCCGAACGTGGGGTGGCCACGATCGCTATAAGCTCGGATGGCGAAGATCGCACCCGCCAAATGGCCGGGAAGATCGGCGCTGACACGTTGCGCTTCGGCTATGATTTGTCACTCTCCAAGGCCCGTGAATGGGGTCTTTATATCTCCACCTCGCGCGGCAAAACATCGATTGGTATTGAGGAGCCGGCGCTCTTCTCCGAGCCGGGTCTTTTCATGGTGACCCCGGATCAGACGCTGTACTACGGATCGGTCCAGACAATGCCGTTCGTGCGCCCACACTTCTCAGAGCTTGTCGGCGCGCTCGATTTTGCGATCAAGAACAACTATCCCGCCCGCGGCGAGTATGTCGGCGCCGTCTGATTAGTGCCTACGACCGGGCATTGGCTCTGACAAAGGCGAAAACAACGGCAAGTTCCGTCACGATCGCCACGCCGATGCCCGGTCCCACCAAACCACGCCAGAACTCGACCATACCTATCGCGGCCAATCCACCCATCATGGCGACCACGCCCCAACCGATGGCCCGCCGGGTCGGCGACGGCAGATGATCGGGAAGGGCTTAGCATCGCAGCGAACCCTTCACGCACCAATTCGGGAACCCTGAGAGCAAGCGGGCAGGAATGTTCCTAGATCACAGGCACGAGTAAGGAGACCAGAAGGGAACAGCTGGTCGAAACAAACAAGCCGCACATTCTGGCAACCAGTGCGCTGTTCGCCGTATAGCCGCAGCGGCAAAAGTTCCCGAGAATTAACATGACGTTAACGTAACATGGTGCGGCAATAAAACCATATCGGTTTCGACCTTGGTCGGCTCGACCGATTCGAGGTAGAACGCTAAAACATGACTATGTTGCGCTGGGCCATCGGGGGCCGAAGGGCGCACGAGAAATCATCAGGTTTAAAGACACGCGCCATGGCAAACACGGATCTGCGGAGCAACCGGCCGCTATCTCCACACCTGCAAGTCTACCGTCCGCTTTTCACCATGATGATGTCGATCCTGCATCGCATCACCGGTGTGGCACTTTATGGCGGCACAGTTCTGGTTGTTATCTGGCTCTTGGCAGCTGCTTCCAGCCCCGAAGCCTTTGACTGGGTGACGGACATTTATGGCTCCATTCTGGGCCGCTTGGTGTTGTTCGGTTTCACCTGGTCGCTGATGCATCACATGCTCGGTGGCCTGCGCCACTTCATCTGGGATTTCGGTTACGGCCTTGATGCGCGCGGCCGTAACTGGCTGGCACGCGCAACGCTTGCCGGTTCGCTCTCCCTCACCTTGATCCTTTGGATCATCGGTTACGCGGTTCGATAGGAGAGCACCATGGCGGATATGCGCACCCCCCTCTCCCGTGTTCGCGGCCTTGGCTCGGCCAAGGAAGGCACCGACCATTTCTGGCGTCAGCGCGTCACGGCCGTGGCCAATGTGCCGCTGCTCATCTTTTTCGTGGTGATGGTCATCGGTTTGCAAGGTGCAACGCACAGCGAGTTCGTCGCCATCATGGGGTCGCCCATTGTGGCGATCCTGATGCTTTTGGTCATCCTGTCGGCCACCATCCATATGCGCCTGGGTATGCAGATCGTCATTGAGGATTACATCCGCATTGAAGGGCTCAAGATCCTCTGCCTGCTGGGCAACACCTTTTTCACCATTGTCATTGCGGCCGCATCCATCTTTGCGGTCCTTAAAATGAGCTTCGGAGGCTAACCCCCATGGCATCGAACGGAGCAACCAACGGTTCAGCCGCTCCTGCAACCAACGGCCCGGCCTATCCCATCATCGACCACACCTTTGATGTTGTGGTGGTTGGCGCCGGCGGTGCCGGCCTTCGCGCTGTCGTTGGCGCATCCCAGGCCGGCCTGAAAGTCGCCTGCATCTCCAAGGTCTTCCCCACCCGCTCCCACACGGTGGCGGCGCAGGGTGGTATCTCAGCATCTCTGGGCAATATGGGCCCGGACGATTGGCGCTGGCACATGTATGACACCGTCAAGGGGTCAGATTGGCTCGGCGACCAGGAGGCCATCGAGTATCTTTGCAAGAACGCACCGGAAGCCGTTTACGAGCTGGAACATTGGGGCGTGCCCTTCTCGCGCACCGAAGACGGCAAGATTTATCAGCGCCCGTTTGGCGGCATGACGCCCAAGTTCGGCGAAGGCCCGGCCGCCCAGCGCCCCTGCGCCGCCGCCGACCGCCCCGGCCACGCCATTCTGCACACGCTCTACGGTCAGGCGCTGCGCAACTCGACAGAATTCTTCATCGAGTCTTTCGCCATCGACCTCATTATGGATGAAGGCGCCTGCCGCGGCGTCGTTGCCATGTGTATGGAAGATGGCTCTATCCATCGCTTCCGCGCTCACAAAACGGTGCTTGCCACCGGTGGCTATGGCCGTGCCTACTTCTCAGCAACCTCCGCCCACACCTGTACCGGCGATGGCAATGCCATGGTGCTGCGCGCCGGCCTGCCCCTGCAGGATATGGAGTTCGTCCAGTTCCACCCGACCGGCATTTACGGCGCCGGCTGCCTCATCACCGAGGGCGCCCGGGGCGAAGGCGGGTATCTTGTCAATTCCGAAGGCGAGCGCTTCATGGAGCGTTACGCTCCTTCGGCCAAGGACCTCGCCTCGCGCGACGTTGTCTCACGCTCCATGACCATGGAAATCCGTGAAGGCCGCGGTGTCGGCAAAAACGGCGACCACATCTTCTTGCACCTGGACCATCTCGATCCGGAACTTCTGCACGAGCGTCTGCCGGGCATCTCAGAATCAGCCCGTATCTTCGCCGGCGTGGATGTCACCAAAGAACCGATCCCCGTGCTGCCGACCGTCCACTACAATATGGGCGGCATCCCGACCAACTATCATGGCGAGGTGCTGACCAAGGTCGATGGCGATCCGGACAGCACCGTTCCTGGCCTAATGGCCATCGGCGAAGCGGCTTGCGTCTCCGTTCATGGTGCCAACCGGCTGGGCTCCAACTCGCTGATCGATCTGGTGGTCTTTGGCCGCGCGGCAGGGGCCCGCTGCGCCGAGACGCTGGACGCTGGCGAGAAGCATCCTGAGTTGCCATCTGACAGCGCGGAGCTTTCGCTCACGCGCCTTGATAACGCCCGCTATGCCGATGGTGCGCGCTCAACCGCTGATCTGCGCTTGGAGATGCAGCGCGTGATGCAGAACAATTGCGCAGTCTTCCGCACCGGCGATGTGCTGGAAGAAGGCGCCAAGCTCATCAACGAGACCTGGACAGCATCCGACGACATTAAGGTCACCGATCGCTCGCTGATCTGGAACACCGATCTCATCGAGACACTGGAGTATGAGAACCTCATCGCCCAGGCCGTGGTGACCGTGGAATCGGCGGTAAACCGAAAAGAGTCACGCGGCGCCCATGCCCGCGAGGACTTCTCCGAGCGCGACGACCAGAACTGGATGAAGCACACGCTCGCCTTTGTCGATGTGGAAGAGAAGAAGGTCACGCTCGATGACCGGCCGGTGCACACCTACACCATGTCGAACGAGATCGCGTATATCGAGCCCAAGGCCCGCGTCTACTGATGCGCCTGGCCCTCGCCCTCCTCTTGGCCACTCTCGCCACTCCGGCCTTCGCACAGTCCAGCGCTGGACCGATGTCGGGCGAGATTACGGCCGCCTGCATGCAGGCGATGGAGGAGAGCGAGACGGTGTGTGCCTGCGTGGAAGACGACGCGCTCTCCACGCTGACCGCCGATCAGCAGACCTTTCTCCTGGCCCTTTTGACCGAGGATGAAGCCTTGGTGCGCACTTTGGATGGCTTCACCGAAGCCGACGCGCAAATGGTCCAGAACCAGATGATCAACGCCGCGCTGCAATGCGCCGGATGACTTAGAGCACGGGACGAGACCGACCTATGGTTCAACTGACGCTTCCGAAAAACTCCACCATGTCGGACGGCAAAATCTGGCCGAAGCCGGAGGGTGCGACCAATGTGCGCGAGTTCCGCATCTACCGCTGGAGCCCAGACGACGACGCCAACCCCACCGTCGACACCTATTATGTGGACATGGATGATTGCGGGCCAATGGTTCTGGATGCGCTCATCTGGATCAAAAATTACATCGATCCCACGCTCACCTTCCGCCGTTCCTGCCGTGAGGGCATTTGCGGCTCCTGCGCGATGAACATCGATGGCACCAACACGCTCGCCTGCACCAAGGGTATGGACGAGGTGCAGGGCGCGGTGAAAATTTACCCCCTGCCGCACATGCAGGTGGTGAAGGATTTGGTGCCGGACCTTTCCAACTTTTACGCCCAGCATGCGAGCATCGAGCCCTGGTTACAGACGGCAACGCCGCAGCCCCAGGGCGAGTGGAAGCAGAGCCATGAGGACCGCGCCAAGCTCGACGGGCTTTACGAGTGTATTCTGTGCGCCTGCTGTTCGACGAGCTGCCCGAGCTACTGGTGGAACGGCGACCGCTACCTTGGCCCGGCCATCCTGTTGCAGGCTTACCGCTGGCTGATCGACAGCCGCGATGAGGAAACCGGCCACCGGCTCGACAATTTGGAAGACCCCTTCCGCCTCTATCGCTGCCACACGATCCTCAACTGCGCCCAGGCCTGCCCCAAGGGCTTGAATCCGGCCAAGGCGATCGCGGAGATAAAAAAGATGATGGTGGAGAGACGGCTTTAGGGCACCCGAATAGCGGTTGGGCCAACGGCGCAGGGCGGACCCGTACCAGGAAGAGCCTAACCACAATCACAATTCCCTGGACGGCGAAGCCGAGCCGGGGCCTAGAGTAGACTCACCATCGAGACCCCGGTGCACTAGCGCGTTGCAGCGCCCCATCGGTTCCCTAAGCTGCCAAAACGTTGGGGTTGGTGCTGGCGTGATCATCCGCGGGAAGGTCGGCCAAAGCGCGGAAGTGGTCTTCAAGATGCTTCTTGCCATGCTGTGCACCCACCATGTCTGTCCCAAGCGCTGTCATAAAGAACTGAGCTGGCCCATGGATATGGATTGGTGTGACCTTGGGCAAAACCGCGATGGCTACCTTGCGGATCCAATCAGGCACGCGCATGATCTTCGCGGGCTTGCCGAGAACGTCAAACGCTAGCCGGGCGAGCTCCGCCTGGGTAAAAGTATCGGGTCCGCCCACTTCGAGCCAGGTTTCGCCGCGATCGATTGCGCCGGCTGACGCCGTGGCAAGGTCCGCACCGTGAATGGGGTTTAGCCGCTTCGATCCGTCGCCGAACACCCACGCACGCCCGGTTTTGGCAGTGTTCAGAATCTCAGCCATATCCGAGAAGTAACCCGACGGTGCAATCACCGTTGAAGGAATGGATGAACATTCAAGCCGGTCCACAAAGGCCTGTTTGGCCTGCACCAGCGGAACCTGCATCATCTGTCGTGCTCTAAGCACATGCACATAGGCAAACCGCTTCACCTAGGACCGTTCAGCTTCTCGCAGGAGGTTTAGGTTTGCTTGATAGTCGACCGCGCGGTAGGTGAGTCCATCCTTTTGGCGCGTTATCCCAAGGCTTGAGATCACCAAATCTGCACCCTCCATGAGGCCCATTAGCGTGTCGGGCTGGGTTGCTTCTGCCGTAACGTAGTCGTGCTCACCAAGACCGGTTGCTATCGCACTCTCGGCATTGCGAACCAAGGCTCGAACATGCCAGCCACGCTGGGCGTACTCCTTGACAAGATGGCGACCGAGATAGCCGGTGGCACCAGCAATTAAGACGGTTTGCATGGGACTTTTCCTTTCGTGTGTTTGGATTCACCGGCTGACGGCAGCGCACGCCAGTCGCGATGGCGCGGCATAGGGTTCTTCCTGCACGGCGTGACCTAGGACCATCTTGATGAAGAGGGCCGGGATGACCCATTCAAGGCACAGGCCGAGAGGTAACCAGACTTGGTGGAGGAGGATCGCAGCCATAACGAGCGCCGTAGCGGCGCCGCGACGCAAGTAAAGCGGCGTGGCCAGGGTCACCCAGACCGCGACCTGAAGAGCGAGGTACCAGATCAGCGAACTTGTGATCGAGCCGCCCAGCGTGGCCGCGATGACAATCGGATGGATATGGATGCCGGTGAAGACGCGCGCGTCCTTCAGTGCGACTAGCAAAGCACCTTCAGATGACTTGCGCGGCGAATGGTACAGCCGCTTGCAAGAATTGAGCATGTTGGCGACCGCCCCGCCTGCGATGTCGTAAGCAAAGAAAACAAGGATCGCGGTCTGCCACCAGGAAGCTGCAACAGGGTCGGCGCGCGTCAAGTCGGCGCCCACAATGATCGCGGTTAAAAGCGCCGCGGTGCCGTAGCCCATGAAACGCTCGGCTCTCGTTGCACCCGTCCCAACCAGTCCGTCCGACCTGCCTTCATAGTGCCAGGTAACATGGGATCTCGAACGATGGCTTGGCTCACGCGCTGGCATGTCGCTGGGGTCGACGGCGATGGACACGGCGTCACTCCTTTCTAACTCGCTTGTATGTGACTGGACGGTCAGTCATATACAAAATACATGACTGGACATCCAGTCATAAAAAACATATGGCTCATATGAATCTTCTTAGTGAATGGAGGCACCATGCCGAAAATCGTCGACCGCGAAGAGATGCAGAACGGCATTCTCGATGCTGCGATGCAGGTCTTCACAGAACGCGGCTACCACGCTGCCACCATTGCTGACGTCGCCAGGGCAGCAGGCCTCGGCAAAGGCACGCTCTACCTCTACTTCAAGAACAAGGAGGCGATGACTGAGGCGATGGTCGAGCGGCATTTTGCGGGCATGGAGACGAGTTTCGTGGATGCTTCACTGCCTGAAACACTGGATGACTTCGCAGCTTCGCTGGACGCGACAATGAACGTTCCCGACGAACACGCCAGGTTCATCCCAGTCTTCTTTGAAGTGTTCGGTCCCAGCTTTGCCTCACCAAGCTTTACCGCAAAGGTAGCGAGCTTCTTTGAACGGGTGGGCAACCACTACGCAGAGTGCCTGAAGCACCTACAGGATGGCGGAGAGGTTCGACCGGATGTAGACGCAAAGCTATTGGGGCGCACTCTTGCCAGCACAATAGATGGCATGATCTTGCATCGTGGGCTCTTCGGTCTTCCCAAAGCGCGCTATGCCAAAATGCGTCGTGAAATGCTGAACACGATTGTCGAAGGATCGAGGGTGCACTCCTAGGACCTTAGCCCTCGCTGTTTGGGAAGAGTCGCAAGCGATCCCATTCCGGTCTGGGTAGTGATCAAAGCAACTGGCGCCAAAAACCGCTCCTCTATCCCCTTCCCACAACACCCGGCCTTGCGTTTACCGCAGTTTGCGCGCACAAGGCCCGTCGGTGACATCAGCAGGCGCAACAAGCGCACAAAGAGTGCTCACCTCCCCCCGAAGCATGCCGACGACCTGCATGCGAGCACCAGCCGTAGCCGATCATGCTGAAGTTCATGATGCTGTGGCGTTTCTCGTGCTCACCAACGCGAAGAAGCCCGGTGCTCCCAGCGCTGCCCGCCTGCCTCAGGCGCGCCGGCGCCAAGCCTTTTTGAAAGACAAACCTTGACCCAATTTTCGGCTCTCGGCCTCGCCGAGCCCATCCTTCATGCCGTCGCGCGCGAAGGCTACAACCAGGCCACGCCCGTTCAGGGCCAGGTCATCCCCGCCATGCGCGATGGCCGCGACGTTCTGGGAATCGCACAAACCGGAACCGGCAAGACGGCCGCGTTCGTCCTGCCGCTCCTGAACGCCTTGGCCCTGGAGAAGGGCGATGCGCACAAAGCGCCCGTGCCCCGAAGGCCCAAGACGGCCAAGGCGCTCATCCTGGTGCCAACGCGCGAGCTTGCCCAGCAGATCGCCATTGCAGTGAAAACCTATGGCCGCAACCTCAAGCCGGTTGTCGCTATCATTGTCGGTGGCGCCAGTGCTTCCGTGCAGGCCAAAACGATGGCCGCCGGCGTTGATATTCTTGTCGCCACACCCGGCCGGCTGGAAGATCATATGCGCTCTGGCAATGTGCGGCTGCACGCGACCGATCAGATCGTTCTGGATGAAGCCGACCAGATGCTGGACATGGGGTTCATCCCTGCGGTGCGCCGCATTGTCGATGCGGTTTCAAACACGCGGCAGACGGTGCTTTTATCAGCCACCATGCCCAAGCCGCTGGAACTGTTAGCGCGCGATCTTCAGGATCAGCCCGAGCGCATTTCCCTCGCGCCGCAGTCCAAGCCCATTGATCGCATCCAGCAGTCTCTGCTGCATGTTCCAGCACCGAAAAAGCGTGAGGTTCTGCTTGATCTTCTGGCACCGCGCGAGGTTGAGCGAGCCATTGTGTTCACGCGCACCAAGCATGGTGCCGACAAGCTTGCAAAGTTCCTCAAGTCCTACGGCCTGATGAGTGCCGTCATCCATGGCAACCGCAGCCAGCGGCAACGCGAGCAGGCGCTCCAGAGTTTCCGGAAGGGCAATGTGAAAGTGCTCATCGCCACCGACATTGCCGCCCGCGGCATCGATATCGATGGCGTAAGTCACGTGGTGAACTACGAACTGCCCAACGTTCCTGAAGCGTATGTCCACCGCATTGGTCGCACCGCTCGCGCCGGTGCCGCAGGCCAGGCCTTTTCGCTGGTCGATACTGCCGAGCGCAAGCTGCTGCGTGATATCGAACGGATCATCAAGCAAGCCATCCCTGAGCATGGCACCGTCGAACCAACTGAACGCGTGAAGGTTGAGGTATCGACCTCACCAACACCGGCGGCAAAGGCCGATCGGAAGAAGAATCGCCATCGCGACCGACCAGACCCGAAGACCAAGGGTAAGCGGCGTGTTCCCACAGATCCCGATCGTGCCGAACAACACACGGCCAAGTCGCCAAGCAAGAAACGCAAACCGGCTGAAGAGGTGGGCTTCGATCCGCTGAACCCATCGGAGGTTGCTGCCCAGGGCAAAAAGCCCAACCGCAAAGCCCGCAGGAGCGCCAAGAACGAAGCAGATCAGCCTTCTGCCCATCGCTCTGAAGGAAGGCGATCGGGCAACGGCGCACGCGGCGCCGTTCAATGGTTCAACAACCGCAAAGGGTATGGGTTCCTGTCACAGGACAATGGCGGCCCGGATGTGTTTGTTCACATCAGCTCCTTGGAGAAGGCCGGCCTGAAAGCCGTCAATGAAGGACAGGCCTTCCACTATGATCTGGTGGAAGAAAAACGCGGCAAGCTTTCAGCGGTGAATTTGAAAGCCGCCTGACAAACAAAAAAAAGGCGGCCCGCAGGCCGCCTTTTTCACAATCGATCGCGTTGCTTCGTCGCGCGCTAGGCAGCGGCAACGTCCGCAAGGAACCCATCAATGCCACCTTGCAACTGATCGGCTTCGCGGCGCAGATCAGCCACCGCCGCCAGCACCGTCTCAGCCGACTGGCTGGTCTGCCCGGCCGACTGTTCCACATGGCTGACATTGTCGGCCACCTGGCCAGTGCCGGTCGCCGCGTCGGAGACGTTGCGGCTAATCTCGGAGGTCGCAGAACCCTGCTGTTCCACTGCCACGGCAATCGCCGACGTGGTGCGGTTCACCTCTTCCATCGTGTCGCCGATGCCTCGGATCGCTTCCACCGCCTCGTCGGTCGAGGTCTGGATTTCCTTGATCTGCGTGCTGATCTCATCGGTCGCCTTGGCCGTCTGCGAGGCAAGCGATTTCACCTCCGATGCCACGACCGCGAAACCCTTGCCGGCTTCACCGGCCCGTGCCGCCTCAATGGTGGCATTGAGGGCCAGAAGGTTGGTTTGCTCGGCGATATCGGAGATGAGTCCGACCACATTGCCGATCTTCTGCGCGGCTTCCGACAGGCTCTCCACCTTGCCGTTCGTGGCCCGCACACTTTCGGTCGCGCGGTCAACAATGGCGTTGGTGTCGCCCACTTGGCGAGAAATCTCGCCGATAGACGCCGATAGCTCCTCGGCCGCCGACGCCACCGTTTGCACATTGGTGGAAGCCTCCTGCGAGGCGGAGTTGGCCGCGCCAGCCCGCTCGGACGTATCGAGCGCCACGGTGCTGAGCGACTGAGCGGTCTGCTCCATCTGGCCGGTGTTGTTGCCAATGGCATCAAGCGCGTGCTGGGCCGTATCACGGAAGCCGCCAATCAACTCGTCGATCTTGGCCTGCCGCTCCATGGTTGCTGCCTGTCCGGTCTTGGATTCAGCCTCAAGACGCTGGCGCTCTTTGGCATTCTCGCGCAGCACGACAACAGCGCGAGCAAGTGAGCCAAGCTCATCGCCGCGCTTCTCATAGGGCACATCGGTGGAACAATCGCCGTCGGCAATGGCCTCCACAGACTGGGTGATCATCGGGATTGGCCGCGTCATACGGCGCACGAAGAAGATCGCCGCAACGCTCGCGAGGAGAACGACCACAAAGCCGGCAAGTCCAAGGCGCATCACCATCTCATTGAGACGGCTGGTGATGGCGCTCTTCTCAACACCGACATAGAGGATCCCCACCACATCGTTGGAGGGTCCAAAGATCGGCTTGTAAACAGTGAAATAGGGCAGACCCAAAATCACCGCTTCGCCGAAATAGGTCTCACCACCTGCTACAATCGGAAACACCGAGCCGCCCGTTCCAAGCGGCGTGCCCACCGCGCGGCTGCCATCAGGCTTGATGATGTTGGTGGTGCGCCGCCAGAAGTCGCCGGTCTCATCATCGAAGGCAAACAGCGTCGCCGTCTCTCCGGTAATATCACCAATCGCGTCGATGATACCGTGGCTCTCGAACGTCTCAGGGATGGGCGTATCCATGCGAACTTCGGTCAGGTCGCCACCGCTCGACCAACGTGCCGAAAAGCCAGGTAGGTCACGCGCCATGATGGCAGCGGCCGTTTCCAGGCTGGTGTTTTGCAAAAGTTGAGCATCAGCACGAATGTTCTGGCTCACCGTGTAAACGGTAACGGCGAAAACGCCGGCACAGGCAAACACAAGGAAGCCCAGCAGCGTTAGAACCATGCGTGCGGTGATGGTAAGACGAGACAGAATGCCTCTCGTCGGCGCGGTGATCGCGTCAACCATAATTATTCCCTCCAGTAAGGAGCCGAAACCGGCTCACACCGCCCCCTCTTCCCACGAGGTGCGATGCCCCTTTAGGAGGCCGGGAAATCACAAATAAATGCTTAAAGGTCGTGCAGCCTTCCAGCCGCTCGCTTGGTGAGGAGTGCCCAAGTAGGTCGATTACGAGCGATACGTAGAGTCACCAAGCCGGCAAAACATAGCGTCGGAGATTACAAAAAAGCGCCCGACACTCTCCTTTTTGTCTTCCCATGTGCGCCACAATCAGCCTTTAGCGACGCTGCGGGGCTCAAACAGGCGCGCCTGCCGCGCCGCGTGAAGGCGACAGAATTCATGAACACGACAATGGTTGAGGCAACCGGGCGCTTCCTGCATTCGCCGGGGCTCAAATTCTTCATTCTCGGGCTTTTGTGCCTGGTGCTCCTCATCCCCGCCTCGCTTGTCTGGCTCCTTGTTTCCGAACGTGAGGACCGCGCGCGAGATGTCGCCCGCAAGGTCGCACAAAGCTGGGGTGGCAGCCAACGCATTGTCGGCCCCTTTATCATCGTACCCTATGAGCTTCAGGTTACTGAGATCAGTGACGGCGAAGAGGTTTCAACCACCGTCCGGCGCGAGGCGGTGTTCCTGCCCGACAGCCTCACCGTTGATATGCGAGCGGCGACCGAGGTGCGTTCACGCGGCATTTTCGATGTCACTGTGTTCACCACCGACATGACCCTTGCTGGACGGTTCAACGCGCCGTCTCAACGCTCCATCACCGACGAACAGGCAAGGTTTTTATGGTCACAAGCGCGGTTTGCGGTCGGCCTGTCATCGGCACGGGCGATCCGCAATGCCGTCGCGCTCAATTGGGGCGATGAAAACATCCCCTTTGAGCCGAGCCTTGGCAGCGTAGTAAGCGCGCCTGGCGTCTTTACCGACAGCCGCCCGCACGGCGGGTCGCAGCCTCGTGTCACCATGGATGGCATTCACGTGCCCAACCTCTTCAACCATGGACCGCAGAGCGTTGAGTTCTCCGTCAACCTCATCCTGAACGGCTCAGATTCGATCTATCTGGCACCGGCCGGGCGCGACACCCGCGCCGTCATGGACAGCAACTGGCCACACCCGTCCTTCACTGGCGGTGCCTTGCCCGAACGCTCCCTCATCAATGATGATGGCTTTGGCGCCGAATGGTCGATCCCGCATCTGGCGCGGGCCGTACCGCTCGCCTTTGACCTGGCGGGCAATGACTATCTTGGCCGTCTCGCCCAGGATGCCTTTGGCGTGCGCTTCTTCCAACCGGTCGACTACTACGCGCTCGTCGATCGGGCGCTGAAGTACGCCGTCCTCTTCATCGGGGTGGTCTTCCTTGCTGTTTTCGTCATCGAACTTCGAGCCGGCAAGCATGTGCATGTCGTGCAATATGTCTTTGTCGGCCTGGCGCTCGTTCTGTTCTATGTGCTGCTTCTGAGCCTTGCCGAACATTTTGGCTTCCTCACCGCCTATCTTGCGGGCGGCGGCGCGACGGCGGCATTGATTGGCAGCTACTGCGCCCGCTCCATGCAAAGCGCCTGGCTCGGCGCGTTGGTCCTGGCAATCGTCGGCGCAGTTTTCGGTGTGCTCTACACCTTCCTGCGGCTTGAGGATTACGCCCTGTTAGCCGGCTCCATCTTTGCCTTCATCGTGTTGGCGGTTGCCATGTTCCTGACCCAAAAGATCGATTGGTCGGGCCGGGCCTATCGACGCCGCGCGCCATCTGACGAAGCAATGACGCAGGCGTGATACGCTGCGAGTGGCATCGCGAGGGTTGGCTACCATATGCTGGGCACTGATCCTTCCTGGAGGTGCATCATGACCCATCGTTGGAACCTTGCCCTTGCCGCCACCGTCGGCGTCGCCGCACTGGCGATCGCTGGCCTCAATTTGGCACCGAGTGCAAACAGTCAAACGGCCGAACCGGCCCCCATGACGGCGGACGTCCCCGACGGGGCAGAGGTCGCGATATTTGCCGGCGGCTGCTTCTGGTGCGTGGAAAAAGACTTCGACCACGTGGCCGGCGTACTGCGCACCACATCAGGCTACATTTGTGGCCAGTTTCCCAATCCGACCTATCAGAACCACGGCGCCAATGGCGATCTGGAAGCCGTGGAAGTGGTGTATGATCCAGACATCGTGACCTACAGCGAGTTGGCCCATACCTTCTTCCGTACCGTCGACCCGCTCGATGATGGCGGGCAGTTCTGCGACCGCGGCAACTCTTATCGCACGGCCATTTTTGTGCTCGACGCGGACCAGCGAGCCCTTGCTGAAACCGCTGCGGCCAATGCCTCCAGCGCCTTGGGGCGCGACGTTGCAACGCGGATCCTCGACGCGCCAACTTTCTGGCCGGCTGAAGAGTATCATCAGGACTATTATCAGAAGAACCCGCTGCGCTATCAGTTCTACCGCACCTCCTGCGGGCGCAACCGCACTGTGGAGCGCGTTTGGGGTGAGGAGGCCTATGCGGGCGTCGACCACTAAGGCAGCGCACGATCAAAGCGCGGCTCGCTTGCGCCCGGCAGCACACCGTGACACGCTGTGGCATGAGCGAGCAGGCGTCCAAACCCGGCAAACCTATCCGTCTCGTCAGCGCGACCGAGGGCACTGAGACGGTCGTGCCTGCCAATCAGGTTTGTGTGAGCGTCGGAGCCGATGGCGTGGTGGCAATTGCGATTCCTGACGGCGATGTTCCGCTTCACCCGCGCGCTGTAGCCCTGGTGGCAGCCGCCATGCAGTTGGAAGACGATGAGACCGTAGCGTCACTCGTTGGAACCTTGCAGGACTAGGCCAAAACGGGTAAGCAGAAACCGTTATGGGCGCGTCATACTTTCGTTGAGTTTGCTCCTTATTCCCCCCGCCAATTCTTGGGATCACTCCCAGTTGTGATTCGCCGCATCAGCGGCGTGCGGCACAAAAAATCAAAGGCGGATCATGTTTGATCGCGGAATTCTCTTTGTGGGATCCGGCGGCGTTGGCGTCGGATTGCTCGCCGAAGCTTTGGCACTGGACGCAATAAAGCGGCTCCCGGAGCCCATGCCCGTGCGCGTTTACTCAGCAACGTTGAATGAGTCGGCAGAAGCCGATCCTGTGTTGTTGCGTGCCATGCGGCGCTTGAATCTGGATACCAGCGCGTCGGCTCTCAAACCGCTTGCCCTTTATGGCTTTGCGGGAGCACCGCGTGTCGACCACGTCATTGCGCTCGGCACCGCGCTGCCGCCGGCGCAGAAACTGGCTCTGGGTGATGGTGTGGATTTCCGCCAATGGTCGTTCAACGAGCTCAAAGCGGTCGAGAAGGCGCCTGGAGAAACCGAAGGTGATCGGGCACCGGGCAGTCGTTATCTCAGCTATGTGAGCCTTGCTGAATCCCTGCGTCAGCCGATCCGAACGTTGATGCAGGACGTCACCCGACTTGATGGGATTGACGAGCCGTCACTGGCTGAAACCGGCTGAAGCCGACCAGGTCATGCAGACGGCCCGGAACCGGTGTTGGCAATATCCGGCCGAGCAAAACGCACCACAAGACGAGTTGTGCAGTTAACCTTCTGTTGGCTATAACGGACGCAGTGTTAGGCCCTTGCGGGCCAAGATGCCCCGAATGTTGCTGGGGCAAGTTGAAGTGGAACGGACGTCACCAATGTCGTTTAGTCGCGTACCGCGCATGGCCGCCCTTCCTGTTTTTGCCGTTGCCGGCCTTGCCCTTTCGGGCTGCATGAGCAGCGGCCCGCAGCTTCGTCCACTGACACCGGTTCCAACCACCGCCGTCTCTTCGACGGCGCTGCCTCAGCCCATCACGCTGGCCGAAGAAACACCGATCGAAAGCCAAAGCCTGGACGATGTGGCAACGCTCGAAGACCCCAACGCCCTAACGCTTGGCGATCCGGCAACAGGGGAAACTGCGCCGTTCGGTGACACCGCGGCCCTCGCCGGCACAGCATCGGCCGCCCCTGGCGCGGCGATCAACGAAAACGACATGGTTGGCGTCTGGTCGGCCATCACGCCGGCTGCCAACTGCTCGGTGAACCTCTCCCTGACCACTTGGCAAGGGGGCTTCCGTGGCTCGACGCGCAATTGCGGCGATGTTCAGTTGGCCACCCTGTCGGCCTGGAGCGTAGAAGGCCAACAGGTAACCCTGGTCGGGACAGACGGCACGCCGCTTGCCAGATTGTTCCGCACCGGCCCAACCCGCTATGCCGGGCAATTGGAAACCGGCGAGGCCCTCACCTTCTTCCGGTAAACGTCGGAAGGTCAGGGGTCAGCGAAATGGCGTCTTCTGCAAACCTCTCAGACGACAGATCCCAATCCCCGCTGTTGCCCGCGCACCTGCGTGTCTCGGCGCGCTATGGGGCCATGATCGCAGCTGAAGAATTGGATGATGATCGCGTCCAACGCGCGGCAGCCGATGCCCTTGACCGATTGAACGCCGAACTTGCCGAGATGCGGCTCGCCCGCAAATCGAGCGCCCTTGGTTGGCTTTTCGCCAAGCGCAAAGCGCAGGCGCCGGTCCGCCGTGGCCTTTACCTGTGGGGCGGCGTCGGACGCGGCAAGACGATGCTGATGGACCTTTTCTTCGAGGTCGCCGCCATCAAGCGCAAACGCCGCGCGCACTTTCATGCCTTTATGGCCGATGTTCATGAGCGCATTCATGCCCACCGTCAGGCGCTTAAAGAGGGCAAGGTCAAGCAAGACGATCCCATACCGCCGGTGGCCGCGGCGATCGCCAGCGAGTCGATGCTGATCTGTTTTGACGAGTTTCACGTCGTCGACATCGCCGATGCCATGATCCTGGGGCGCTTGTTCACCCAGCTCTTTCAACATGGCGTCGTGCTGGTTGCGACCTCCAACGTCATGCCGTCCAACCTCTATCAGGATGGGCTGAACCGTGCCCTCTTTATGCCATTTGTCGATCTGTTGACCCGGCACGTGACGGTCTTTGAACTCGATGCCGGCAAGGATTACCGCATCGACAAGCTGGAAGCAGCACCCGTTTGGTACAATCCGCTGGGACCAGTCTCCGACCATGCGATGGACGAGGCATGGGAGCGGCTGACCAATCACGCCGAAGGCGAGAGCGACTTCGTCACCGTCAAGGGTCGGGACGTGCCAGTGCCACGGCATGCCCACGGCGTCGCGCGCTTCAGCTTTGCCGATCTGTGCGAACGGCCCTTGGGGGCAGAGGACTATTTGGCGCTCGCCGGCAGGTTTCACACACTGATGATCGACAACATTCCGCGCATGGACATGGCCAAGCGCAACGAGGCTAAGCGCTTCATCACCCTCATTGATGCGCTCTATGACACGCGCACAAAGCTCATCGCGTCGGCCGATGCCGAGCCGACAGATCTCTACAAGGCATCCACGGGCAACGAGGCATTCGCCTTCGACCGCACCGCATCGCGCCTCATCGACATGCGCTCAGATGAGTATCTGCGGGCAGAGCGTCGCGCGGCTGCCTGATCGAAAAGTTCATAGTCTTGTCGATCTTACGTATAGGTAAGATCAATTCCTTCGCTTCACGGCGGTTTATGCCTTTGCCCAACTTGCACTTGATTGCCCGTGGGTCTACGACCGGTCGGGTAACGGCGATCAACCTTACCCAAACGTCATCTTAGGTGCGGCAGCCAAAAGAGCTGTCTGACCAAGCACGGCCGCACATCAGAGCAAGCGGCGTGTTTGACCTCAAAAGGGGGAATCATGGCTCGCAAAAAACTGGCAATGATCGGTTCCGGCCAAATTGGCGGCACGCTGGCACATCTGGCCGGCCTGAAAGAGCTGGGCGACATCGTTATGTTCGATATTGCCGATGGCATCCCCCAAGGTAAGGCTCTGGATATTGCCGAAAGCTCCCCAGTTGACGGGTTCGACGCCAAACTGTCCGGCACCACAGGCTATGAGGCCCTGGAAGGCGCAGATGTCTGCATCGTCACTGCCGGTGTACCGCGTAAGCCCGGCATGAGCCGCGATGACCTTCTAGGCATCAATCTGAAGGTCATGCAGCAGGTCGGTGCCGGCATCGCGAAGTATGCGCCCAACGCCTTTGTCATCTGCATCACCAATCCGCTCGACGCCATGGTCTGGGCCTTGCAGAAATTCTCCGGCCTACCCCGCAACAAGGTCTGCGGCATGGCTGGTGTTCTGGACTCCGCGCGCTTCCGCTACTTCATCGCCGAGGAGCTGAACGTGTCGGTCGAAGATGTGTCGGCCTTCGTTCTGGGCGGCCATGGCGACACCATGGTTCCGCTCACTCGCTATTCCACCGTCGGCGGCATTTCGCTTGATGACGTGGTTTCCATGGGCTGGATGACTCAGGACAAGCTTGAGCAGATCGTGCAGCGCACGCGCGATGGCGGCGCAGAGATTGTTGGCCTGCTGAAAACCGGGTCGGCCTATTACGCCCCGGCAGCCGCAGCCATCGCGATGGCCGAGAGCTATCTGAAAGACAAGAAGCGTGTTCTGCCCTGCGCCGCCGCGCTGAAGGGTGAGTATGGCCTGGACGACATGTATGTTGGCGTGCCGACGGTAATCGGTTCCAGCGGCATCGAAAAGGTCATCGAAATCGATCTCGACATTGCAGAACGCGAAGCGTTCGCCCAGTCGGTCGGCTACGTGAAGGGCCTGATGGAAGCCTGCGTCGGCATCGACGCCTCCCTCGGCTAAGGACCGAAAGTCTCAAGCGCGCAATGTCCGCCACCCACGACCAGCCAGCGCCATTCCCGCGCCGACTGACACGCTCCGTCAGCTTGGTGCTTGGATTGTGCCTGGCTGTGGCGGGCACAGCGCTTTCAGGCACAGCCGCCTGGGCGCAAAAAGGCCCTTCGACAAACGACCCCGGCGAGCGCGAAGCGGTGGAGTTCGACCAAAGCGCTTTGCGCCTTGACGCCGGCCTCCAAGCAACCG
>JBHJIX010000097.1:0-18899 GCA_050043025.1 Cohaesibacteraceae bacterium
TATGAGCGTGAGATATCGAGTTTCGGGTCAAGCAAACGCTAGGGCGAACAACAACCAATGCCTACCTTTTACAGTGACTCTTTGTTCCCACCTTTCCATTCTGCCCTCAACCACGCTTAATGGACAAAACAGCAACATGCCAAGCCTCTTCGTAGTGGTTCCGGTGGCCACCCCCCATCTTCACCCTCTCTTCACGACCCCGTAAACGGCGACGCCCAGCCGACCCCTCATCCTTCCAATCCCTGGCGGCCACCTGCAACGCAGAAGGGGACGACCATGACGGATACGACACCGCCCCACACCACCACAAAACCCGCGAACACCGATCTTTGGAAGCGATGTGGCTTGGCTGCGATGGTTGCCGTTTTGCTTGCAACCGCGGCACTGCCGGCTACCAGCTACGCCCATTCCGGCCAAGACGAGGAAGAAGTTGCTGCCACCGGCCAGGCGCTGGTGGAGGAGGAAAGCTCCTTGCTCGACCTGTTGCTGGAAGAGCTGGTGCTGGGCGATGTGGAGGCCGCCGCTAGCATTTCTGTCATGACCGACGGCGGGGTGCGCACCATCACGGCCGATGGCCTGCCGGACCATGCAACCGGCTCCTTCCCCAATTCGGGCAACCCGCACACCATCACCACCCAAAGCTACCGCTTCACCATGGATGCTGATCCGGATTTCAACGGCTGGGCCACCGACGCCGACAATTATGTGTTCGGCGTAGCGCTCAACGGGGTGATTTTCGATCCGGGCACGGCAGAGTATTGGAACCGCGACCGCTCCTCTGGTTGGCGCTACGAGGCGATCTCCGACAACGGACCGAGCCTGGGTCTCGACTACAGCAATGCTCATGTGCAGCCCAACGGCGCCTATCACTATCACGGCCTTCCGCAGGCGCTGATCGACCGGCTGGTGGACACCAGCAGCCCCACGCTGATCGGCTACGCGGCTGACGGATTCCCGATCTACGGCCCGATGAGCTACGCCGACGCGAGTGATCCATCCTCAGGTATGGTGGAAATGGATTCCAGCTATGTGCTGCGCTCTGGCACCCGCGATTCCGGCCCCGGCGGCACCTATGACGGCACGTTCACGCAGGACTGGGTCTACTCGGAAGGGTCCGGAACGCTGGATGCCTGCAACGGTCGCTACGGCGTGACGGACGAGTATCCGGGTGGCACCTATTACTACGTCATCACCGATGAGTTCCCGTTCATCCCGCGCTGCTTTGCCGGCGATCCGGATTCAAGCTTCCAGATGCAGAACGTGCGTGGCGGTGGTGGACAGCAGGCGCGTCGCCGGTCTGGCGGTCAAGGTCCGGGCGGTCAAGGTCCGGGCGCTTAACGAGCCCGTGCCGATGGCCCCGGCTTCCGCCGCCCTCCGCCGCGCTGAAGCAGTTTCAGCAAAAGTTGCAGACTTTTGCGCTCGCGAAACTGCGCCAAGAAATGACGCTAGCCTTCGGGCGCTACGCGCCGAACGGCGGTACGCCTGACACGCGCTCATCCTTTATGGCCCAACTTCCATCCAAAATGCCCTGGGCCACATGGGCGAGCGCGTGCTGGTAGAGCGCGTGTTCCGCCACAAGCACCCGCTCTGCCAGGGTGTCGGGGTCATCATCATCCAGAACCGGCACGGCCGACTGGGCGATGATAGGCCCCGCATCCATGTCGGGTCGCACCACATGAACGGTGCAGCCATGCAGCTTGACCCCAGCCTCCAGGGCGCGTTGGTGGGTGTGGAGCCCCTTGAAAAGCGGCAGCAGCGAAGGGTGGATGTTGATCAGCCGGTCGTGCCATTGGCCGATGAACCAAGGCGTCAGAAGCCGCATGAAGCCGGCGAGGCAAACAAGCTCCACATCGTGCTTTTTAAGTTCGGTATGCAGCGCGCGTTCAAACGCCTCGCGGGCTTTGCCGAAAGTCTTGTGGTCCACAACCACGGTTGGCAATCCGGCGTCTGATGCGAACTTTATCCCCGCAGCCTCCGGACGGTTGGAGCCGACCAGAACAATCTCAGCAGGATGGTCATCGGTGCGTGCCGCGCGAACCAGCGCCTCCATATTGGAGCCGCGACCGGAGATGAGAATGGCGGTGCGAACGCGGCGCATCAGAGAGACGGAGGTCGGGTGACGACGACCGGGTCGTTCTGGCGGGACGAAACGGTCCCGATCCGGAACACCGTCTCGCCACCGGACCGCAGAGTCTCGCTGACGGACCGCTCCTGTTCCGGGGAAACGATACACACCATGCCGATCCCACAATTGAAGGTGGCGAGCAGATCATGGGTGGAAAGATCAGCAGCTTTGGCGAGCCAGCGCATCTCCGGCGGAACGGAAACGTCTGTGAAATCAAGGGTTACGGCAAGATCATCGGGCAGGGCGCGGGGGATGTTCTCTAGCGGCCCGCCGCCGGTGATGTGCGCCAGCGCCTTCAGAGCGCCAATTTCACGCTGCGCGGCCAGGACGCTCTTCACATAGATCCGTGTGGGCGTCAGCAGCGCCTCGCCGAGCGTTTTTTTGGCATCAAAGGGCGTTGGGTCGCTATAGCTAAGGCCCTGGTCTGCAACAACTTTGCGGATGAGTGAATAACCGTTGGAGTGAAAGCCCGAGGACGCGAGGCCCAGCACCACGTCGCCTTCCTGCACGTCCTTCGGCAGAACCGCATCGCGCTCCACCGCACCGACGCAAAAACCGGCCAGATCATAGTCGCCATCGGCATAAAGTGATGGCATTTCAGCGGTTTCACCGCCAATGAGCGCGCAGCCGGCCTCGCGGCAGCCGGCAGCAATGCCCTCGATCACTTCCGCCGCAACGCCTTCATCGAGCCCGCCGGTGGCAAAATAATCGAGGAAAAACAAAGGGTCGGCGCCCTGCACGACGAGATCGTTGGCGCACATGGCGACAAGAGCGATCCCCACGGTGGTGTGAATGCCGGTCTCAATGGCGATCTTGAGTTTGGTGCCCACGCCGTCATTGGCCGCCACCAGAACAGGGTCGGAAAACCCACAGGCCGCAAGGTCGAAAAGCCCGCCAAACCCGCCCAAATCCGGCGCCGAACCTGCCCGTGCCGTTGAACGGACAGCCGGTTTGATGCGCTCAACCAGCCGCGCGCCAGCCTCGGTATCAACGCCCGCTTGGCGATAGGCCTCTGACCCCTTCATGCCCGATCTGTCTCCACTTCAAGGCTTGCCGGCTTGCTACCTGACGACCTGACGGATTCTGGCCACCAAGACAAGCCATGGTCCGCCCCGGTTGCGGGCAGTTGGCCTGCCGCCCACATGTTCCCACTGGCATTGCCAGACCGGCCCCGCTATCACCATGGCCCCTCGATCAATGGATAGACCGCGTTCATGACTGTCCAACGCCAAATTATGTTCTGGGCTCTGGCCGCCTTCGGGTTGATCCTGTTCATCTATATGTTTTCCAGCATCCTGCTGCCTTTTGTGGCCGGCATGGCGATTGCCTATCTGCTGGACCCGGCAGCTGACTGGTTCGAACGCCACGGCTTTTCCAGGCTTTGGGCAACGCTCACCATCACCGCGCTGGCGCTGTTTGTTCTGGTGCTTGGCATCGTCCTACTGGTCCCGTTGTTGATTGAGCAGATTCTGGGCCTGGTCGATGTCTTGCGCCCCTACATCCCTGAAACACTGCGTGCCGTCTTTGGACTGAACGATGCAGATCTGCGCGCCATACAGACCATCATTGCCCCCAATGGCGAGGCCGATCAGGCCGCCCGACAGGCTTTGTTGCCGTCCGCCATGACGGTTGATGCGGTGCTCGAATGGCTAGGAACCATCAATATTGATGTCGTGCGCAGCTTTCTGGAAGCCAATGCTGGCACCATGACGCAGATCGCCAGCGTGATTTTTGACCAGGGCGCTGCACTGGCAGGCCTTCTGTCGACGCTCGTGATCACGCCCATCGTGGCGATCTACATGCTCTACGACTGGGATAACTTGGTGGAGCGTGTCGACGGTCTTTTGCCGCGCGATCACGCCAGCACGATCCGCAAGCTGTTTGTGCAGATCAACAAGGTGCTGGCCGGTTTTGTCCGTGGCCAGTTCGTGCTGGGGCTCATCCTTGGTGCGTTCTACGCCATCGCGCTCACGCTGGTTGGGCTCAATTTCGGTCTGTTGATTGGGCTCACCGCCGGCCTCTTGAGCTTTATCCCCTATGTCGGTTCACTCGTCGGTTTCGTATCCTCCGTTGGTGTCGCGATAGCGCAGTTCTGGAACGATCCGATTTGGATCTTGGTCGTGGCCGGCATTTTCGTTTTCGGCCAGTTCGTTGAGGGCAACTTCCTCCAGCCAAAGATCGTCGGCGATGCGGTCAATCTGCACCCGGTGGTTCTGTTCTTCGCTCTTTTGGCATTTGGCTCCTTGTTTGGGTTTGTCGGCCTTCTGATCGCCGTCCCGCTTGCCGCTTCCATGGGGGTCCTTACCCGCTTCTGCATCGAGCGATACCAGGAAAGCCTGTTCTTCAAGGGCCATAATGGCGGCGCTCAGGCGCAATCGAGCGACGAGAGCTAACCGCGTGGCGGATCAGCGCCAACTCGCCTTCGATATGCCATCGTCGCCTTCCTATGCGACCGAAGATTTTGTGACCAGTGAGGGCAACAAGACAGCACGCGATCTGGCGGTGCAATTGGCTTGGCCGATCCCTGTTGGTCTCGTTGTCGGCGAGCGAGCGGCAGGAAAATCGCATTTGGCGCACATGATGGCCGACCGGTTCGAGCATGCGGTTTGGCTGAAGCAGGGCGTCTTGGGCGGCCTGAGCGACCTGGATGCGCGGTCGATCCTGATCATCGATGGATTGGAGACCTTTATGGGCGACGGCGGTGATGCAGTGTTTCATGCGCTTGAAGCTGCACGGGCTGCGCAGGCGCCGGTTTTCGTCACGTCGCGAGAACCGCCTGAGGCTCTTGCCTTTCGCACGCCCGATGCCCTCTCGCGACAGAGAGCTGGACGCCGGGCTGAAATCCAGCCGCCCGACGATGCGCTCTTAGCGGCCATCGCGGTGAAGCTTTTCACCGATCGTCAGCTTTTGGTGGAAGCCGACATCGCGCATTATCTGCTTCGGCGTGTCGAACGATCTTACGGTCAATTGGCCGATCTAACTGCGCAGATCGACAAGCGCGCGCTGGAGGCTGGCCGGTCGATCACCAAGCCTTTGGCAGGTCAAGTTCTGGCGGATTTTGAGGCAGGTCAGGACAATGCCGATAGGCATGATTGAACTGTCACACTATTGAATTACCTCCGAGAACGTGGCGAGGGGGCCAACAGGAAACCGGCATGACGCAATCAGATGATCCCATCCAGCAGCCCGAAGGGCAAAGCGACACAACCATGCCGCTTGCGACCGATCAGGGCGTTGGGACTCAGATAACGCCGGACTCCACGATCGCTTCCATGCCGTCGTCCAGGTCGGACAACGCGCCGATCTACGATCATCTGATGGCCTCACCAGAGCGCTTCATCAATCGCGAACTGTCCTGGCTGGGTTTCAACCTGCGGGTCCTTGAAGAGGCCGACAATGTAAACCATCCGCTGCTGGAGCGCCTGCGCTTCCTGTCCATTTCAGCCAACAATTTGGATGAGTTCTTCATGGTGCGCGTCGCCGGTCTGGTTGGGCAGGTGCAGGAGCACATTTCCAAACGCTCCGACGATGGACTGACGCCGAGCGAGCAGTTGCAGGCGATCACCGACGAAGTCGCCCAACTTGCTGGCCATCAGCAGGAGACGTTCTCAGTCTTGCGCGGTCTTTTGTCGGAAGCTGGCATCTCCATTGTCGATCTCGATGACCTCGACCCGCGTGAGCGAGATTGGCTGGACGGCTATTTTCTTTCCCACGTCTTTCCGGTTCTGACACCGCTTGCGGTCGACCCGGCGCATCCGTTTCCGTTCATCCCGAACCTGGGATTTTCCATCGCGCTCCAATTGCAGCGAGACAAGCCCTCCGATGTGCCCGGAAGCGGCGCCAACGACAGTATGACGGCGCTGATCCGCGTGCCATCGAAGATCCCGCGCTTCGTCAAGCTGCCTCGCTTTGACGAGAATTCCTCTGGCCACCGAACCATCATGCTGGAGCATGTGGTGCGCCTGTTCATCGGTCGTCTCTTTCCCGGTTACACCGTCACCGGCACCGGAGCGTTCCGCGTCATTCGCGACTCCGACCTGGAAATCGAAGAGGAAGCAGAAGACCTGGTGCGGTTGTTCGAAACAGCCCTGAAGCGCCGCCGCCGTGGATCGGTTATCCGCCTTGAGATCGATGCCTCCACGCCTGAATCACTACTACGCCTGGTGGCCGAAGAGCTGGAAGTGGACAGCGCAGCCGTGTTCCGCGTGGAGGGCGCACTGGCGCGCAACGATTTGTCTGAGCTGGTCGATATTGAGCGCGACGATCTGAAGTTCGTTCCGTATACGCCGCGCTTTCCTGAACGCATCCGCGAACATGGCGGTGACTGTTTTGCAGCCATCCGCCAGAAGGACCTTATCGTCCACCACCCCTATGAAAGCTTCGACGTGGTGGTGCAGTTCCTGCGCCAAGCGGCCGCTGACCCCAATGTGGTCGCCATCAAGCAGACGCTCTACCGCACATCCAACAACTCTCCTATTGTTCGAGCCCTGATCGAGGCGGCCGAAGCCGGCAAGTCGGTGACCGCGCTTGTCGAGCTCAAAGCCCGCTTCGATGAAGAGGCCAACATCCGCTGGGCCCGCGACTTGGAACGCGCCGGCGTGCAGGTCGTGTTCGGATTCCTGGAGCTGAAAACCCACGCCAAGCTCTCGCTCGTGGTCCGTCGCGAGGCCGGGCATTTACACAGTTTCTGCCATATCGGCACCGGCAACTATCACCCCATCACGGCGAAGATTTACACCGATCTGTCCTTTTTCACGGCCGATCAGTCCATTGCCCGCGACGTGGCACGCATCTTCAACTTCATCACCGGCTATGCCGAGCCAGCAGAATTGGAGCGCATGGTCGTCTCGCCGACCAAGATGCGTCAGAAGTTGTTGGAGCACACCCGCGCTGAGATCGATCATGCGCGCGCCGGTCGGCCGGCCGCCATCTGGTGCAAGATGAACTCGCTCGTCGATGCGCAGCTGATCGACGCGTTTTATGAAGCCAGCCAGGTCGGCGTGAAGGTAAACCTCATCATTCGCGGGATTTGCTGCCTGCGGCCCGGTGTGCCCGGCCTCTCCGACAACATCGAGGTCAAATCGCTCGTCGGGCGCTTCCTGGAGCACTCGCGTATCGTCTGTTTCGGCAATGGCCATGGTCTGCCGTCTGAGCAGGCCATTGTCTATATGGGCTCAGCCGACCTTATGCCTCGCAACCTGGATCGACGGGTGGAAGCGATGGTGCCAATCCACAACGAAACGGTCCATGCGCAGATACTTGACCAAATCATGGTTGCAAGTCTTAAGGACAACCAGCAAAGCTGGGCGCTGTTGGCCGACGGTCGCCATATGCGAATCGCACCCGCACCTGGTGACGAGCCGTTCAACGCGCATCGCTACTTCATGACCAATCCGAGTCTTTCGGGCCGTGGAAAATCCCTTCAAGCGAACCAGCCGCGCTTCTTCACCCGCCGCGAGCCCTGATCGTCCCAAACCGGAAACGTCACAGGGCCAGGGCCGCCTTGATGGATTTGGCCCGGTCGCGGTTATCGATATCGGGTCGAACTCGGTCCGTCTGGTTGCCTATGAGCGGCTCGCGCGGGCGCTGACGCCACTTTACAACGAGAAGGTTCTTTGCGGTCTCGGGCGCGGCGTCGCCAAGACCGGGCTTCTGTCCGACGAAGCTGTCACCCTTACGCTGACCACGCTGGCGCGCTTCCGTCATCTCGTCGAGCAGATGCACATCGTCAGCCTCAAGGTCATTGCCACGGCCGCCGTGCGCGATGCCAAAAACGGCCCTGTGTTCATGCAAGAGGCTGAGCGCATTCTGGGCGCGCCACTCAGCATTCTGTCCGGCGATGAAGAAGCCCGTGCGGCCGCGATGGGCGTCCGCTCAGGCTTTCATGAACCTGATGGGATCGTCGGCGAGCTGGGTGGCGGCAGTCTGGAACTCGTTGAGATCACGCCCAAAACCATCGGGCAGGGCGTTTCGCACAAGCTCGGCGTCATCCGCATGCAGGAAGAAGCCGATGGCGATCCGCGCAAGGCGTTCGACCTTGCCGTCGAGGCGCTCTCAAGCGGTCCTCTAACGAAGCAGCTGAAGGACAGATCGCTCTTCCTGGTGGGCGGCACCTGGCGCAACCTCGCCAAGCTCCACATGGAAGTGAACGACTATCCGCTGTCTGTCATGCAGGGCTATGCGGTTGATGCCAATCCCTACGCTGCCTTTTGCGAGGACGTGCTACGCGGCAAGCTTGCTGAACACCCGGCCATGCGCGCCGTCTCGCGAAGTCGGCGCACGCTCTTGCCGTTCGGTGCAGCCGTACTGAGCGCTCTGTTCAAAGTCGGGCGGCCTTCCGATATCGTTCTGTCGGCCCTAGGTGTCCGTGAAGGCCTCCTGTTCGACGATCTCAGCGATGAGGACAAAGCGCGCGATCCGCTGCTTGATGCCGCGTTCGAACTGGCGCTGCTGCGCTCGCGGTCCCCTCGGCACGCTAAAGAACTGGCAGCATGGACTGGCGCCGCGTTTGAGACGCTGGGCATGGAAGAAACGCCCAACGAAGCCCGTTTGCGCGAAGCGGCGAGCCTGCTGGCCGATATCGGATGGCGCGCGCACCCGGATTATCGCGGCATACAGAGCCACAACATCATTGCTCACGCCGCCTTTTCCGGCATCGACCATCCCGGGCGCCTCTATCTGGCGACCGCCAATTACTACCGCCACCAAGGCCTCGCAGACGATGCTTTCCTAAAGGACGTCAACGGATTACTGCCCAAGCGTTTGCGCGAGCGGGCTATGCTTTTGGGTGCGTTGTTCCGCGTGGCCTATGCGCTCACCGCATCCATGGCTGGCGTGTTACCGGAAACCCGGATGGAGCGCCTGGCGGACGACCGGCTGACACTCTACGTGCCAATGGACTTGGCGGGGTTGCGTGGCGAGCGCCTTACCAAGCGCTTGGGTTCGCTTGCCAAGCTGGTCAACTGCGAAACCGGCGTCGTTTCCGTCAGCAACGGCTAACGGCAAACAGCTCTGGATCAGTCGGCGTTTTGCTCGCCGTTCATCGGTACGAGCACGGCGCGTTTTCCGCGTATGCCAAGCGCCATATCACCGGACCGGATCTTAAGCGCCATATCGCCGAACAGGTCACGTCGCCAGCCTTGCATGGCCTTCACGTCGGCCTCGCCATAGATGGCGATCGCCTCCAGATCATCGGCATTGGCGATCACCCGCGTGGCAACACCCTCGCGTTCCGCGACCAGCTTTAGCGCCACCTTGAGGAGTTCGGCGATGGCCGGCGCGCTTTCAGGATTGCGCTTGGTTTTGGGAAGCTTCGGCAACTCATCGGTTGGCAGCGCCGCGACCGCTTTGAGCGCCTCGATCATGCCTTTGGCGTCTGGATGTTTCTCAAATCCGCGCGGCACGGCGCGCAAGCGACCCAATTGCTCGGTTGAAGATGGTCGTTGCTGGGCCAACTCGTAGAGCGCATCGTCCTTCATGATGCGCCGGCGTGGTTGGTCGCGTGACTGGGCAACCTCCTCGCGCCATTTGGCGAGCGCCTTGAGCGCGGCAAACTCGATAGGCTTTCGCACCCGCAGTTTGAGGCGCTGCCAGGCATTGTCCGGATCGACGGCGTAGGTCGCTGGATCAAGCAGTGTCTGCATTTCCTCAGAAACCCATTCGGTACGATCTCGTTTGTCGAGAAGACCGGCCAGATGCTCGTAGACGGACCGCAAATGGGTGACGTCGGCGGCCGCATAGGCCAGCTGCGCATCGTTGAGCGGCCGGCGCGACCAGTCTGTGAACCTGCTCGTCTTGTCGATCTGCGCGCCCACCACCTGCCGCACAATCTGGTCGTAGCCGACCTGATCACCATAGCCGCAAACCATCGCGGCAACCTGTGTGTCGAACACATTTTGCGGGATTGCATCGGTCAGATAGTAAAAGATTTCAATATCTTGCCGCCCTGCGTGGAACACTTTCACCACGTCTGGTTTGGCAAGCAGTTCGAACAGCGGCGAGAGATCGATGCCATCAGCAAGCGGATCGATCAGCGCGAACTCGTCTGCGCCGGCGACCTGCACCAGGCAGAGCTGCGGCCAGAATGTCGTCTCACGCAAAAACTCGGTGTCGATGGTGATGTAGGGTTCTTTGGACAGGCGCGCACAAAGCGCAGCCAGCGACTCGGTATCAGATAACAATTCCATAGCGCCGTCTTAGCGCCTTTGTTCGCCTGTGGCGATCCGCCATCTAGCCGGCTTTCCTTCCATGGTTGACGGGCCAGCGCCAACAGGGCTAATCCGCAGCCACACAAGGCCTGCGTCACGCGCGGGCTCTTTCTGCTTTACCTTCGAGGATCGTTATGCACCGTTACCGCTCGCACACGTGCGGCGCCCTGCGTCGTGAGGATGTCGGCCAAACAGCCCGGCTTTCTGGATGGGTTCACCGTGTGCGCGATCATGGCGGCGTCCTGTTCATCGATCTTCGTGACCATTACGGCATGACGCAGATCGTTATCGATCCGGACTCGCCCGCCTTCTCGCTTGCCGAAACCGTGCGCTCCGAATGGTGCCTGCGTATTGATGGCAAGGTGAAGGAACGCACCGCCGAAACAATCAATGAGACGCTGCCGACCGGCGAGATCGAAGTCTTTGCCACAGAGATCGAGGTTCTCGGCGCGTCGGAAGAGCTGCCGCTGCCGGTGTTCGGCGAGCCGGAGTATCCCGAAGACACGCGGCTACGTTATCGCTTCCTCGATCTGCGCCGTGAAACGCTGCACGCCAACATCATGACCCGGACAAAGGTCATCGCCGAGATGCGCCAGCGCATGGCCGAGGTGGGCTTCACTGAGTTTCAAACGCCGATCCTGACGGCCTCCAGCCCGGAAGGCGCGCGTGACTTCCTGGTGCCAAGCCGCATTCAACCGGGCCAGTTTTATGCGCTTCCGCAGGCCCCGCAGCAGTTCAAGCAGCTTTTGATGATGGCTGGCTTCGACCGCTACTTCCAGATCGCGCCGTGCTTCCGTGATGAAGACCCCCGCGCCGACCGCCTGCCAGGTGAGTTCTATCAGCTTGATGTCGAAATGAGCTTCGTCACCCAGGACGATGTCTTTGAGGCAATGGAACCGGTGCTGCGCGACACCTTTAAAAGCTTTGCCGAAGGCAAACCGGTCTCCGAAACGTTCCGGCGCATCCCTTATGCTGAAGCCATTGAGAAGTACGGCTCCGACAAACCCGACCTGCGCATCCCCATTGAAATGCAGGATGTGTCCGAGCATTTTCGCGGATCTGGTTTCAAGGTCTTCGCCCGGATGCTGGAAGAAGAAACCAATGCGGTTTGGTCAATCCCAGCCAAAACCGGCGGCAGCCGGGCATTCTGTGATCGGATGAACTCCTGGGCGCAGGGCGAAGGTCAGCCGGGTCTGGGCTACATCTTCTGGCGCGAGGAAGAGGGCGCGATCACCGGTGCTGGGCCGCTTGCCAAGAACATCGGACCTGAGCGCACCGAAGCCATCCGCCAGCAGCTTGGTCTTGACGCCGGCGATGCCGCGTTCTTCGTCGCCGGGCAGCCGCGCAAATTCTCCGGTTTCGCCGGCGATGCCCGTATCAAGATCGGTACGGATTTGGGTCTGATCGACGAAGATCGGTTCGAACTGTGCTGGATCGTGGACTTTCCGATGTTCGAGTGGGACGAGGAAAACAAAAGGGTCGACTTCTCCCACAACCCGTTCTCCATGCCGCAGGGCGGTCTGGAGAGGTTGGAAGCCGCGCAGGCTGCCGGCACAGAGGCACTTCTCGATCTCAAAGCCTATCAATACGATCTAGTCTGCAACGGCTATGAAATCGCATCAGGCTCGATCCGGAACCAGATCCCCGAACTGATGGTCAAAGCCTTTGAAGTCACCGGGCAAACCCGTGAGTTCGTTGAGAAGGAATTCGGTGGCATGTACCGCGCCTTCCACTATGGCGCGCCGCCCCATGGCGGCATGGCGGCTGGCGTCGATCGCATTGTGATGCTGCTGTGCGGCGCCAAGTCGGTGCGGGAGGTGGCCTTGTTCCCGATGAACCAGCAGGCTGTTGATCTGATGATGGGGGCGCCATCAGAGGTGACAGCCGCGCAACTGCGCGACCTCAACATCCGCGTGATGCCTCAGGCGCCTTCTTCCTAAGGAAAATCCAAACGCAACAACAAAAAAAGCCCGCGTTAGCGGGCTTTTCTTTGTTAAATCTCATCGTCGGTTTGAGATCCAAGTGGTGAAGACCGAATGCGTCTTATCTTGGCCTCTTCCCGCATGAGGGACGTTGCAGCTGTTAGATGTGCCAACGTCAGGGATGAAACCTGTTCCCTGAGTAGGTTTGTTATCTCTTCTAACTGTTCAGCTCCGTACTGGACTTTCTCTGCGTCAGTTACATCATACTCCGTCATTTACTCCCCACGCTTAACTCAAAGGAGGTAGCATCAATTAGATCATACTAATACAACGGAGTGCGCAAGTTATTTTACGTTCACGTAAACGGTAATTAGCTGTCGTAGGTGGCGTTGTTGCAGGTTTCCTTGCTTCCGCGGCCTAGAGCCTAGAGCCTAGAGCCTAGACCGAGACGCGCTCAAACTCCTGGCGCGTTGTTTCGATGTTATCATGCGTCGGAAGGCTTTCCTCATTGCCCAAATGCTGAATTGCGTAGGCTGAGGCGGCACGCGCGAAGCGAAAATGCTCTGTCCAGGTGCGGCTTTGGAACTGCAGCATGGAGACAATATAAGCACCGTGGAAAATGTCGCCGGCGCCATTAGTGTCGATGACCTGCTTGGCCGGCACCGGCAATGCTTTCACATGATGACGCTCGCCGTCCTGGCTGTAGAAAACGACGCCGTCAGAGCCCAGCGTGACTGCGCCAACACGGCAGCCATAGGTCTTCAGCTTCTCCAGCGACTCTTCCGGTGACAGCTCCCACTGCTCACAGAACCGCTCCGATACCACCGCCACATCGATATAGTTCAGCAACTCGTCGGTGTTCTCCCGAACTGCGCCGCCGTCCAGTGACGTCGCAATGCCCTTTTCGCGGCAGGCCTTGGCGTAGTGCAGTGCGGCGTCCGGCTGGTGGCCATCGACATGCAGAACCTTGCAGCCATCCAAATTAAGGGTGGGGAAGGGGTGGAGATAGTTGTCATCCCGGCAGCGAACGATCGCGCGCTTCCCATCCTTGGGCATGATGAAGGAGAGCGACGCTTCCGACACTTTGCGGTCGTGCAAACGCACGCGCGCTGAGCGTGCCATTTCGCGGAACATAAGCGACAGCCAGTCATCTGCCAGCGTGCAGAGGAGATCGGGCCGCACACCCATCTTCGCCGCAGCAAAAGCTGCCGTTACGGCGTTGCCGCCGAACGAGACGGCATAGTCATCGGCGATGGTCTTGTCGTCGCCGGTTGGCAACGTGTCGGTGAGAAAAGTCACATCGATATAGGCGTGGCCGATGAAGAGGGCTTCCATGGCGATCTCCGGCTGAGGAAGAATGAGTTTGGCGATGCATCGCATCTCACGCGGCCTTACGCAACGGGTTCGCGGGCCGCAGACCAAAAACGTTTCCGTGGAAACCAACTGCCAGCCGCTAACAATTTTTGAAGTAAAAACAACGAAGAAGGGCCTAAGCATTTACCAGATGGCAAGTGCTGGCGTGCAAGCGTCTAGGCTCAATGTCGTCAAATCCACCTCCGGCTGCGCGCCGTCAACATCAAGACTGTCTGTGACATTTGATTTCAAAACGATAGGCGCTGCTCTGGCTGCGCTGACCACGGCCTTTGTTGCTGTCGGAGGAACACATTGGGCCGTCAGCGCGTATGTTGATGGCGCCGTGGAATCCTACCTTACCGAACAGACGACACGTGCCCATCAGCGCAGCGATGAAACCTTCCATTCGATCCTCGAACAACTGCAGGATCTGGAAATGGCATCCGGTGATCTTTGCGGCGTCGAACATCGCAGAGCCTTGCTGCACACAACGCTGCAAAGTGCCAACATAACGGTCACGATTGCTTACGATGCAGACGGGCGGGTTGCCTGTCAGGTGCCCGATCTTGGCAATGCTCAGCTTGTAGGGTTTCGCGAGCCTGTTCAGCTCTTCACCGGTGACGCTGAGCTTTCCCAGGTCCGGGTCGATGAAACGCGCCTCACAGGGCTCCTCTTCGACATCGATTCAGGTGGCATGCGCTACCAAGGCTTTGTGCCGCGCCAGATGTTTCCGCACTTCTTCGACGGTGTTGATGAGAGTGTCGGCGTGGTGCTGACGCTTGGCGAAACGGTTTTGTTTGCCCGCAACGCCGCCATCGATCCCGACGGCCGCACGTCGGATATCGAGGTTCGCTCCACGCCACTGTCCGTCGGTCCCCTGCGCACCCAGGTTTCCGTCAATCGTGCTTTGCTGGCAGGCTCCTATGAGGCCCTTCAACGGTGGACGACCATCATCTCATCGGTGATTGCACTTCTACTGGCGACACTGTTCTGGCGTCTGACAAAGCACACGCCCAAGCAGGTCGATCAGATTGAGCGGGCGATTGAAAACAACGAGTTCGTTCCCTTCTACCAGCCGGTTTTCGACGTGGAAAACGGCCAACTGGTGGGCTGCGAGGTGTGGGTGCGAGGGGTGAAACCCGATGGCCGTATCATCGCGCCCGGGTCCTTCATTGGCCTTGCCGAGCAAAGCGGTCTGGCTGTCCCCATGACGCGAAAGCTCATGCACGCCGTTGTTGCAGACCTTAAGACCTCCTATGCAGGTCGGCGTCGGCTCAAAGTTGCGATCAATCTTTTCAACCAGCATTTCGACAATCTGGACATCATCCACGATGTCGAGGAGATCTTCGGCCCATCACCGATCGCCTACAGTCAGGTCGTTCTGGAGATTACCGAGCGTGCTCCGCTGGAAAGCCTTTCACGCGCCTAGGTGATCATGCGCAAGTTGCAACGCATGGGTTGTCGTCTGGCGCTCGATGATGCCGGCACCGGCCATGGCGGTCTGGCCTACCTGCAAGAGCTTGGGCTCGATATCGTGAAGATCGATAAGATGTTCATCGACCAGCTGGGCAAGAGTCGTGTTGGGGAGTCCATTACCCAGAGCCTTACCGAACTGGCAACGCAACTTGACATGGATGTCGTCGCCGAGGGCGTGGAGAACATCGATCAGGTTGATCATCTCAAGCGCTTTGGAATCCGCCAGGCCCAAGGCTACTTGTTCGCACCGCCACTGCCCGCAGCCCGCTATCTGGCGCTGGTCGCAAAAATGAGTGTGGCCGACACCAAGCGCAGCGAAGAGGATGAAGGCGATGAAACGCTGGAGCGTGTGGCCAGCATTCACGCAGCAGCAGAACAGCTTATCCCGGCCGCCAACGAAGAAGCCGCCTAACCGCTCAGTTGGCCATGCCTGGTGTTACAACACCATCGCCAAACAGGCCCTTGTTCCTTCCGCCCTATGGTTCACACTTGCACCCGTGATGCAGGCGAGCAATCAGCGGGGCAGGGCCAATGATCCATGCAATAGCAATCCTTCTAGCCATGCAACTGGTTGGCGAAGGCCTCGCCATGCTTACCGGGCTCGGCATCCCAGGGCCGGTTATCGGCCTTGTGCTGCTGGCGGTTAAGGCGGCGCTTTCCCCAAAGTTGCGGAAACTCGTTGAGCCGGTTGCCACCACGCTGCTAGGCCATCTGTCATTGCTCTTCGTACCGGCAGCCGTCGGCCTCATTCAGCATTTGGATGTGTTTGCGTCCGACTTCTGGCCGCTGATCGCAGCGCTCAGCGTCTCAACGCTTCTCACCCTCATCGTCACGGCACTCGTTTTCATCGGCGTGGAGCGCGTGCTCCCGCCCGCCGAAGCGGCCGGCAAGGAGCAGTCGTGATGGACAGTTTCGATGTCGCGGAATTTCTTGAGCTATGGGTCTTTCTGGAAGCAACGCCGCTTCTCTGGCTCACCATTACCGTTGTTGCCTACGCTATCGGGGACAGCCTATCGAAGGCAGTGAACCGCCAGCCCTTGGCCAGCCCGGTCATTCTGGCGGCGGGTGTCGTGGCCATCGTTCTGGTCGCCACCTCAACCAGCTACACGACCTATTTCTCAGGCGCACAGTTCGTCCACTTCATGCTTGGACCGGCGACCGTTTCTTTGGCCATCCCGTTGGTCACCAACTGGCCGGAGGTACGTCGTCACGCACTGGCAATCGTCTTCGCCCTTTTCGCTGGGGCTGCGACGGCGATCAGCTCAGTTTATGTGATGGCTGTTCTGTTCGGTCTTGATTCCACGCTCATCTGGTCGCTGGTTCCCAAATCCGTCACGACACCCATTGCCATGGGGATATCGGTTGAGTTTGGCGGCATCGCATCGCTGACCGCCGTGTTCGTGATAGCGACCGGCATTCTGGGCGCCGTCATGGTGACGCCCTTGATGAACGTCATGCGTATCAAAGAGCCAGCCGCGCGCGGGTTTGCTGTTGGCATCGCCGCGCACGGTATCGGGACCGCGCGCGCCTTTCAGGTGAACCCGGTCGCTGGCCTGTTCGCCGGCATCGCGATGGCGCTGAATGGCCTCGTGACGGCGCTCCTGGTCCCGATCATCGCCGGCTTGGTTTAGCCTTCCGAGCCGGCCGACTGTGCTTCCACGCACGTCAGCGCCGTCATGTTCACCACGCCGCGCGATGTCACCGACGGTGTCAGCACGTGAGCCGGACGCGCGGTGCCGATGAGGATCGGACCGACATGCAGCGCATCGCCCAGCACCTTTGTCATGTTGAGCGCAATGTTTGCGGCATCCAGATTGGGCATCACCAGCAGATTGGCCTCACCTTCAAGATGGGCGTCCGGCATGACACGATCACGCAGGGCTTGAGAGAGTGCTGCATCAGCATGCATCTCGCCGTCGCACTCAAAATCGATGTTTTTGTCCTGGAGCACTTGAAACGCCTTCCGCATCTTCAGAGCCGAAGGCGTGGGACGTGAGCCGAAATTGGAGTGCGACACCAGCGCTGCCTTGGGTTCGATGCCGAACCGGCGGATATGGTTGGCCGCGCGAATGGTTGTCTCCGCGATTTCCTCAGCCGAGGGGTCGTAGCTGACATAGTGTCGGTGAGGAAGTAGCCGCCCTTGTCCATGATGAGGAGCGACAGCGTTGAGTAATCTGCGATCCCCGGCGCGGTCCCTAGGATCGAGCGAACATGCTCCACATTGCTGATGAAGGCGCCTTGCAAGCCGCACAAAAGCGCATCGGCATCGCCGCGTTTCACCGCCAGCGCCCCAATCACCGTGTTGTTGGTACGCACGATGGTGCGCGCCACATCAGGAGTGACGCCGGACCGGCCGACCATCTCCAGATAGGTATCGACATAGTCGCGGTAGCGCGGATCGTCCTCTGGATTGATGATCGCGCAGTCATGGCCGGGTTTCAGCTTCAGCCCAAAGCGCCGTGCGCGCGTTTCCATCACAGATGGACGGCCGATCAGGATCGGCTGGGCGATTCCGTCTTCCAATGCAATTTGAGCTGCCCGCAGAACCCGCTCATCCTCGCCTTCGGCATAAATCACCCGCTTGGGCGCGGCCTTTGCCTGCGCGATCACCGGCTTCATGATGAGGCCGGAGCGGAACACGAACCGGTTGAGCCGGTCCATATAGGCGTCGAAGTCTTCGATCGGCTGGTTGGCAACGCCCGTTTCCATTGCCGCTTTGGCAACCGCCGGTGCGATGCGCAGGATCAGCCGGTTGTCGAACGGTGTCGGGATCAAAAAGTCCGGCCCAAACGTGGTGGCCTGGCCGCCATAGGCGCGGGCGGCGACATCGGAGGGCTCTTCGCGCGCCAGCCCGGCGATGGCTTCCACGGCTGCAAGTTTCATCTCTGTGTTGATGGTCCGCGCGCCGACGTCCAACGCACCGCGGAAGATGTAGGGAAAGCACAGGACATTGTTGACCTGGTTGGGGAAGTCCGACCGGCCGGTGCAGATGATCGCGTCCGGGCGCACATCGCGCGCGGTATGCGGATCAATCTCCGGCGTGGGGTTGGCCAGCGCCATGACAAGCGGGTTCTGCGCCATCTTGGTCAGCATGTCGGGTTTCAAAACGCCACCAGCGGACAGGCCGAGGAACACGTCGGCTCCTTCAATTACATCGCCTAGGGCCCGATGTTGCGTGTCTTGGGCGTAGCGGGCCTTGTACTTGTCCATCAGGGTCTCGTGACCCGAATAGACGCAGCCTTCCAGATCGGTGACCCAGATGTTCTCACGCGGCAGGCCGGCTTCTTCTAACAGTCCCAGGCAGGCGAGGGCGGCAGCGCAGGCCCCGGCTGTCACGAGCTTTAAGTCTTAGAAGTCCTTGCCAGACAGCTACAGCGCATTGCGTACGGCGGCCGAGACAATGATGGCGGTTCCATGCTGGTCGTCATGGAAGACCGGGATGTCCATCTGCTCTTTGAGCGTTTCTTCGATGATGAAGCATTCCGGCGCCTTGATGTCCTCAAGGTTGATGCCACCGAAGGTCGGCTCAAGCGCGGCCACCGTGTTGATGAAACGCTCCGGGTCGGTCTCATCTACCTCAATGTCGAAGACATCGATCCCTGCGAATTTTTAAAACAGAACGGCCTTGCCTTCCATCACCGGCTTGGATGCAAGTGCGCCAATGGCGCCGAGGCCCAAAACGGCCGTGCCATTAGAAATCACCGCAACCAGATTGGCGCGGGCGGTGTACTTGGCCGCCGATAGGGGCGCGTCGGCAATTGCAAGACAAGGGGCTGCGACACCAGGAGAATAGGCAAGCGCCAGGTCGCGCTGGTT
>JBHJIX010000098.1:0-2372 GCA_050043025.1 Cohaesibacteraceae bacterium
CCTGGCCATCTTCCTCTTCGTCATGAACAGAACGCGACTGGGGATGGAGGTGAGGGCAGTGACGCAGAACCCAAAGATGGCGGCGTCGATGGGCATCAATCCCGACAAGATCAACATGCTGACCTATGGGTTCGGCTCCGGAATTGCGGGGATTGCCGGCGTCGCCATCGGCCTGTTCGGGCAGGTGACCACCGAGATGGGTCAGCAATACATCGTGCAGCGCTTCATGACGGTGGTTGTCGGCGGCGTTGGCAGTGTTTGGGGGACGCTCGCGGGTGCCGGCATGATCGGCGGCTTGCAGAAGTTCATCGAGTTCCTGAACCCGTCCAACACGCTCGCCGCGCAGACCTACATGATCCATTTCATCATCCTTTTCATCCAGTTCCGGCCACGTGGCATCGTTGCCCTGAAGGGCCGCGCGGCGGAGATGTGAGGATGCGGTTGTTCTACATTTCGTTGCTCTGGCCGTTCCGGCTTACCGCGCAAAGGAGCATTGCGGGCGGACCATGCGGTCGTTGCGAAGGAACTGAGCGGGGAGAGACCTGATGGAGAGAACCTTCCTGGTCAGAAACCCGTCGGTGATGGTTTTTATCGCTTTGCTTGCGGTCTTCACCATTGCTGTCACCTTCCTGTCGGAAGGGCTCGGCACAGGCTTCGTCTCGACCGCCATGGTCAAGACGTTGGGTATGACGCTTTGCTTCTGCCTGATAGCGATCGCCATGGACTTGGTGTGGGGCTATTGCGGCATTCTTTCGCTTGGCCATTTCGCTTTCTTTGGCCTTGGCGGGTACATGATCGGCATGTGGCTGATGTACGCACGCACCGAGGATATTGTGGTTGCCTCGCTGGCTGGTGCGGAGCTTCCGCCGACCGATTCTGAGATCGTTGACGCCATCGCCACACAGATATTCGGCGTCGTTGGCAGCGACGAGTTTCCCTGGGTTTGGGCGTTTGCCGACAGCCTGTTGATCCAGCTTATCCTGGTGGTTGCCGTTCCAGGGCTGTTGGCGCTCGTCTTCGGCTGGCTGGCGTTTCGTTCGCGCGTGACAGGCGTCTATCTCTCGATCCTTACCCAAGCGATGACGCTGGCGCTGGCGCTCTATCTCTTCCAGAACGATTCTGGCCTGCGCGGCAACAACGGCCTGTCCGGCCTGCAAAACATCCCTGGCATGGCCGATACACCCCAGGCGGTGCTTTCGGTCTGGTTCCTGTGGGCCTCGGCGGTCGCGCTTGCCATCGGCTACATGTTTGCCGCGTGGGTCGTGTCCGGCAAATTCGGTTCGGTCATTCGCGGAATCCGCGATGACGAGGCGCGGGTTCGTTTTCTTGGGTACCCTGTTGAGGGGTACAAGCTGTTTGTATTCACCATCACCGCCGTGATGGCTGGCATTGCTGGTGCCCTCTACTATCCCCAGGCCGGCATCATTAATCCGGCCGAAGTTGCACCGATTGCCTCTATCTATCTGGCCGTCTGGGTGGCCATCGGAGGGCGGGGGCGGCTCTATGGCGCCGTCATCGGCGCAGCGTTCGTTTCATTGCTCTCCACTTGGTTCACCGGTGGCCGGGTGCCCAACGTCGATCTTGGCTTCTACACCATCGAATGGGTGAGCTGGTGGCAGGTTGCTTTGGGCGTGTCCTTCGTTCTCGTCACGCTCTTTGCGCCGAAGGGTATCGGTGGGCTGGTCGACCTCTTCATCAACCGCAAGACACCCGATAGGCATGGCGCCGACTTGGGTCCGGACACAGGCTCCTTACGCGAAAAGGAGGCTGATGCATGAGCACGCTTCTTGAGGTTGCCGGCGTTTCGGTCTCGTTTGACGGCTTTAAAGCCATCAACAATTTGTCCTTTGAAATCGGCGAGGCGGAGCTTCGCGCCATCATCGGCCCCAACGGTGCTGGCAAGACTACCTTTATGGACATCGTCACAGGTAAGACCCGGCCCGACGAGGGTCAGGTTCTTTGGGGCGAGACAAGTACGTCGCTCCTGCGCCTTTCAGAAAGCCAGATCGCGCGCGCTGGTGTTGGGCGAAAATTTCAGCGCCCCACGGTCTTTGAAGATCAGTCCGTGGAAGATAATCTGCTGCTCGCTCTGAAGAAGAACCGATCGCCCTTCTCGGTTTTGGCGTTCAAGAAGAGCTCCAAGGACGTTGAAGCCATCGCCGATCTGGCAGATGAAATTGGTCTTGGTGATCAGCTGGCACGCAAAGCCGGTGAGCTTTCTCATGGCCAGAAGCAGTGGCTGGAAATCGGAATGCTTCTGGCGCAGGACCCGCAACTCCTGTTGGTCGATGAGCCGGCGGCTGGCATGACTCTGGCCGAGCGCGAACACACCACGGATATACTCAAACAAGCTGCGAAGACACGCGCGGTCG
>JBHJIX010000099.1:0-35271 GCA_050043025.1 Cohaesibacteraceae bacterium
ATGATGAACGGGATGCGACCCAAAAGGTCGATCCAGAAGGCCCAGTGTTGGGAGACAAGACGGCAGTATGAGTGAGCAAGACACAGACAAAGGCGCCAACGCAGAAGGACGTGAGTCCAGTAAGCGTACCCTGTCGTTGAAACCGTCAACCGGGACGGTGCGGCAGAGCTTTTCCCATGGCCGCTCCAATTCGGTCGTGGTCGAAAAGCGCAAGCGCCGCATTGTCGTGCCCGGGCAGGAACCTGCAGGCGAAGTTGCGCCCGCTGAAACGGGCACCAAACCTGCACCGAAGGTCGCCGTTCAGACCAAACGCCGGGTGGTTCAGCCCTCCGGTGGTGGCGGCGCTGCAAGCAAGCAGGAAAAAGGCCGCACCGCGACCAATGCTGAGCAGGAAGCCCGGCTTGCCGCGCTGAAAATGGCGCAGCAGCGTGAGGTGGAAGAGGCCAAACGTGCTGCCGAGGAAGCCAAACGCCGCGAGGAAGAAGCCAAGCGCAAGGCTGAAGAAGACGCACGCCTGAAAAAGGAAGCTGAGGAAGAGGCACGCCGCGTGGCCGAAGAGGCCGCCCGCCAGGCCGAGGAAGACGCGCGCCGTCCGAAGAAAGACAAGCCCGTCAAGGAAGAGCCCGTGCAAGCCGCAGCTCCCGCCCGGCGGCCGAGCGACGATGAGGCACCGGCCCGTGGGCGAGGCGGCGATACGCGTAACAAACGCGGCGCGCCGACGCCGGCCAAGCCGACGCCGCGCACCGATGAGCGCCGTCGCTCCAAGCTGACGATCACCCGCGCTCTTAATGACGATGGCAGCAATCAGCGCGGTCGTTCGCTCGCAGCCATGCGCCGCCGGCAGGAAAAGGCCAAACGTGGCCAGCAGCCGACCGGCCCGCGTGAAAAGGTTCTGCGTGAGGTCACCATTCCGGAGACGATCACCATCCAGGAACTTGCCAACCGTATGGCTGAGCGCGCTGTTGATGTGATCAAGATCCTGATGCAGCAGGGCCAGATGCTGAAGATCAATGATGTGATCGACGGCGATACGGCGGAGCTGATCGTGGAAGAGATGGGCCACACGGCCAAACGCGTCTCTGAGGCGGATGTTGAGGAAGGTCTGTTCAACACCAGCGATGATGCTGATGATGAGGGATCAGAAGGCCGTCCGCCAGTCGTCACGATCATGGGTCACGTTGACCATGGTAAGACGTCTCTGCTCGACGCCGTGCGCAACGCCAATGTCGTTGCCGGCGAGGCAGGTGGCATCACCCAGCATATCGGCGCGTATCAGGTTGAGAAGAACGGGCAGAAAATCTCGTTCATCGATACGCCGGGCCACGAAGCCTTTACGGCCATGCGAGCCCGCGGCGCCAAGGCGACCGATATCGTGATCCTCGGCGTCGCCGCTGATGACAGTGTGATGCCGACGACCATTGAAGCGATCAACCACACCCGCGCTGGTGAGGTTCCGATGATTGTCGCCATCAACAAGATGGACAAACCGGAAGCTGACCCCAACCGCGTGCGTACCGACCTACTGCGCCACGAGGTGCAGGTGGAAGGCATGGGCGGTGAGGTGCAGGATGTGGAGGTTTCCGCAACCACCGGACTGGGCCTGGATAATCTGCTTGATGCGATCCTGCTTCAGTCGGAGATCATGGAGCTGAAGGCCAATGCAGACCGCGACGCCCAGGGCGTTGTGATCGAGGCACAGCTCGACAAGGGCCGCGGTCCGGTTGCCACCGTTCTGGTGCAGAGAGGTACGCTCAAGCGCGGCGACATTCTGGTGGCGGGTGGTGCTTGGGCACGTGTTCGTGCGCTGATCGATGATCATGGCGAACAGGTGAGTGAGGCTGGCCCCTCCATGCCGGTTGAGGTTCTGGGCTTCCAGGAAACGCCATCGGCAGGCGATCCGTTTGCGGTTGTCGATACCGAAGCGCGTGCGCGTGAGATCACCGAGTACCGTCAGCGTCAGCTGCGTGAAAAGCAGGCTGCCCGCATCGGCACGGCCCGTGGCTCGCTGGAGCAGATGATGACGCGCCTGCAGGAATCTGGCCGTCAGGAGTTTCCAATCCTGGTCAAAGGCGATGTGCAAGGGTCTGTTGAGGCCATCACACAAGCCGTTGAAAAGATTGGTAATGATGAGGTCGCCGCTCGCGTGATTCATGCCGCACCAGGTGGTGTGACCGAATCGGATGTGGCGCTGGCCGCGGCCTCCGAAGCGCCGAGCATCGCCTTCAACGTGCGTGCCAACAAACAGGCGCGCGACGCAGCTCAGGCCGAAGGTATCGAAATCCGCCAATATTCGATCATCTACGATCTGGTGGACGACATCAAAGCGGCCATGGAAGGCCTGCTGTCGCCTGAACGGCGCGAGACCGAACTTGGCAATGCCGAGATCCTGGAAGTGTTCAACATCTCCAAGGTCGGCAAGGTCGCCGGTTGTACCGTTACCGACGGCAAGGTGGAGCGTGGCTCGGGCGTGCGCCTCATCCGCGATTCGGTTGTGATCCACGAAGGCAAGCTGAAGACCCTCAAGCGCTTCAAGGACGAGGTGCCGGAGGTCAATGCAGGCCAGGAATGCGGTATGGCGTTCGAGAATTACGAAGACATCCGCAAGGGCGATGTGATCGAGTGTTTCCGTGTGGAAGAGGTGGCGCGTACGCTTTAAGCGCGCCATCCTTTCCCGGTTAGATCGGGTCAAAGGTCAATGAAACCGCCGTCTCAACGTCAGCTTCGTGTTGGCGAGCTTATCCGGCATGCGTTGTCGGATATTCTCGCGCGTGGCGATGTCACCGGGCTCGATCTCGGCGGCATGCTGGTCAGCGTGTCGGAGGTGCGCATGTCGCCGGATCTGAAGATCGCGACCTGTTTTGTGACGCCGATTGGGCCAGGCGATGCCTCAACGCTGCCAAAGCTCCTGTCGGCCGGACAGCGCGATATGCGCCATCAGATTGGTCGCCAGCTTAATCTTCGCTACACGCCGACCCTGCGGTTCAAGGCCGACACATCCTTTGACAGCTACGGCAAGATCGATGCGCTGCTGCGCTCGCCTGACGTCGCGCGCGACACCGATCCCCATCGCGGCAAAGATAATGAGGATGATGATTGATGGGGCGGCGCATGAAGGGCCGGAAGGGCTCCGGCGGGGTCATCCTCGATAAAGCGGTCGGGCTTACTTCCAGCCATGCGGTGAGCCGGGTGCGGCGCATGTTCGATGCCCAAAAGGCCGGTCATGCCGGAACGCTTGATCCTCTGGCATCCGGCGTACTTCCTCTTGCGTTAGGGGAAGCAACAAAAACTGTCCCCTACATCATGGACAGCGAGAAGCGCTATCTCTTCACCGTGCGTTGGGGAATTGAGACCTCAACCGACGACACCGAAGGCGAGGCTGTCGCCACCAGTTATGTGCGGCCCGACGAAGATGCCATCCTTGCTGCCCTGCCCTCCTTTATCGGTACTATCGAGCAAGTGCCGCCGGCTTTTTCTGCCAAGCGTGTTGATGGCGAGCGGGCCTATGACTTGGCCCGCGATGGCGAGACGGTGGAGCTTGAGCCCTCAACGATCACCATTCACGATCTGACCTATCTTGGCTCGCCGGACGACGATCGAGCAATGTTTGAGGCGCATTGCGGCAAGGGCACCTATGTGCGGGCCATTGCGCGCGATCTTGGACGCAAACTTGGCACCTATGGCCATGTGACGAGCCTGAGGCGCACCCAGGTCGGACCATTCGATGAGCATACGACAGTGACGCTCGATCAGTTGGAAGCCGTTGAATCGCCAGAAGACTGCGATGCGTTCCTGACGCCGATGGCCGATGCTCTGACCGACTTGCACGAAATCCCCGTTGTTCCTGGTGACGCGGCCAAACTACGTCGGGGCATGAGCCTGTTGGTGCGCGGGCCAACGGCCCCAGCACATGGCGAGGAAGCCTATGCAATCGAGGGCAGCGATCTGGTTGCCATCGGTGTGGTCGACTATGGCAAGTTCCTACCCAGACGGGTCATCGTTCAGGACAATTAGCCCTCTCGTCTGCGTCGCCCCGCCGCCGCGCTGCAGATCAGCGTTTCTTGGACAGATGCGGAAACCGGTCGGCAAGCCTGGCGCGAAGCTCCTGATTGGGATCAACCGGCGTCGCAGCCACCGCAACCGGCTTTTCTGCCACTGCTCGTGTCACGATCCGAGCGCCAAGCGAGCGCTCTGAGCGCCAGATCACACGGCAACGCAGCTCTCCTGGCTCGCCAGGAATGTTCAGCGAAAATTCGTTTGGAATGGACGGTCCGTTCTCGGTCTCCAAGAGAAAGCCATCGTTGGAGCGATTGCGTATGAGAACGTCGAACGTGGACATTCGATTGTCCCAGACAACCGTGGCACTGACGAGCGAGCGGCGACGGAATGCCGAACGCCTTTCTTCGCCTTGGTAGGGGATTGCCGATTTCATCATTGCGGTCCGCTCGATATTTCCTTCGCCAGCAAAGCAACTCTAACCCCATGGTGTTTCAACAGAGTGAATGCCACAAAAGCCATGAAATCCCAGTGCAAGAAGCGGACGAAGGGCCGGGTACAGTATGCGTGTCGATGGACAATGCCATTGTGGTGCGATCATCTTTGAGGCCGAGGTTGATCCGGAGCGGACACGCCTTTGCCATTGCAAGGACTGTCAGCGCCTTTCCGGCTCGGCTTTTCGGATCGCTGTACCCACCACGGAATCCAAGTTTCGCCTGCTGACGGGCACGCCCTCTATCTATGTGAAAACAGCCGAGAGCGGGAACGGGCGTGAGCAGGCCTTCTGCCCGATCTGTGGGACCGAGATCTCCGCAACGTCCATCCGGCAGCATGCGGGCGAGGATCGCAAGATGGGCGTTCGCGTGGGCACGCTTCGGCAGGCTGATCAGCTTGTGCCGAAACGGCAGTTTTGGGGACGCTCAGCCTTGGGATGGCTGCGCAACCTGTCAGACATCCCGTGTGTCGATACCCAGTAGGCGACGCCGCCAAGCATTAAGGTCTGGTGGCACTCCGCAGGAGTTGACGAAACTTCGGGCACTCCATGTGAGAGGGCGCCGAACAATCGGCCACATGGCGCAGCGTGTCGCGTAACGCGGCCAGCTTGTTGATTTGCTTGTCCAATTCATCTGCCTTTGCGTGCAGCGCATCGCGCGGCATTTCTTGCATCAGTTCGCCCTTGCCGAAGAAGGCCGCAATCTCAGACAGGGAAAACCCCGCTGTGCGGGCGAGCGCAACAAGCGCAAGACGGATCATCACGTCCGGTTCGAACTGCCGTCGCAAACCGCGGCGCGAAACAGACGAAATCAATCCAACTTCCTCATAATAGCGCAGCGTTGAGGGGGGCACATTGGCCCGTGATGCGACTTCTCCAATATCGAGCAGATTCATGCTTGACCTCAAGTTGGCTTGAAGTCGTCGCGTGCCCGCCATCCTCCCATTTGGCAAGGGCACCCCCCATGGCACATCAACCTTCCGACTCACTCTCCTCATCCCAATCGGTCCCCTCCAAAAGCTCCGGCTGGGCGATGGCGACGCTTTCCCTGTGCATGCTTTTGGCCGCGCTTGGGATCAGCATCGTCGCCATTGCCTTGCCGGCCCTGGTTGAGGTTTTCGACACAACGCTTGCTGGCGCCCAATGGGTGATTCTAGCCTATCTTCTGACCTTAACAGTCTCGACACTGCCGCTCAGTCGGCTTGCCGACGGCATCGGATTACGCCCGGTGCTGTTGGGCGGTCTGGTGCTTTTTGTTGTCGCGTCATTGGTGTGCAGCCTGGCACCCAACCTCGGATTCCTGATTGGCGGGCGGGCGGCCCAGGGCATGGGTGCCGCTATCCTGATGGCCCTTCCCCTTTCGGTCGTCCGCCAGACCGTGCCAGCGGAACGGACAGGTGCCGCCATGGGTTTGCTTGGCACCATGTCAGCGATCGGGACGGCCCTTGGTCCGTCGCTGGGTGGCTGGCTAATATCCCTGCTGGGCTGGTCATCGGTGTTCTTGGCCATGGCCTTGATAGGCGGCGTTGCCTTCTTCCTGGCGCTTATGACCGTGCCCCCTCAGGCCAAAGGCGCCCAGCCCAACAAGACATCGCGCTTGAGGGATCTGGATATTGCCGGTCTGGTGACGCTTGTCGCACTTTTGTCGGCCTACGCTTTGGCGCTTACCGCCAATGGCGGCGCATTCACGCTGGTGCATGCTGGCCTTCTGGTAGCGGCCGTCGCAGGAGCCTTCCTCTTCGTTCGGATCGAGCGGTCGGCGCGCCAACCCTTAATTGCCATCGCCTTGTTTAAAGACTGGCACCTTGGCAGCGGCGTGGTGATGAACCTTCTGGTTTCCGCCGTGATGATGGCGACTCTGATCGTTGGGCCGTTTTTTCTGAAGGTCTCACTCGGCCTCTCCGATGCCCTGGTCGGGTTGGTAATGGCCATCGGTCCGGCGACAGCGGCGCTGAGCGGCGTACCTGCAGGATTGTTGACCGATCGGCTTAACGCGCAAACTGTTGTGAGGATCGGGCTAGGCGAGATGACCGTTGCAACGCTGCTGCTGGCGTTTCTGCCGGTGTGGCTGGGTGTACCCGGCTTCCTTATCGCCCTGGTTTTCCTCACCCCAGGCTACCAGCTCTTTTTGGCAGCGCTTAATGCCGGGCAAATGATGCGCGCTGGCGCAGAGCATCGCGGCGCGGTGGCGGGCCTGTTGAGGCTCTCTCGCAATCTGGGCTTCATCACCGGTGCCTCGCTCCTGGGAGCGGTGTTTGCCTGGGCCTCCGGTGATCAAAATCCGATCGATGCGGGAAGTGAGGCCGTCGCGATCGGCATGACGGTCACCTATCTGGTCTGCTGCGGCCTTGTTCTCATGGCCCTGCTGCTCTCTTCGTTGGGCCAGCAAAAGGAGCCGGTTGGCGAGGCAAGAGGAACCCACAAAGAGGGAACTTGAACCTGGGGTTTTACCGAGGATGCTCAATCGCGTGCAGGTCGCCAAAGCGGGCCAACGCCGACAAGCAGGATAAGCGTGTTGAAAAAGACGTTTGATGGGTTGCCGGATGTCACCGATCCCAGATTGTCGAGCACATACCAGGCGAGCACGCCGTAAAGGACACTCCTGCGCACGGCTTCGGGCGCGGCGTCATAGGGTGCTCCTGATAGGAACCAGATCGTCGCGCCCCAACCCAAAAGCAGCCCGGCGGTGATGGCGATCAGGATGCGGGTATCGGGGTGGTCGAGGGTCGTCGCACCATCCAGCGGCCAGCTTACCAGATCGAGTGCCCAGCGCGCCGGTTCGCTGGTTGCGTCCATCGTGGCCAGGAAAAAGGTCGGCGCCAGCGATGCGATGACAATTGCGGTGACCTTGAGCCACTTTTTATGAAAGGCCTGGGTCATATGGCTTGGTATGGTGGTCGTGGTGCTTGTCATGGTTTTGCTCCGTTGCAGGTTGCGGGGAGCTAGACGCTTGGACGTCATGCGAGCAATTACCTGGGAGGTAACTGACGGGCCGATCGGCCTGGGTTACACATTGGTATGCAGCCCTTTCCGGAAAGCCTGAAGAGCTGGCGCAAGGCCAAACGTTTCAGCCAGCTTCAGCTGGCCGTCGAGGCGGATGTCTCCTCGCGCCATATCTCGTTTCTTGAAACGGGTCGGGCCCGCCCAAGCCGTGACATGATCGGCCGGCTGGCGCGGGCCATGCATCTGCCGCTTCACGCCCATAACCAGCTTTTGACCCATGCCGGTTATGCGGCGCGCTATTCCGGCAGGCGATGGGATGGAGAAGCGATGGCACCCATCCGAGCTGCCGGCAGCCATATGCTCCAAGCCCATGCGCCCTATCCGGGATTGGCCATCGATCGGCTATGGACGGTGGTGCAGATGAACAGGCCGGCGCAAATGATGTTTGGCACGCTTGGCGTGAGGGAAGGCGACAGCTTGTTGGATCTTCTGACATCAGGCCGGCTGCCCGAACATGTCGAGAATTGGCCGGAAGTCGCCCATCACGCCGCGCAGCGTCTTCGCACCGAAAGCGCAGCGCAAGGTGGTGTCGCGCGCCTTGATGCCGTCGCCGACCAACTTGCTGGCGTTGGTTCTGCTGGCAAGCCGGTGGATGGCCCCGTCATGCCGACGATCTTCCGTATGGGCGAAACGCGCCTTTCTTTGTTCACAACGCTGGCGCAGTTCGGGACGCCTGAGGATTTGGCGCTGGAAGATTTGAAGATTGAGCTTTACTTTCCGGCCGATGATACGAGCGCCACACTTTTGAAGGCGATGGCTGGATCAGCACGCGATGAAGACCAGACTGAACAGACGTAAGCTATTGGCATCTTTAGGGTTTGGCGTGGCTGGCGCGACCTCGCCTTGGAAGCCGTTGCCAAGCCTGGTGGGCGAGGCTCGTGCCGCAGGGCGACACCGCCCGCGCGGCTACATCCGCGCCAATTGGAGCCAGGATCCTTTTGCGCGTGGCTCCTATTCCATCGTTGTGCGCGGTGCCCGACAGCGCGACCGGCGCCGTTTGGAAGAGCCTGTCGGCGGGCGGCTGTTTTTCGCCGGCGAAGCGGCCCATCCCGACTACAACTCCACGGTTCATGCAGCCTTTGAATCCGGAGAACGCGCGGCGGAAGCCATCCTGGCGGTTCCTGCGTCGCGGATCAGAACCGTTGGCGTGATCGGCGCGGGGATGGCAGGTCTTGCCTGTGCCAGTTGGCTCGCCGAAGAGGGCCGGGAGGCCCATGTTTTGGAGGCGCGCGACCGCATCGGCGGGCGTGTGTGGACTGATAACAGCCTCGACTTGCCGCTTGATCTCGGCGCAAGCTGGATCCACGGCGTCACCGATAATCCGATGACGGGTCTCGCCACCGATTTGGGCCTCGCCCGCCACATGACAGGCGATGATTATCTGATGCTGGATGGGTTCGGCGAACCAATGCCAGACCGAGACGCGCCGGGTTGGCTGGAAAATGTCGTCTCGATCCAGCACACGTTTGGGCTCGACCGCGACCAGATCAACATGCGCGCCTACTGGTTTCAGGATGACTACGATGGCGGCGATGCCACCCTGCCCGCCGGATATGCCTCAGTGTTCCAGGGATTGGAGGGCGATTACGCCCTCTCGCTCAACAGCGTTGTTGAGAGCATCAGTCATGGTGAGGATGGGGTGACGGTTTCCGTCGCCGGACGCGAGCCACTTATGTTCGATGCAGTTGTCGTCACGCTGCCACTCGGTGTTTTGAAGGTGGGGTCCGTTCGGTTCGAGCCGCCCTTACCAGAGGCCAAGCAAGAGGCGATCGAGCGGCTCGGCATGGGTCTGCTCGACAAGCTCTATCTGGTTTTCGATGAGGTGTTTTGGGATCCGCAGGTGCCGTGGATTGTCACGCCGGACACCGGGCTCGCGCCAGGTTACTTCAATCAGTGGTTCAGCCTTGTGCCCTCCACCGGTGCGCCTGTCCTCTGCGCCTTCCATGGCGGACCGCCGGCCTTTGACCTTGCCAACCAAAGCGATGAGGCCGTGCTTGATATGGCACTCGGCGTGATCAACAGACTGAGTTGAGCCGCTCTCTTGAAGCTTCCCTAAACATCAGTTTTGCAACGCCTATCTCACCAGGGCCTGGAGTGTTTCCGAGAGGTCATCGACATCGGAGGATGTCACGCCCTTTCCCCGATAGAGGGCCAAGGCGATGGGCTTGAGATCCGGCAGTCCGATCTCTCGCCCGAAGATGCGCAGCGGCGGCGTTACTGACACGTCGGGCATCAGCGTCAACGCCAAATCCGCCTGAATGAAGGCCCGCACGCCGACGGGGGCGGGGCTGAGATGCGCCAGGTAGCCGGTTCGGCCGACCTTATCGAGCGCCTCGAAGGCGTAGCGGCGCAAATCCCGGCCGTCGGTAAGGAAGGCAAGCGGCACATCGTCCGTTGGTTCAAGCACGAAGCCATCGCCGCCCGCCCAGACCAGCGGCACGCCTTCGACGAAATCGCGGCCCATCCGGCGACCCTGATCCATCATAAAGGCGACGTCGATCTCATCTTGGTCCAAGCGGCCAAGAAGGGCGTCACTGCGGTCGCACTGCACGTGAATCTGAACGTCTGGCCGCGCTTTAGAAAACAGGCGCAGCGCCATAGGAAGAACGGACATGGCCATGGTGACAGTCGTGCCCAGCCGGACAATCCTGCGCGACCGCGCGCTGCGCATTGCATCCACCGATTCATCGGAAAGCGCGAGAATGCGTCGGGCATAGGCCAAAAACGCCTGACCCTCGGCGGTGAGATACATCGCCTGCCCGCGCCCGCGACTGAACAGTGTGCAGGTCAATTCCTCTTCGAGTTTGGCAATGTGGGCGCTGACCGCGGACTGCATGGTGTTCCGACGAGCGGCGACCTCTGAGAAATTCAAGGTTTCTGCGGCTAGGACGAAGCTGCGCAGGGCGTTGATATCGGGCATGGTTCGCACCGTATCTCAATTTGTGTTTTCATATGCCAGAATAAAGTGTTTTTCTGATTTTTGCCATCGCGTTACCACGCGTGCTGACCGGCATCTTGCGCCGGCTGGAGACCATGTCCGATGGCTTTCGATCCCTTTGCCCTGCCGCTGGCGTTCTATCTGGTCACCGGCTTTGCGGTGCTCATCACCGGTCTGTCAAAGAGCGGCTTTGGCGGCGGGCTTGGCGTTGCGGCCGTGCCGCTCATCAGCCTGTTCGTGGCGCCACAGCTTGCCGTGGCGGTGATGATGCCGGTGCTTCTGGTCATGGATATCGTTCTTGTCTGGCAGTTTCGGCACAGCTGGAACCGGCAAGTGGTGGCGCAGCTTCTGCCAGGGGCTTTTGTCGGTCTCGCGCTTGGGGCGGTGGCATTTGAGTGGACGAACGCCGCGATGGTGAAGCTTCTCATCGGCGTGTTGGCGCTCAGCTTTGTCGCTCAGCAGGCTTGGAAGGCGGTGCGCAAAGATGCTCCGCGCCCAGCCGCGCCAGCGACTGTTTTTTCCCTCGGCGCGCTCTCAGGCTTCGGCAGCTATGTCGCCCATGCGGGCGGGCCGCCGGTGAAAGGCGTTCTCCTGCAACAGCAGCTGGAAAAGTCCATCTTCGTCGGCACGAACACAATGTTCTTTTTCACGATGAACGCGCTGAAAACGGTCAGCTACACAGCGACCGGACACCTGACGACGCAAAGCTTGATCGTCAGTCTCATCGTCGCGCCAATGCTGGTCCTTGGACTGCTACTTGGCACTTGGGCGCACCGCCGGGTCGACCAGGCGATCTTCATGCGCATCGTCTATGGGTTCCTCTCACTCGCCGGCGCCAAGCTGTTGTGGGACGGGGTGTGGGAGTTGGTGGGGTAACCAGTGCCTACGCCCCTTCCCATTTCGCCCAAAACCCCCTATATGCGCCGCTTGGCTGTCGAGCGGGGATCAACCCTTGCGAAGCCGGCCAATACCCCAGATCTAACCGATCTGACTTATGACCCGCGCTGGACGACATCCCGGGCGGGCCGTTTCAAGTGGCTCTGTGCATTCGGCACAACCGCGTTCCTCTCATTTCAAGGAGAAGCTGATGTCGATTACTGTTGAGCGCAAAGCTGAGCTCATCAAAGAGTATGGCACCAAAGAAGGCGACACAGGTTCGCCGGAAGTGCAGGTCGCCATCCTCACCGAACGGATCAACAATCTGACCGAGCACTTCAAAGGCCACAAAAAGGATAACCATTCCCGCCGTGGACTTTTGAAGATGGTCAGCCAGCGCCGTTCGCTGCTTGACTATGTCAAGAAAGGTGACGACGCCCGTTACCGCTCGCTCATCGAGCGGCTGGGCATTCGCCGCTAACACCCTTCAGAGAAGCGCGCGTTTAACGTTTCAAGGCACCCGTTCAGCCAAGGCTGGTGGGCGTACCCCATGGCATGCGCGCGCTTTTCTGGTTCTTTTCATTCGGGCGAGGTTCGTTTATGTCTCGCCCATCTGCCGCGCCATAAGCTGTGGCGGAGGTTGCATGCGATCCGGGACGTCCGGCGCGTTTTGGTCACTGGCAGGATTGCCGACCCCTGACACCGCATATCTTGGTATTTCAGGGCTTCGTCGTCTTGCTGTTGGTCGCAAGCGGGCTTTACCGGGCAGATAAGCGCCAAACGGCGCCCACATGCCTTGCCGATTGGAGTTTTCGCTCCGACGGGCCCATTATGGCATCAACCTCCCCCCTTCTTGTTGTGCAGCGTGATTGCCGAAGCTTTCCTCATGGGGAGGAAAGCGACAGAGCCGGGCTCGGCCATCAGGGCCAGCCGGCGAAACAGGAACGAGAATGTTCGATCATCACAAAATTACCCTTGATTGGGGCGGCCGCCCTCTGACGCTTGAATCGGGCAAGGTTGCCCGCCAAGCCGATGGCGCCGTGATCGCCACCTATGGCGAAACCACCGTTATCGCGACCGTTGTGTCTGCCCACGCGCCGAAGCCGGGCCTCGACTTCTTCCCGCTGACGGTGAACTACCAGGAAAAGTTCTATGCGGCGGGCCGCATTCCCGGCGGCTTCTTCAAGCGCGAAGGCCGTCCGACGGAAAAAGAGACCCTCACTTCCCGCCTTATCGACCGGCCGATCCGTCCGCTGTTCGTGGACGGCTACAAGCACGACACCCAGGTGATCTGCACTGCCATGTCCTATGACATGGAAAACGATCCCGACATGGTCGCCATGGTCGCTGCTTCAGCTGCGCTGACGCTTTCTGGCGTGCCCTTTATGGGTCCGATCGGCGGTGCGCGCGTTGGCTATATCAATGACGAGTTCGTGCTGAACCCGACCAACGACCAGATGGAAGACACCAAGCTGGATCTGGTGGTCGCCGGTACTGCCGACGCCGTGCTGATGGTGGAATCCGAAGCGCAGGAACTGCAAGAAGACGTCATGCTGAAGGCCGTGATGTTCGGCCATGAAGGCTTCCAGCCGGTGATCGACGCGATCATCCAGCTTGCCGAGAAGTGCGCGAAGGAACCGCGCGACTTCCAGCCGGAAGATCTCTCAGAGCTTTATGATGCCGTCTCAGGCATGGTCGGCGACGATCTGGCCGAAGCCTACAAGATCACCACCAAGGTGGAGCGTCAGGCTGCCGTCGGTGGAGCGCGCGATAAGGTGATGGCCACCTTCTTCCCGGAAGGGGCCGACAGCCCAGCCTGGACCGAAACCCAGGTCAAAACGGTGTTTAAGAAGGTTGAAGCGGCCACCGTGCGCGGCAACATCCTGAAGACCAAGAGCCGCATTGATGGCCGTGACCTCGTCACCGTGCGCCAGATTGAATCGGAAGTCGGCATTCTGCCACGCACTCACGGCTCGTCTCTGTTTACGCGCGGGGAAACCCAGGCCATCGTCGTTGCCACACTGGGCACCGGCGATGATGAGCAGATGATCGACGGTCTGGAAGGGCTCACCTATGAGCACTTCATGCTGCACTACAATTTCCCGCCCTTCTCGGTCGGTGAAACGGGCCGCATCGGCTCGCCGGGCCGCCGCGAAGTGGGTCACGGTAAGCTTGCCTGGCGCGCTATCCATCCGATGCTGCCAGCCAAGACTGAGTTTCCCTATACGTTACGTGTGGTTTCTGAAATCACTGAATCCAATGGTTCGTCCTCCATGGCGACCGTCTGCGGCACCTCTTTGGCGCTGATGGATGCCGGTGTTCCGCTGAAGGCTCCGGTCGCCGGTATCGCCATGGGTCTCATCAAGGAAGGCGATGAATTCGCCGTCCTGTCCGACATTCTGGGTGATGAAGATCATCTCGGCGACATGGACTTCAAGGTCGCCGGTACCGAGAACGGTCTGACCTCGCTGCAGATGGACATCAAGATCGATGGCATCACCGAGGAGATCATGCAGATCGCCCTCGACCAAGCCAAAGGCGGTCGTCTGCACATTCTGGGCGAAATGGCCAAGGCGCTGGGCGAAGCCCGTGCCGAGCTTGGCGAGTTTGCTCCACGCATTGAGCAGCTTCAGATCCCGACCGACAAGATCCGCGACGTGATCGGCTCGGGCGGAAAGGTGATCCGTGAAATCGTCGAGAAGACGGGTGCGAAGATCAACATCGAAGATGATGGCACAGTGAAAGTGGCCTCCGCTGATGGCAAGTCCATCGAGGCGGCTATCAAATGGATCCGCTCCATCACCGACGATCCCGAAGAGGGCATGATCTACCAGGGCACCGTCGTGAAGACGGTCGACTTTGGTGCGTTCGTGAACTTCTTCGGCCCCAAAGACGGCCTGGTCCACATCTCCCAGCTTGCGCCGCAGCGCGTGAAGCAGACCACCGACATCGTCAAAGAAGGCGACAAGGTGTGGGTGAAGCTTCTGGGCTTTGACGACCGTGGCAAGGTTCGCCTTGGCATGAAGATGGTCGATCAGGAGACCGGTCAGGAAATCGTCGAAAGTGACGAGGATGCACCGGCCGCTGAGTAAGCGAGCTTCGATTTGAAACCAACGAAAGGGCGCCAATCGGCGCCCTTTTTGTTAGATGGAAGGCAATGTCAGCCTCTTTCTCCACCCGCTTCTTTGTTCTGATGATGCTTGCCCTTGTTGGCGGGTTGTTGGGCACTTTTCTGATCATCGACCAGGGCGTCGCGACCATCAGCAACCGGTTGCGCGCTGGAGATAGCTGGATCGCAGCGGTGGTCCACTATCTGTCGTTCCTGTCGATCCTCACCAATGCTGCGTTGGTTGCGGGCTATGGCTGGTATGTGAGCGGCGGAACCTGGCTGCGTTGGGCGCGCCACCCCAGCCTGCATGCCTTTCTGGCCGCGCTGATCGTGCTGGTGGGCGTCGTCTGGCACCTGCTTCTGGCGCCCGACGAGGGCATGAGCTTTTCCAACATCGGGCTGCATTACATCGCGCCGGCGCTGTTCTTCGCCTGGTGGGCGTTGCGCCAACGCCCAGCGGCGGCGCAGTTCCGCGTGGTGCATGTGTTGATGCTGGCGCCGCTTGCTTATGCCGGTTGGCTTCTCCTGCGCGGCGGGGTGACTGGCGAGTACCCCTACAACTTCATCAATGTCGCCGAAGTGGGCTGGGCCGCTACGCTGCAAATGATGGGCGGTTTGTTGTTTGCACAATGGGCGCTGGCGCTGGTGTTGGCAGCGGTCGATCGTAGGGTGCTTTCACCTTAATCGACGGCATCAAGATCGAACGCCCCCTTCATCGGAAAGGGACCCTGCTCGGCACTGTTTGGTCCGCAAGAACAACAAGTTCTTCAAAACGATCACTTGTCACGGTGACGTCGGAGAGGACTTCTTCCAATTCAGCCAGCGCTTCGTCGGTGTGACTGAACCTCAGATCGACCAGGCTATCGTAAACAATACGATCTTCACCTGTCAGAACCTCGCGCGCGACGGCCAAATCCTGCTCAAATCGCTCAAACTCAAGGCTAGGCCTTTCCGGCGCCGGAAGGCTAAATTGGGCGATGATGCTTGGATCAAAAGCGTCGGGCCGATCAGCCAGCAATCGATCAAATGGCTGCAAAGAGGCCGTCTGTTGCGGGCACAAGCCGGCAAAGACGACGGCGGCCCATTTGCTGTAAGCCTCGGGCCAGGAGGCGCCATCGGCCAGCATCACTTCGCGAAACATAAGATGGACGGCGGCCTGCGGCCTAGTTCCGATGTCACAATAGTGGTCGTGAAAGACCGATGCTCGCCGGTATTTGCCGACAAAGGGAGACCCAGCAAAGGTCCACAAGAGCCGCGGGATGGACGCGCCATCGACTGTTGTGCCGACCGGAACTGTCCAAACCGTTCCGTCGGAGCTGACAAAAACAACCTCCGACATAAGCTCTACGTCGCGATGGTCGCCATTGGGCGAATCCAACCATCGAAACTCAAAGCTTCCTGAGATCTGCTGACCGACCGCTGGACTACTAAGCCCTAACAACACGATCAAAGGAATGGAAACTTTTTTCAAAGTACTACTCCGCGTCGACAAAGACTTACAATGCAAGTGAGCATATCATAAGAATTGGCGCTACGGTATGCAGTTAATTGTGAATCTAGACCTTCCTCAGGTCTACCCGCTCGATGGCGTGTTTCTCACCCTTGGTGAGGATGAGGTCGGCGCGGGCGCGGGTGGGTCGAACATTGTCGCGCAGGTTCGGCAGGTTGATGCCGTTCCAGATATGCAGGGCAACTGCCTCCGCCTCGTCGTCCTTCAGCTTGGAATAGCGGTGAAAATAGCTGTCCGGATCGCGGAACGCCGTCTCACGCAGGCGCATGAAACGGCTGACATACCATTTGCGAAGCGTGTCTTCTTCCGCGTCGATATAGACTGAAAAGTCAAAGAAATCAGAGACAAAGGGGACCGATCGGTCCGCTTCGGAGGGTGATGGCTGGCGCGCTTGAAGGACGTTGAGCCCTTCGACGATCAGAATATCCGGGCGGTCGACGGACACCGCCTCCCCGGGGATCACATCATAGGTGAGGTGCGAATAGACCGGCGCCTCGACATGTTCACGCCCAGCCTTCACATGGCTGAGAAACGCCAGAAGCGCCTTCACATCATAGCTTTCCGGGAAGCCTTTGCGGTTCATCAGCTTTTCAGCTTCCAGCACCGCGTTGGGCAACAAGAAGCCGTCGGTGGTGATGAGATCCACCTTCGGCGTGTTGGGCCAGCGGCTCAAAAGCGCCTGAAGGACGCGGCTTGTGGTGGATTTGCCCACCGCTACAGACCCCGCAACGCCAATCACGAACGGAACTTTGGCGCCGTTTGACCCCAGAAAGCGCTTGGTCGCCTCGAAAAGTCCCTGCGTTGCCTCGACATACATGGAAAGCAGGCGCGACATCGGCAGATAGATCGCCTCGACCTCTTCCATGGAAAGCCGGTCATTCAGCGAGCGCAAGCGGTCGATTTCCTCGGCGCCCAGCACCATCGGCTCGCCTTCGCGCAGCGCTGCCCATTCATCGCGGGTGAAGGAGCGATAGGGAGAAAGATCCGACCGGCTGAACTGATCCATGGCAGATGACCCCGTAACCCGAGCGGATTTTGGCCCGCCCTTTGGCGCTTTACGCGTTGCGCGCGGCTTTTTCCTCAAGCCCAGACTGTGCCGTGCGGCGTGCAAGCTCGGCGAGCACGTTGTCTAGTGGAATATCGGCAAGGCGCAAGACCACCAGAAGGTGGTAGATGAGATCGGCAGCTTCGCTGGTGATGGCGGATTGATCGCCCTCCATGGCAGCGATCACCGTTTCCACCGCCTCTTCGCCAAGCTTTTGCGAGGCTTTGGGCATACCCGCCAGCGACAGAGATGCGGTGTAGCTTTTGTCGACTGGGGCTGCCGCCCGTTCGGCAATGATGCCTTCCAGATCGTGAAGCGTGAAGCTCATAAAGCTCTCTCCGGTGCGGTCAGGTCATGCGCCCATCATACGCCCATCAGGCAGGGCGCATGGCGATGCCGGCATCCGTCATATGCTGTTTCACTTCGCCAATCGAGTAGGTGCCGAAGTGAAAAACGGAGGCGGCAAGTACCGCCGTGGCATGGCCGTCACGGACACCTTCCACGAAATGATCCTTGGTCCCGACCCCACCAGAGGCAATGACAGGTACGGTGACGGCATCGGCAATGGTGCGGGTAAGTTCCAGGTCGAAGCCGGCCTTTGTGCCGTCGCGATCCATGGAGGTGAGCAGAATCTCGCCTGCGCCGAGTTCAACGACCTCTTTGGCGTACTCGACGGCATCGATGCCCGTCGGATTGCGTCCACCATGGGTGAAGATTTCAAACCACTGAACCCCGGTTGGCGTACCGTCGTCCTTCACGGACCGTTTGGCGTCGATGGCGACCACGATGCACTGCGCTCCGAACTTTTCAGCGGCGCGGCGCACGAAATCACGGTCATGGACGGCAGCGGTGTTGATCGACACCTTGTCGGCGCCTGCTTTCAGGAGGTTGCGGATATCCTCCAACGTGCGCACGCCGCCACCGACCGTGACGGGCATAAAGCAGTGCTCGGCGGTTTCGCGCACCACGTCGAGGATGATGCCGCGATCTTCATGGCTTGCGGTAATATCAAGGAAGCAAAGCTCGTCGGCGCCGGCAGCGTCATAGGCTATCGCAGCTTCAACCGGATCGCCGGCATCAACGAGATCGACAAAGTTCACGCCTTTGACGACGCGGCCATCTTTGACGTCGAGGCAGGGAATAACGCGGGGTTTTAGGGACATTCGGAACTTCTTGAGCCTAATGCTTTGAATTCTTGCTTGAAACGATTGCCCAAAGGCGGTCGGCACAGACCGATAGCACGCAACCTGCTAGAGTACCTACCACCAAGAGAAGCATTACGGTTGCCGCAGTATGCCAATTCTGGATCGCGTAACGAGCCAAGGGATGGAGAATTGCGAGTGGCAGAGAGGCTCCAGCGACCAGCCTGATGAAGAAGGATACATTTGAAAGCTGGTCTGCGTCAGATCCAAACAAAACCCGATCAATCAAGACCTTGAGCCGAACCCAGGCATGCAAAATCGCGGTCAAAAACTCCAACTATTGTTGCCCTCTGCCCGGTGCCACCTGGCCCGATCTGCAAGAAATCGTGAACAATGGAAACAACAAAGACCAGCCGAACCGTGACGCAAAAGAGGGCCGTCTACTCCGCCGCCTGCGCTGCCGACGCGCCCGGCAACGTCCCGTTGACCACATAGGCCAGGATGTCGGCGACCTGCCCTGGCTCACGGGCGACGGCAAGGGCGGCGGCGTCCACCTCTTTCAGCGCATGATCATGCTCGGGCAGTTGCACGACGATGATGGATTTTCCGAGCGCCGCTGCGTAGCCAGCATCAAAGGCCGCGTTCCACTGGCGATATTTCTCACCGAACCGCACCACAACAATGTCCGCATCGGAAATGAGCGTGCGGGTGCGGATGGCGTTGACCATCGCTCCCTTGTGGTCGTGCCAGTATTTGTTGGGTTCAGCGCCCAGTATCTCCACGCCGCAATCATCGCTCGCCAAATGATCGGTCACGGGCGCTGAAAAGCGTACCGGGAGACCGGCAGCCTGGGTCGCCTGCTCGATTTCCTCGCGCCAGTCGGTGTGAATTTCGCCGGACAGGTAAACCGTCCAGGTTTTGGTGTTCGTCATACTCGTGTCCATTGCCAGCGCCGAAACAGGCGGTTCAGGCGTTTTCGCCGCGTTTCTTCAAAATCACATAGGTGATGGCGAGGCCGATCAGCGTGAGGATAGCCATCGGAACGGTCATGATAGCCCACTGGATCATGCCCATCAGCGATGTGGCCATGGCTTCCAAAAAGGCGTTTGGCCGCGCGCAGACGCCGACGATCTCGGGGAAGTTGATCTCGCAGCCCAGTGCTCGCGCGATCAGCTCACCAAAAAAGGCGCCGACAAGCGGAAACAGGCCGATGATCAGCACAAGCCCGATGGACCAGCGCCAAGCCCATCGTTTGGCTTCTTGTTCGCTGATACGCTCTTTGGAGCGCATGCGCAGGCTCATCAGATCGCTCCTAGAGTTGTCAGGGCCTCAGCCGGGTCGATGCGCCCATCATAAAGCGCCCGGCCGGAAATGGCACCTTCCAAGTGCGCGGTATCGGGCGCGGTCATGCGGCGGATGTCCTCCATGGAGGCAAGCCCACCTGACGCGACCACTGGAATGGACACAGAGTGGCCAAGGGCGATGGTCGCGTCCCAGTTGATGCCGGTCAGCACGCCATCGCGATCGATATCGGTGTAGACGATGGCGGCAACGCCGGCGTCCTCAAACGCCTTGGCAAGATCGGTCGCCAGCATGTCGGATGTTTCCGCCCAGCCCTCTACCGCAACTTTGCCATCGCGGGCATCGATGCCGACAACAATCTTTCCGGGATGGCGGCGCGCCGCCTCTTTCACCAATTCGGGGTTACGCACGGCAATCGTACCGAGGATCACGCGGGCGATGCCCTTGTCGAGCCAGGCCTCGATGGCGGCGTGATCACGGATACCGCCGCCCAGCTGAACGGGCATTGTGACCCGGCTTAGAATTGCGTCGACGGCAGCGCCATTTTGGCTCTCGCCGGCGAAGGCGCCGTTGAGGTCGACGACGTGCAGATGGGTGAAGCCCATGGCCTCAAAGTCAGCCGCCTGTTCGCCCGGATCGGTGTTGTAAACCGTGGCCTGATCCATCTCGCCCTTCTTCAGGCGCACGCAGACACCGTCCTTCAAATCGATGGCCGGGAAGAGAATCATTACGCAACCGTTTCGTTTACTTGGGCAGTCTCAGTCAGCTCGGGCGTCCAGGTGAGGAAGTTGCCAATGAGGGCGAGGCCCAGCGCCTGGCTTTTCTCCGGGTGGAACTGCGTTCCGACCAGATTGTCTCGCCCAACAATCGCCGTCACCGGTCCACCATAGTCGGCACGCGCGATAACGTCCGCCTCATTAGCCGCCTGCAGATGGTAGGAGTGAACGAAGTAGGCGTGCAGGCCATCCGGACCGGTCGGAATGCCCTCCAGGATGGGGTGTGGGCGCGTTTGCTCCAGCACATTCCAGCCCATATGCGGGATTTTCAGGCTCGGATCGGTCGGTTCAATGGCAGCCACATCGCCAGAAATCCAGCCAAATCCGTCTGTTACGCCATGCTCTAATCCGCGTTCCGCCATGAGCTGCATCCCGACGCAGATCCCGAGAAAGGGAACCTTCGTCACGGTCACCGCATGGAAGAGTGCCTGCTCCATTCCTGGCACCGCTGCGACGCCTGACCGGCAGTCTGAAAAGTCACCCACGCCCGGCAGGACCACCCGGTGAGCCTTTGCGACCACATCAGGGTCCGCCGTCACCTGTACGGTGGCATCAAGGCCTTTTTCGGCGACCACACGCTCAAAGGCCTTGCCGGCCGAGCGCAAATTGCCGGAGCCATAATCGATGATGGCAATCGATTCGGTCATGAAACGATGACTCACTGTGGCAGGCCGGGCAAGGCCGGCGGCTTGGAACTTGTGGGTCGCAGGACTGTGTGTTGCGGCGCTGGCGTCGCCGGTGTCGGACGCGGGTCGGTCGGTTCGGCGAGCCAGGTTGAAAAGAACTTGCGTTCGGCCTCGCGCTGGTTGCGCGCTTCGATGACGGCGATCTCGCGATAGCCTTTGCCTGCCATCATCTCCAGCCGAAGCTGGCCGGCCTCCACCATGATGATGAGCGCCAGAGCGATGGACAATGCGCCGGCTAACCAGGGTGCGAGCACCAGACCCAAAACCTGGATCGCACCACCCACGACGAGATAAAGCAGCAGCACAATCCAGAGCCGGCGGAGCAACATCCAGATGGGCGCGATTAGCAGAGCGGCCAGCGACCAGCCATGGCGGACGAACACCAGCTTTTCAGCACGCTCGGCAGCGGTACCGCCGGAGAGCGGTGGTTCAAAGACGGAGTAAAGCTTCATCGGCTCGTCTCCCTAAAGAACGCCCTTGGTCGTCGGCAGGTCGCCAGCGACACGGGGATCGATGGCCAGCGCATCACGCAGCGAACGCGCCACAGCCTTGAACAGGCTTTCGGCAATGTGGTGGCTGTTGGCACCATAGGCGCTTTCCATGTGCAGCGTGATACCAGCGTTCATGGCGAACGCCTGGAAGAACTCGCGCACCAGCTCGGTGTCGAACGTGCCGATCTTGGGTGCCGTGAACTCCACCCGCCAGACCAAGAATGGCCGGCCTGAGACATCAACCGCCGCGCGCGACAGCGCTGCGTCCATCGGCAAATCGATGGAAGCATAACGGCGGATGCCGCGCTTGTCGCCCAACGCTTCTTGGATCGCCTGACCCAACGTGATGCCGACATCCTCCACCAGATGGTGGTCGTCGATTTCCACATCGCCGGTCGCTTCCACCGTGATATCGACAAGCGAATGCTTGGCGAGTTGATCGAGCATATGTGCGAAGAAGCCAGCGCCGTTGAGCGTGATGGAGGACGCGCCGGTGCCATCGAGATCTACGGTCACTTTGACCGACGTCTCCTTGGTGGCGCGCTCAAGCGTGGCGGTGCGCGACATGGCAGGGCTCGCAAGACAATGGGGCTGGATAAAGGGATAGCAGATAGCGGGAGAAACAGCGTTTTCCTCTAGCAGTGCCGTCGTCCGGTTCCAAGCCTTGGAGGCTAACGACCGATCTGTTGGTTATCCGGCGGCTCCTGGCGGCGCGATGGTTTGCAATCGCCTTCATAGCCCTTACATCCGGTGAAAAGCCCTGATGGGCTAACGTTTGAAGGACCCTTTCATGACATTTCAGTCCCATACCGACGGATCGTCGGGACATCAAAGCATGCATGCGACCACCATCGTCACCGTTCGCAAGGGCGGCAAGGTTGTGGTGGCCGGCGATGGCCAGGTGTCGCTCGGCCAAACAATCATCAAAGGCAATGCCCGCAAGGTGCGCCGTTTGGCCGGCGGTGATGTGATTGCCGGGTTTGCTGGTGCAACGGCGGATGCGTTCACGCTGTTTGAGCGGCTAGAATCCAAGCTTGAGCAATATCCCGGCCAGTTGAAGCGCGCCGCCGTTGAACTTGCCAAGGATTGGCGCACCGACCGCTATCTGCGCCGCCTTGAGGCGATGATGCTGGTCGCCGACAAGGATGAAAGCCTGATTCTGACCGGCACCGGCGACGTGCTGGAGCCCGAAGACGGCATCATGGCCATCGGGTCTGGCGGCAATTATGCTTTGGCGGCGGCCCGCGCGCTCGCCGACAGCGACCATGGCGCCGAAGAGATCGCCAAGCGGGCGCTTACCATCGCGGCTGATATCTGCGTCTACACCAACCACAGCGTTGTTTCCGAAGTGATCGACGACGCGGCCTGATAAGCGAGCCAAACGAGCGACAGAGCCATGGATGAATTCGACCGCATAAAGGCAGGCGTTTCCGCCGGCATCATCACGCCCGACCAGGCGCAAGCTCTTCGGCAGTTGCCCGTCGCGCCGTCCGCGGAACAGTTTGCGGCGCTCGAAGCGAGCGATGAGCCTTTTGCCCTGTTTCGGGGGTTTCGCGATGTCTTTTTGGCGCTCGGTATCATCATTCTGGCGCTGGGTTTGGGCGGCGTCGCCTCGGAAGTCTTTGGCCTGCAAATCGATGGTGTTGTTGGCTTCGACGATGTCAGTCTAGCGCTCGGCCTGGCGGTCATCGCCTGGTTGGTGGCCGAATGGGTGACGGCGCGCCTGCGCATGCCGCTCGCCAGCCTGGTGACCTGTTTGGCCTTCACGTTCGCACTGGCCGTAGCCGCGACTTTGCTGCTCATTGCCACCGGTGCAATCTCCGACGGCGGCGATGCGCCGACGATCGCCTTAGCCCTGTTTTTCGCCCTGGCCGGTTTGGTCTTTTATGTCCGCTTCCGGCTGCCCTTTGCAATGCTGCTCATTGCTGGTGGCTCAGCCTTTGCCATCTACAACACCGTTGAGGCCGCGATGGGCGGCAATGCCGACGGAGTCTTTCAGTTCTTCGCCGGGATCACCGGTCTGATGGTGCTGGCGGTGGCACTTTCCTATGAGCTGCGTGATCCTGAACGGCGCAAACGCCAGTCGGAAAATGCCTTCTGGCTCCATCTTTTGGCGGCACCCTTGATCGTGTTCTCACTCGTTGGCGGGCTTGATGCGATGGACATTTCCAACACCTACGAAGCCGTGCGCGTGTTTCTGGTGGTTACGGTTCTTGGTCTGTTGGCCCTGCTGATCGATCGGCGGGCCTTCATCGTGTCGGCGCTTTTGTACCTGGGCGGCGCGATTGCTTACGCGATCAGCCAATCCGGCATGCCATCAAACGTGCAGTTTGCGGCGACGGCGCTGGTTCTGGGTATCATGATCGTTGCGCTCGCACTGGGCTGGCATCCGCTGCGACGGCTGTTTTTGGGCATCTTGCCGGCCGGCTTTTCCGCCCGGCTGCCCAATCCTGCCCAACCCGACACGCCGCACAGCGTGCATGGCTAGCCGGTTCTATGGCCATGTTTCACTTTGAGCCGGTCAAGCAAGAGCATCGCACGCTCCTGAAGGCGTGGTTGTCAGCGCCCCACGCTCCGGAATGGTGGGGCGATCCGGACAAGGAAATCCAGCTCATCTATGACGGCGAGAAAACCGGCGAATCGCGCGGGTTTATTGCCTCGGCCGATGGCGAGCTGTTCGCTTACATCCAGTGCTGGGCCTGTGAAGCCCAGCCAGCGGAGGCCATTGTCGATGAGCCCTGGGTGGCGGAACAAGCGCCGGGGACCATGGGTATTGATATCACCATCGGCCCACCCAACATGCTGGGCAAGGGCCTGGGGTCCAAGGCGGTGCGCGCGCTTGCCGATCAGCTTTTTGCCGACGGTGTGCCGCGCGTCATCATCGATCCCGATGCCAGCAATCTGCGCGCCGTGCGCGCCTACGAGAAGGCGGGTTTCTCCCGTTTTGACAGCTACACCAACCGCGATGGCTCGGTAACACTGCTGATGGAGCGGTTTCCTTCATCGGACACGACACCGACCCCTGCGACAGGATCCCGGACTACATGACCACTTTTTCTCCCCGCGAGATCGTTTCGGAACTCGACCGTTTCATCATCGGCCAGAAGGACGCCAAGCGCGCGGTCGCCATTGCGCTGCGCAACCGCTGGCGTCGTCAGCAGCTCGATGATGATCTCAAAGAAGAAGTTCTGCCGAAAAATATCCTCATGATCGGGCCGACCGGCGTCGGCAAGACGGAGATTTCCCGCCGTCTTGCCAAGCTTGCCAATGCGCCCTTTATCAAGGTGGAAGCCACCAAATTCACCGAGGTCGGCTATGTCGGCCGTGACGTGGAGCAGATCGTCCGCGATCTGGTGGAGTCGGCCATCGGCCTGGTGCGTGACCAGCGCCGCAAGCAAGTGCAGGCGCAAGCCCATATTGCCGCTGAAGACCGTGTGCTGGACGCGCTGGTGGGCGAAAACGCATCGCCTGCCACCCGCGACAGTTTCCGCAAGAAGCTGCGCGAGGGCGATCTCAACGAGAAAGAGATCGAGATCTCCGTGCGCGACACCGGTGGCGGGGCGCCAATGATCGAGATCCCGGGCATGCCGGGCGCGAACATGGGCATGATCAATATGTCCGATATGCTCGGTAAAGCCTTTGGCGGCCAGCGCACCAAGAAGCGCCGGGTCTCTGTGGCCGAAAGCCACGACATCCTGCTTGCCGAGGAGTCCGACAAGCTGCTCGATGATGATGAGATTACCGCTGAGGCCATCAAGCTGACCGAAAACAACGGCATCGTGTTTTTGGATGAGATCGACAAGATCGCCTCAAACGCTGGCCGCGGCGGCGATGTTTCCCGCGAAGGCGTGCAGCGTGATCTGCTTCCGCTGGTCGAAGGTACCACGGTGGCGACCAAGTATGGGCCGGTGAAGAGCGACCACATCCTCTTCATTGCCTCTGGCGCGTTCCACGTCGCCAAGCCGTCGGACCTGTTGCCGGAACTGCAAGGCCGTCTGCCAATCCGGGTCGAACTACGCGCGCTCAACAAGGATGATTTCCGCCAGATTCTCTCAGACACCGAGGCGAGCCTCATCAAACAGTATGTGGCACTGATGGGCACTGAGGGTCTGACGATCAATTTTACCGACGATGCCATTGATGCGATTGCCGACATCGCGGTGAGCCTGAATGGCTCGGTCGAAAACATCGGCGCGCGACGGCTTCAGACCGTAATGGAGCGCATTCTGGATGAGATTTCCTTCACCGCGCCTGATCGCTCAGGCGAGGAAATCACCATCGATGCGGCGCATGTGAACGACAATATCGGCGATCTGGCCAAGAACACCGATCTGTCGCGCTACATTCTGTAGCCTTCAGTCGGCGTCGTTTTCTCGGCGCGAGGGCTTTTGCGGCTCCAGAGCCGGGGCCGTGCCATCGATCAGCATGTCGATGACGTTTTCCAGGTAAATGCAGTCGGCCGGCGAAAGCTGGCCGATGCGCTGCGCCATGTGGTTGGCGAGCCGTGTGGCCTCCGGCGGAAGCCTGACCGTGTCGATGATCACACGCGGATCAGACAGGAGCGCTAGGCGTTCCAGCTCATCGGCATCATCCCAAATGAGGTTGAAGTAGCCGACCAGCCGCTGGACGAAACCCCAGTTAGGCAGGCCGCGCTTGCCGTACTCCATGGATGAGAGGTAGGCGCTGGAGACGCCGAGTGCGGTGGCCATGTCGCGCTGGGTGATCCCGCGTTCGGCCCGTAAGGACCGGAGCTTTTCGCCAAGCGGGGTAAGAGCGCGGCTTGCCATGGCCCTCAAGCCTTTTTGGCCCGCAGGCGTACATAGAGCGCGCCTTCGCCGCCATGGCTGATATGGGCCGGCTCAACCCCCAAAACGGCCGAGCGCATATCGGCGCTGGCCAGCCATTGTGGGACGGCGCGGCGCAAAATCCCTGATCCGACCGCCCAGGGCGGCGCGTCGGGATGCGGCTTGGCCTGTCGGCTGCCCTTGCCGGTGACCACCAAAACCGTGCGATCGCCTCTTGCATGGGCGCGCCAGATGAAGGCGCGCAGGGCATCCTGCGCTTCGTGCTGGCGCATGCCGTGCAGATCGATGCGCGAATCGATCGGCGTTCGTCCGCGCGCAATCCGGCTTTTGGTTTTTCGATCAAGATCAACGAGCGGCGGCTGGGGAGCTCCATTGATCTTGAGTTTCTTGGGTTTTTCGGCCGGCGGCGGCGTGTGCGCATAGGCTTTGTGGCCCTTGGCATGATGCGCTATCGCGCCATGCGCCGGTTCTGCCGGTCTGTTTGTGCGCGTGCGAACGGGCTCATCGACCAATTCCGCCAATGCCTGGGAGTAACGCAGGCGCTGGTCAGCGCTTAGGGGATCAACGGTGGTTTTGACGCGATCCCACAGACCGACATCGGTCTGTCCGGCATCTTTGGCTGGTTTGGCGTTTCGCTTCTTCTTCGCCATCCTCAACCACCGGGGTTTAACGGCACGAGCAGCGTGAAGGTCACCGGCTGATTGATCTGCCCGGCAAGACTGCCAGCTGCTTCACCAGACCCGATGAAAAGATCACCACGCGCCGGGCCGATGATGGCCGAGCCAGTATCCTGGGCAATCACCAGGCGTCGCAACGGCTCATTTGATCCAGGGAGGGGGTCGGGCGAGGAAATGAAAACTGGTGTCCCGAAGGTGTGCAGATGGCGGTCCACAGCGAGACTGCGTCCCGCGGTTAGCGGAACGTTTGCGGCCGCAATCGGTCCGGCGTCTCGGTCCGTGTCACCAGAAAGGGCGAAGAAGATGTAGGAGCGATTCGACGCGAGAACGTTGTCGCGCGCCTCCGGATCAGCGTCGAACAGCCAGGCACGAAGCGCGTCCATTGTCACGTCTTCAAGCGCCATCTCGCCTTGCTCAACGAGCGTTCGACCAATGGGCGTGTAGGCGTGGCCTGACTTGCCGGCAAAGTTCAAACGCTGGACCGCCCCGTCGGTCATGGCGAGGCGTGCTGAACCCTGAATGTGGATGAAAAAGGCGTCGACAGGGTTGTCGAGCCAGACCAGCTCAAGCCCCTGGCCGTCGAGTGCGCCGGCCATGATTTCGGCGCGGTCTGGGAAGGCTTCAAAGCCGTCGGCCGTTGCGCGTCCCCACGTCACCTCGTCATTGATGCCAAGGGCGCGGGAATCATCGGCCAACTCCAGCAGGTCGGGCGGGCGAGCGTGAAGGGGATATTGGAAGCGCTCGGTGCGCTCAAAGGATGCCTCGACCCGGGGTTCAAAGTAACCGGTTAGGCGCCCGGAGGCTTCAATGCGTACGGGCTGGAAATGCTTCTCGAAGAAACTGCGGGGGTCGTCGGCTGCGTCGTCGATCAGCGGGCAGAGCGCTGCAAGTGCATCGCCCTCCACGCCAGCGGGTCGGGTGCGCGGCGGGCGCTGGGTCATCTGCGCGCAGGAACGCGCGAAGGCCTGCAGCGCGGCAGCGTGGTCATCGGCCGCCCAGCCGTCCAGGTCGGAGAAGCTAATGGAGGTCTGACCGGCGGGGAAACCGGCCCGGCCCAGATCAGCGGCCTGCGCGGCAACGACGTTCAAATTGGTCGATGGTGAGGAAGGTCCGGGGAGCATGGGCACAAGGCCTAGCATGAGCCCGGCGGCAAGTGCCACGCAGCCACGGATGGGCTCCCACACCTTGCCGCCTCTCGCCCCCTTTTAGCCGTTTGTCCTAGGTCGCTTCGGTGGCGACCAGCTTCCAGTTCGGATTGTCCGCTCGCACGTCACGGGCAAACGTCCAAATGTCTGTCATCTCGGTGACCTCGGATGGATCGCCATCGATGACGCGACCATCAGAATCCTTGGTCACAGAGATCAGCTGGCTTTTGAACCGCAAGGTGATCTGCGCGATGTCGCCAGCAAGTTCAGCTTCCACAATGTCGGACTTGTCGAGGCCGATGAACGTAAAGTCCACCGTCTCGCCGGCCGTGTTGCGATCATCGATCGCTTTGACGAATCCAGCATAGACTTCCTCATCAAGGAGCGGCTGCAAGGTTGCCTTGTCGCCCGCTGCGAAGGCAGTCACGATCATCTCATAGGCCAGACGGCCGCCATCGATGAATTCGCGCGCATTGAAATGCGGGTCGGTCGAAAGGAGTGTCTTCAGCGCGGTTTCAACGGCCGAGCCGGGTTTCACGACGCCACCGATTTGGTCGTCTGGGTCCGGCGCATCCTGGCGAGCGCGAGCTGTCGGCAAGGTGACGACTTTGTCGCCCCCTGTTTCGGCTTCCTCGCGGGCCGAATAGGGATCAAAGGGCGGGCGCTCATGACCAGTACGCCGGCCAAGGACCGAGCGCAGCCGGAAAAAGATCACCACCGCGATGGCGAGAAAGAAGAGTGTATAAATATCCACCGGCGTTACCGTTCCGGCCTGACAGGTGCTTTTTGCACCGCCATCCGGACCTCGTGTTGGTTTAACGGGACTGGTTTCTAATGTAGGTGCGTTTCAAGCAGCATCCAGAGGCCGGCGCAAGCGGATTGCACTGCGATTGTGCGCCGCAATGGCCTGTTCGATGCATTTGCCGCTATCGCAGGGCCTGCGCGAGCGTTAAGCTGCTTGCATCTTCCTAGCATGCTTCCCATGTGGACCCCATGCCTTTTGCCTTTGTTTTTTTGCTTCTGATCTTTTTGGAAATTGCCGGATTCGTCGCCATGGCGAACGCGGTCGGCCTGCTTGGTGTGATTGCGCTGGTGATTCTAGGCATGCTTGCCGGGGGTCTCATCATCCGGACCATCGTGGTGGCAAGCGTTGTGCGCATGCAGGAGCGGGCAGAACGCGGAGAAACGGTAGGCCAGGAACTTGGCGGGCTAGTGCTCGGCTTTCTGGGCGGCGTCTTTCTGATCATCCCTGGGTTTCTGACGGACCTTATTGGCCTGCTTTTGTTGATCAAGCCGATCCAAACGCTGGTTTGGCCGCGCTATGGCCGCCAGATGCCCAACCGCATGCCGCCGATGGATGGCCGTTGGCAATCTCCGGGCAGGCCCCAACGACCTCAAGCTGATAAAACGGTTGTGATTGACGCAGAAGCAACGAACGAAGAGCGGCCTGCTGCCGGGCGTCCCAATGGCAATCCCTGGGCATCCTGACGGGGTATTGCTGGCCTAAGGGCGCAATCGATACAGCTTATGGGTGTGATAGCGACGTATTGCCGCCTGAGCATTGTTTTGCCTTCATCTGGCAAAAGCTTGCCGCCCGCCGGGCAAAGTGTTAGCGAGCGCCACACCGTTTCTTGACGGATGGGTTGAGCCGCCCGTTTGGCGTGTTTCCCAGGGCCGTCCGATCCGCCCTCATCTTGCAGAGTTCTAGGAATAGCGAACACATTCATGTCTGACAGCAACGACAAAGACGCACCCAAAGAGGAAGACGCAGCCAACGCCGATGAGGCCAAAGCTGAAAACGGCGCAACCAATGGTGGTGGCGCTGCTGCTGCTGCTGCGGCTGCCACAGCTGCGGCACAACCAGCCGGAGCTGCCGGTCAGGGCGCACAGACCGCACCGCGCTTCCAAGCGCTGGCGCAGTACATCAAAGATCTGTCGGTTGAAAACCCGAACGCGCCGGATTCCTTCCGCAACAAGACTCAGCCGAAAATCGACATCAATGTTTCGGTCGGCGTGAACCCGAAGGCTGAAGGCACACACGAAGTTGTGCTGAAGCTGGAAGCCAAGGCTGGTGCCGGCAAAGACATGCTGTTTGCCGTGGAACTTGCCTATGCTGGTCTCTTCCGACTGGCCAACATGACTCAGGAGCAGGGCCAGGTCGCGCTGATGATCGAAGCGCCGCGCCTTCTGTTCCCATTTGCCCGCGAAATTCTGGCGAACGCTACACGTCAGGCTGGTTTCCCGCCGCTGATGCTCGATCCTGTGGACTTCCTCGCCCTCTATCGTCAGCGTGCCATGCAGCAACAGCAAGGTCGCCAAGCGGCGAGCTAAGCGCTTGATCTTTTTGGTCTGTTATCAACCGGGCAGGTCTCCTGCCCGGTTTTTTCACGCCTGAAGGACAGGTCGGGATCAGTTTTTGATGTAACGGTTCCAGATTGCGTCTTCGCCGAGCGTTTCGAGGAAAGCGGCGTGGGCTGCTTCTTCCTCTTCGCTTACCAAGCGCTGCAAGGGACGGGCTCGCTCCGCCAATGGGGCATCGGCAGCAAGACGGGTCGCCGTGTTTTCGCCAAACCGCATCGCCGTCTGCCGAGCGCCGATCAGCTCGACATAAACGTCCGCCAGCAACTGCGTGTCGAGCAGGGCGTTGTGCTTGGTACGTGCCGACAGATCGATGCCGAAGCGCACGCACAATGCATCAAGGGAATTGTCTGAGCCAGGGAACTTACGCCTGGCGATCGCGACCGTGTCGATCATGCGCTCGAATGACATAGGTTGCAGATCGCAGCGCTCAAGCTCGGCGTTCACAAAACCGAAATCAAACATGGCGTTGTGGGCCACCAGACGGTCAGTGCCGATGAAATCGACCCATTTGTCCGCGATGCTATCAAACAAGGGCTTATCGGCGAGAAATGCATCCGAGAGCCCATGAACCTTTTCAGCTTCCGGTGGCATGGTGATGGTCGGGTTCACATACTCGTGGAAGGTCGCGCCGGTCGGCACGTAATCGACCATTTCCACAGCCGCTATCTCACAGATGCGGTCGCCGTCGCGGGCGCGGAGGCCGGTGGTCTCAACGTCGAAAATGATTTCTCGCATGGGGCCAACCATGCCAAACAGGTTGCCTGATGGGAATCCCGAGCGGTCAGTTTATGCTCACCTTTCGGCGGCCAGCTTTTTCAAGTCTTTCGAGATGTCTGAAACCTGTTCGCGCGCGGCGGCTCTGCCATGGTCGGTCGAAACCAGATAGTCGGCGCGCGCCTTCTTCTCTGCCTGCGGCATCTGACGGGCGATCAGCATGTCGGCGGTTTCCCGCGTCATGCCTGGACGGGCCATGAGCCGCTCCATCTGAGTGGCCGGTTCGCATTGGGTGACGATCACCTTATCCATGCGGTCATCGCCGCCGGTCTCGAAGAGGAGCGGAATGTCGAACAGCATTATCGTGTGACCGCCGGCCTCGGCCTCTGCAATGGCTTTTTCTTCGCGCGCATGAACCAGCGGGTGGACGATGGCTTCCAGTTTGGCGAGGAGTGAGGCGTCATCGGCCAGCGCTTCCTTGAGAGCCGGGCGATCGACGATGCCTTCGCTAATGGCTGTGGGAATCAACGCGCCGACGGGTTCAACGCCTTCGGCCTGGTAGATGGCATGAACGGCGGCGTCGGCGTCATGCACCGGTACACCTGCATCGGCGAAAAGCTGGGCCGTCGTTGACTTGCCGGTGGCAATGGAGCCTGTCAGACCGACGCGTAACATCATTTAAGTCGTTGTTTTTGAATGTAAATCATCGATGATGATCTGCCGCAGCTCGTCGGTGACGGCCGGCTTGACGCCAAACCACCGCTGAAACCCCGGAACGGCCTGATGCAAAAGCATACCAAGGCCATCAACCGTCGGGTGACCGCGCTCTCTGGCCTGTTTCAGGAGGTCGGTTTCAAGCGGCGTGTAGACAATGTCAGCAACTGTTGCGCCGCTGGCGAACGCATCCACCGGCGCATCGAGCGGTGGCTGGCCCTGCATGCCGAGCGCGGTGGTGTTGATGATCAACCCCGCATCGCCGGCATGCCCGCCAAATGCGCCGAGAGTACCGGCGCGGACTTTGTCCGCCCCGAAGACAGCATTGAAGTGAACGGCGAGCCTCTCGGCTCTATCTTGGGTCCGGTTCAACAATGTGATGCGATCAAGGCCTAGAACCAACAGGGCATCGATGATCGCGCGGGCGGCGCCACCGGCACCCAGAATGAGGGCGTTGTCAGCGTTGGGATGGCTGGTCCAGTTTGGCGCCTGATCGGCAAGGTTTGCTATGAAGCCTTCGCCATCGGTGCTTGTGCCGCAAAGCTCGCCGTTGTCCAGCCAAAGCGTGTTCACTGCGCCAAGGCGGGCAGCATGGTCTTCGACATGGGCACAAGCCGCGAGAGCCGTTTCCTTGTGAGGGATCGTGACGTTCGCGCCGACAAGGCCATGGTCGGCAAAACGTGCGAACCAATCAATTGCATCTGTCGGATCGACGGCGATGGGCTCATAGCTTCCGTCGATTCGGTAGGTCTTGAGCCATTTTCCATGGATCAACGGTGATCGGGAGTGGCTGATCGGCCAACCGAGGACCGCGGCACGGATTGTCATGGCTGGCCTCCGGAAACAATCGGATCAATGCCCTGGTCCCGCAGGGCGGCAAGAAGTGGCAGAAGTGGCAGGCCGAGAATGGTGAAATAGTCGCCATCAATGCGCTCAAAGAGCGCCGCGCCCAGCTCCTCCAAGCGGTAGGCACCGACACTTTGGGTCGCCGCATCGCCCGCTTTGGCTAGATAGGCTTCGATGGTTTCGGCGCTTAGGGGCCGCATGGTGAGTGCGGCGCGGTCATGGCCGGTCCAGAGGGTTTGGCCGTTTTTGACCAGCGCTGCGGCTGAGGTGAGATGATGCACCGAGCTCTGAAGGCGCTGGAGTTTCCTGGCTGCTGCTTCGCCGCTGGGCGCTTTATGGAGCACGCCGCCATCATGATCGAGCACCTGATCGGCGCCGATCACCCAAGCGTCGGGATTGGTTTTGGAGACATGAACGGCCTTGGCAACGGCCAGCGACTGGGCAAGGTGCGCTGGCGATTTCCCTTTGAGCTCGCTCTCAAGTGCTCGCTCGTCCACATTTGCCGGCTCCACCTCTAGGGAAAGACCAGCGCCTTCCAGCAGGTTGCGGCGGATCGGCGAGCCAGATGCAAGGATGAGCCGGGCGCTCACAGGGCCTGCTCCTCTTCCTTGTGCTCACGGTAGCGGGTGAGTATCGCCGCAGCCGTCTCTTCAATGGAGCGGCGGGATACGTCGATGACAGGCCAACCCTGGCGGGTGCAAAGGCGGCGGGCATTGGCGATCTCGGCGGCCACGCGCGCCTTGTCGGTGTAGTCGCTTTCGTCGGGCTGTCCGGTGTCGGCCAGAATCCGGTTGCGCCGGATCTGGATAATGCGGTCGGTCTTGGCGGTGAGGCCAACCACGAAGGCCGTCGTCGGCTGGATCAGCTCCTCAGGCAAGTCGACGCCTGGAACCAGCGGGTAGTTTGCCGTTCGATAGCCACGGTGGGCCAGATAGATGGATGTCGGGGTTTTCGACGTGCGCGAAATGCCGACCAGCACAATATCCGCCTGATCGAGATTGGGCGGCAGCGCGCCATCGTCATGCGCAATCGTAAAATTCATGGCTTCGATGCGCTGGAAATAGTCCTGGTCGAGCACGTGCTGCGCGCCGATGGTCGGCGCAGCGAAGTCTCCAAGATAGGATTGGAAGACGGCGTTAACCGGATCAAGAACGGAAACGACCGGTACGGGGATCGCCTGGCAGCGCTCCGCGAGGCGGCCAGCAAGATCGGGATCGACAATTGTGTAGAGAACGATCCCGGGGGCCTGCTCCACCGAGGCCACGATCCGATCAATCTGCTGCGGATCGCGGACCATAACGTAGCTGTGCTCGATGGCGCGCGCGGTGGGATAACGCGATGCGACCGCCCGTGAGACGGTCGAAAGGGTCTCACCGGTGGAGTCGGACACAAGATGTAGGTGGAAAAAGCGCGGCGAGGCAGATGTCAACGGAGGCTGGCCCTGTCGGCGGATGGGTGTGGATGAACGTGCCCAGAATACGGTGCTGGTATTCAGGCGGGATGCTTATGAGCCGATTTGAGGGTGATGTCCAAAATCATCGCCCAGTTTGTTCATGGTGTCGCTGGGCCGAGTGTGACGGTGAAGAATTTGCGCAAGCTGGTGACGGTGTGTGGAAAAGTGTGGATGAGGTGCTTTCTGGGCGGCTCATCTCTCTTCGCGGGGATCAGCGATAGGGTCATTAGGTCTGATGGGCATCGCGTTAACGCTTTGTTAAGACTTAGGTCATCGGCTTTGGTGATCGAGGATTGAATAGGTTCTCAAAGGCCAAAGATTTTTGGGATTGATCCACGGGTAAATCGGGCGTTTTTGAGCGTTCGCTGTGTCCGGATGTGGGACGAAGTTATGAGTCTTTTCCACGGCTAATAAAAAGATGGTCCTCTTTTCAAGAGAGGATTTATTTTTTGCTGTGCGGAGAGTTTGAAGCGAGAATGGCAGTGAAAAGGAAGTGTGGTGTCTGAACGGCTGTTGTTGAATGTGCTGCGGGGCCAAACAGGCACGCGGATGCCGATCTGGATGATGCGGCAGGCTGGTCGTTACTTGCCGGAGTATCGGCAAACGCGGGCCCAGGCGGGGTCGTTTTTGGACCTTTGCGACAATCCGGAACTTGCCTGTGAGGTGACGCTTCAGCCTATCCGCCGGTTTGGCTTTGATGGGTCGATACTCTTTTCCGACATCCTGGTCGTGCCACATGCGTTGGGCCAGGATGTGCGCTTTGAGGAGGGGATCGGGCCGATCCTGCCGGCGATGGGCGTCGAGGAGATCGATGCGATGATCGCGCGATTTGGCGATGCCCCGTCGTCGTTAGATCGGCTTCTTGATCCTGTGATCGAGACGGTAGAGCGCCTTCGCGCAGCGCTTCCTGATGAGGTGACCTTGCTGGGGTTTTGCGGCGCGCCTTGGACGGTGGCGACCTATATGGTTGGTGGACGCGGCAGCCCTGATCAGGCCAAAGCCCGCTTGTTTGCGCTCCAGAAGCCAGACGCGTTTGCTCGTCTTATCGATCTGCTGGTTAAGGCGTCCGAGCGGTATCTTTCCCGACAGATTGAAGCCGGTGTCGATGCGGTACAGATCTTCGACAGTTGGGCGGGATCGCTGAGTCCGTCTAGTTATGAGCGTTGGACCGTCGACCCCATCAAGAGAATGA
>JBHJIX010000100.1:0-5015 GCA_050043025.1 Cohaesibacteraceae bacterium
AGCGCGCGCCCATCGCCCAACCCTGGGTTGAACCCGCCGAACTGATGACCCGCATAGGCCATAGCGCGCGGTTGCGAGCCGTCCGCAAGATCATTGCCGGAAAACATCGCCGCTGCTTGCGCATCGCTCATCGCTTGACTGTTGACCCCCACGGCCTCCGCCAAGGCCTCATTCAGCTTCAGAAGTTGCGGTGAAGACGCACCATAAGGCTCCACCCGGCTAAACAGGGGCTTGGGCAGCGACAGATAGCTGGTATCGTAGGTCGGGAACGGCGAGGGGGCGTCGATGGCGGGCTGCGACATGCTCAAATCCGGGTTTTCAGACTGGCCAAATGGCGGTCTTCGGGGGTTCTTGGATACTAACGACGGCAGTCGGTCCATGCCAGTGATGATGGTACGGGCAGGTACAGTCATCCTTCCATATAGGTTCGGAAAAGAACCTGGCGCTGTGCACCCATCGCATAGCGGCTAAGCCAAACGCGCGCTTGTGCGATCACGCGCGAGCCATGATTGCGGGCGAATGGAACACCGCGCTTCGCGCGCATCCACGCCTTTCAGGACATCCCGATGACCCGCCATCTCCTGCCTATCATGGCCTTGCTTCTAGGCTCCGGCTTTCTGTTCTTCGCCGGTGGTGTGAACTCGCTGCTTCTGCCGGTACGCGGCGGGCAGGAAGGGTTCTCCACGTTCTCACTCGGCCTCTTGGGCACCGGGTGGGCCGTCGGCTTTGTAACCGGCTGCCTTGTGGTCTCCAAACTGGTGGCCCGGGTTGGCCATATCCGTTCCTATTCCGTGATGGCCGCGCTTGCCTGCCTGGCGGTTCTTACCTCTCTGCTCTTGTTGACGCCCTATGCATGGGTGCCGTTGCGCGCCCTGTCTGGTTTCTGTTTCGCCGGTGCAGCCATGATCGTGGAGAGTTGGCTCAACGAGAAAGTCGGCAAGGAATCGCGCGGCAAAGTCTTCGGCGTCTACCAGATGGTGAACCTCACCGCCTCGACCGCTGGCCAGATGGTGCTGACGCTGGGCGACACGCGCGGCTACCTCTTTTTCGTCCTAGCCGCGATGGTTTACGCCATGGCGCTGATCCCGACAGCCGTATCTTCCTCGCGTGCCCCGCAGCCGCTCGTCTCGACCGGACTCAACATCAAGGAGCTTTGGGTCAACTCGCCGGTCGCCGTGTTCTCGGTCCTCCTGCTTGGCATCTCCAACTCGTCTTTCGGCACGTTGGGCGCCGTCTACGGCACGCAGATCGGACTGCCGATAAGCATTCTGGCGCTGTTTGTTGCGTTACCCGTTCTTGCCGGCGCGGTGATCCAGATCCCCATTGGCGCTTTGTCTGACCGGATTGATCGGCGCGTTGTACTGATTGGGATGGCCTTTGTAGGTCTCCTCGCGGACGCATTGTTCATTTTTGCAGGGGTTCGCGAGGCGTGGGTTCAGATCAGCTTCGCACTCCTGTTTGGCATGGCCATTTTCACCATGTTCCCCATCGCGATTGCGCACGCCAATGACCATGCGCCGCCTGAGGGCTATGTGCGTACCTCCGGCGGGTTGCTGCTGTTGTTCGGCATTGGCTCCATCATCGGGCCGCTCTTGGCCGGTTTTGCGATGCAGGAAGCGGGGCCGGAAGGGCTTTTCATGGTCACGCTTGTGACCCACGCCTTGATTGCCGGTTACGCCGTCTACCGTATTTCGCAGCGTGCGCCGGTGGCAGCGGAGGAGAAAACCCACTTCGTCGCCACGCCAACGGCGCGCAACACGACGACGCAAACCGCAGCGCTTGCCGCTGATGCCCAAGGCATGCCGCCCATGGCCCAGAGCGCCGAAGCTCCGGCAGATCGCGAAGCTCAAACCGAGCGCGACGACACCTCCGAGAGTGGGCCCGAACAACCTGGCACCGGTTCCTAATCAATCGTGGCCGGAAAGGCTGGACAACACGCGGTTTCCCGCCCTAGCTGTCATCGACAGAACAGGGAGCCCCACCCATGAAAAAGACACTGATTGTTGTCGCCGCCTCGGCCTTTGCAATGTCGGCAGGCAGCGCCCTGGCGCACGAACACGGCACCTGCGCCGCCGGCAAAACGCTGGAAGATGGCGTTTTGACAATCGCGACCGGCAACCCGGCCTACTATCCGTGGGTGCTCAACGACGCTCCGGAAAGCGGTGAAGGTTTTGAGGCCGCTGTCGCTTATGCTATCGCCGATGCCATGGGCTTCGACGCCGACCATGTGCGTTGGGTCCGCACTTCTTTCGATGAGGCGATCCAGCCTGGCGCCAAGGACTTTGACTTCAACATGCAGCAATACTCCATCACGCCGGCGCGCGATGAGATGGTGGATTTCTCGCTGCCCTACTACACCTCCACCATGGCGGTTTTGACCACTCAAGCCGTCGTCGATGCCGGCCTTGCTGCCAACCTGCAAGATTTGCGCGGCGCCCTGTGGGGTGCCCATGCAACCACCACAGCCGTCCCGATGCGAAGTGAGCTCATCCACCCGGAAAACGACCCGCTTCTTTATGGCGACAGCACCGATGTCACCGCCGCTATGCAGGCCGGTCAGATCGATGCAGCTTTGTTCGACCTGCCAACTGCACTCTATCTGGCGGCCGTTGTGGTCAATGATGGCGTCATCCTCGGGCAGTTCCCGGCAGAACGTTCGGACGATCCTGATCAGTTCGGCCTGCTCATGGAAGACGGCAACCCGTTGAAAGAATGCGTCGATGCCGCCATCACCGAGCTTACCGACTCCGGTGCTCTCGCCGCCAATGAGGCTGAATGGTTGCAGGAAGCCACTGGCGTGCCCGTTATCGAGTAGATGGCAGACACCAGCCTTCCGCAAACACCGGCGTCTGAATCCGCATCTGCCGCGCCTACACGGCGGGAAGCCTACGAGGCTCGGCTAAGGCGCCGGTCCATTGCCGTTGCTGCTGTTTCCAGCGTCGGTGTGCTGGCGTTCATCCTCTTTCTGGTGCCGCTGGCACCGGGTTGGAATGCCGTTCAACGCAGTTTTTTCAATGGTGATATCTTCGCGCGCACCTTCCCCGGCCTGATCAACGCGTTCCTGTTGAACGTTGCGATCTTTGCCTGGTGCGCGCCCATCATCGCCTTTCTGGGACTCGCCATCGCCCTCTGCCGCGATGTCCGCGCACCCATACTGTTTCCGCTTCGCATGTTTGGCGCGGCTTACACCGATGTGTTTCGCGGCGTTCCAGTCATCCTGGTGATCTATCTCATCGGCTTCGGCGTGCCCGGCCTTGGCCTGCCACGTCCCTGGAACTCGCCTTACATTTGGGGCTCTCAGGAACTGGTCCTGGTGTATTCAGCCTATGTGGCGGAGGTCTTTCGTTCTGGGATTGAGTCGATCCATGAAAGCCAGCGTGCCGCTGCCGCCTCGCTTGGTCTCTCAGGCAGCGACACCATGCGCTTCGTTGTTCTGCCTCAGGCGATCCGCAATGTCGTGCCAGCAAACATGAACCTCTTTATCGCCCTTCAGAAAGACGTGGCGCTGCTTTCGTTCATCGGGCCGGTGGAGATTTTCCGTCAGGCCGGCGTGTACAAATCGCTGTTTGCCAACTTCACGCCCTATGTTGGCGCGGCGCTGATATTCCTGGCCATCACCATTCCAGCGACGCGTTATGCCGATTATCTGCTCCATCGGCAGGCGAGGCGCCGCACGTGACATCTGAACCGACGGCGAAACTCGCCTTGCGCGGCGTGCGCAAGAGCTTCGGCACGAACGAAGTGTGCCGCGGGATCGATCTGGATGTTGCCGAAGGCCAGATGGTGTGCCTCATCGGCGCATCTGGCTCTGGCAAGTCCACACTGCTTCGCTGCATCAATCTTCTGGAACCCATTGATGATGGCGCGATACATCTCGATGGTGTCGACATCGCCGAACCAGGTCTTGACCCGCAGCCCATTCGCCAACGGATCGGCATCGTCTTCCAGTCCTACAATCTCTTTCCGCATATGACGGCGGCAGAGAACGTCATGCTCGCGCCACATCGCGTCCACGGGCGCTCAAAGTCAGACCTGAAGACGCCGGTTACGGATCTGTTCGAGCGCTTCGGCCTCGGCGGACATAGGGAGCATTACCCCGACCAGCTCTCCGGCGGGCAGCAGCAGCGTGTTGCGATCATTCGCGCGCTCGCTATGGAGCCGGAAATCATGCTGTTTGATGAGATCACGTCAGCGCTTGATCCGGAACTCGTGGCCGAAGTGTTGGACGTTCTTCGCCAGCTTCACCGCGACGGCATGACGATGATCCTTGCGACCCACGAGATGGGCTTTGCCCGTGAACTGGCCGACAAGGTGTGTTTTCTCGATGGTGGCCACATCTTGGAAGAAGGTTCGCCGTCGGAGCTTTTCTCCAACCCCAAGCAAGATCGCACCAAAGCCTTTCTGTCGCGCGTGCTTTAGCCCGCCAATCAAGGGGCAAAAAAAGGGCGGCTCCAAAGCCGCCCTTTCCTCATGTGCAGGCTGGGGCAGGATCCAGCTTACTGCGCCATGAAGGCTTCAAAACGGTCTTTGAATTCCGTCGCTTCGGGCTGGTCGGTCAGGATAACGTCCCAGCTTTGGCGTGCGGCTTCCATGAATGGACCAAGGTCCGGCTCGATGATTTCAACACCTGAGGCGCGGGCTGTTTCCAGGCCCTCGTCGGCCAGGCGGTCATGGGCCTCAATGCCGACGGCAATGGCATCATCTGCAGCTTCCTGGATCATCGCCTGAACGTCCGATGGCAGGCCGGCCCACCAGCTTTCCGACAAAACAAACACCGTGGTTGACTGGTGCGCGCGGGTCATCGTGTAGCTGTTGACCGCCTCGTAGAAACCGCCTGCGACAATGCCGTCCGGCGAGCTCTCGAGAGCGTCGACAACGTTGTTCTGGATCGCCTTGGACAGCTCCCCCTAGGCCACTGGCGTTGGCTGTGTTCCCATTGCCTTCTACGCCTCAACGCATCCCGGCGTCCTCAGATCGCTGATCTACAGACCTTCCATATCCCCATTGTTTTCAAC
>JBHJIX010000101.1:0-5957 GCA_050043025.1 Cohaesibacteraceae bacterium
TGATGGCGCGGTGGATCGATGAGGATCCCGCTCTGGCGGTGGTCGGCACCTTCCGGACCGGCAAGCTGGCCGTTGAGGGCATTTTGGGTGCCAATCCTGATGTTGTGGTGCTCGATATTGAGATGCCGGATATGGACGGGCTGACAGCCCTTCCGCTGCTTTTGAAAGCCAAGCCTGGTGTTCGGGTTGTGATGGCTTCGACCCTGACCCGGCGCAATGCTGAAATCTCTTTGAAGGCCTTGTCGCTCGGCGCGACGGACTATCTGCCCAAGCCGGAAAGCAATGCTGGCGTATCGACCAGCACGGAGTTCCGCCGTGAGTTGGTGGAGAAGGTCAAGGCGCTCGGCGCCAAGCGAAGTTCTGGCCGGCGGACGTTGCGGGCTGTTCCCGCGTCCCCCGCGACTGACGGTAGGGCCCGGCAGCCAGCTGAAACCGGTAAGACAGCGCTTGATGGATTGGCCGAGAAGGCGAACCTGCGTCGCTGGTCTTCCTCCATGCCGCGCATTCTGGCCATTGGTTCTTCGACCGGCGGTCCGCAGGCGCTGAGCAAGGTGATGAGTGTGGTTGGTCCGGCAGCCCATAAGGTGCCGATCGTTATCACCCAGCACATGCCGTCGACGTTCACTGCGATCCTAGCCGAAAATCTGGGTCGCGCTGCTGACTTGCCGTCAGCAGAAGGTGAGCATGGCGAGCCCCTAAAGCCGGGCCGCATCTATGTGGCACCAGGCGGCAAGCACATGGTGATCCGCAATGAAGGCGGCAATCATGTGATTGCGCTCGAAGATGGGCCACCTGTGAATTTCTGTAAGCCTGCTGTCGATCCGTTGTTCGACTCTGTGGCTGAGCATTTCGGCTCTGCCGTTCTGGCCGCTGTCCTCACCGGCATGGGTCACGATGGCGGTAAGGGTGCTGTGACGATCAGCGACGCCGGCGGCAGCGTTGTCGCGCAGGATGAAGCAAGCTCCGTTGTGTGGGGCATGCCGCAGGCCGTGGTTCAAAACAATGCATGTGCGGCCATCTTGCCGCTCGACACGCTTGGCCAAACCTTGGCGCGTGTTCTGAAGGGAGGACGTCCATGACGCCGGCCGATTACGACTTTCTGCGCCAGTATCTGAAAGACAACTCCGGGCTCGTCCTTTCTAACGACAAGCAGTATCTGATTGACAGCCGGTTGATGCCGGTTGCCCGCGATGCTGGCCTGACCTCCATCAGCGAGTTGGTTGCCAAGCTGAAAACGCCCCTTGGGCGCTCGGTTGGCGAAAAGGTCGTCGAAGCGATGACCACCAATGAGAGCTTCTTTTTCCGCGACAAAACGCCGTTTGAGAACTTCAAAGAAGTGATGCTTCCAAACATGATGGAAGCGCGGCGCACGCAGCGTTCCATCCGGATTTGGTGTGCGGCGGCCTCGACTGGCCAGGAGCCTTACTCCATCGCGATGATCCTCAAGGACATGGGTCTAAAGGCATCAGCCTTTCGGTTCGACATCATCGGCACCGACATTTCCCGCGAGGTCCTGGATCGGGCCAAGGCTGGCACCTATTCGCAGTTTGAAGTGCAACGCGGTTTGCCGATCCAGATGCTGTTGGAGTATTTCAAGCAGGAAGGCGACACTTGGATCATTTCCCAGGCCATCCGGCAGATGGTGCAACTGCGTCAACTTAATCTGTTTGATGCTTTCACATCGCTCGGCAAGTTCGACATTGTTTTCATTCGCAACGTGCTGATTTACTTCGAGCAATCGGCGAAGGTGGATATTCTGGAGCGTGTGGCCAAGCAGATGGCCCCCGACGGCTACATGGTGCTGGGCGCGGCTGAAACCGTGGTTGGTCTGACGGATGCTTTTGTAGCGGTGCAAGGGCATCGCGGCCTTTACCAGCCCAAATCTGCTCAGTCCTCGGCGGTTTCGATGTCGGGCTCTGGTCTCTCGGGCCTCGCAGCGATCCGCAAATCAGCCTAGCAAAACTCCAGTTCTTCGGAGCTGAACAAAAAAAGCCGGCCCCTAAGTGGCCGGCTTTTTTTGTTGGGCCTGTGATACTTTTAAGGCGCCCAAATCTGGAGCCGGACAGAAGGTCCCGCCAAGCCAAGCTATAAATACCATGCAAAAACGCCGCCCGTTGAGGGCGGCGTTTTGGCTTGAAAGGGGATCGCAGAAGGAGCGCTTAGGTCTTAAGCGCTCTGCTTCATGGTCGATTCATCCGGATCGCGCAGCACATAGCCACGGCCCCAGACGGTTTCGATGTAGTTGGATCCGCCGGTTGCCGCCGCGAGCTTTTTGCGCAGCTTGCAGATGAAGACGTCGATGATCTTCAGTTCCGGCTCGTCCATGCCACCATAAAGGTGGTTGAGGAACATTTCCTTGGTCAGCGTCGTGCCCTTGCGCAGCGAGAGCAGCTCAAGCATCTGATATTCCTTACCGGTCAGATGCACGCGCTGGCCGTCAACTTCCACCGTTTTGGTGTCAAGGTTTACCGTCACATCGCCGGTCGTGATGACCGACTGGGCGTGACCCTTGGAGCGGCGCACGATCGCATGGATGCGGGCAACCAACTCATCCTTGTGGAAGGGTTTGGTCAGATAGTCGTCGGCACCGAAGCCGAGACCGCGAACCTTATCCTCGATGCCGGCAAGGCCCGACAGGATCAAGATCGGTGTCTTGACCTTTGAGAGCCTCAACGTGCGAAGAACCTCATAACCGGACATGTCCGGGAGGTTCAGATCGAGAAGAATAATATCGTAATCGTAGAGTTTGCCGAGGTCGACGCCTTCTTCTCCAAGGTCGGTCGTGTAGACGTTGAACGCCTCCGACTTGAGCATCAGTTCGATGCTCTCGGCGGTCGCTATGTCATCCTCGATCAGCAATACACGCATGCTAATCCCCTTTGCCCTATCCTGGGTTTTCGCTGCTCAAACGCACACGAAACAACGAAGGGCCTCGTTCTGCCCCGTGTTAACGCTAACCCTCAGTTGTAAGCGAAAGGTTAACCAGACCTTCCGTCAGACGGTTTTACGCAACACTTTGGAAAGCATCCGGGGTGATTCGCCCGCTTTGCGTTAAGATTTATCAGACAGCGAATCACCGGTGCATCCGGTTTGGCGTCGGCTTTGTATGAATTCTGCCATCCAAATCGTCGTTAATTCGCAAAGGTTCGTGAACGGAGGTGGCATGCACAATCTGGCTGATCAGATCGATGACCTTCTGGAGCGAGAGGTCTTTGGGCGCGTCACCGGCATCCAAGGTCTGCTGGTTGAGATCGCCGGTCCCCTCCATCTGATGGCGGTCGGCTCGCGCCTTGAGGTGGAGATCGATGCCAATCTCACCGTCTTGGTGGAGATCTTCGGTTTTCGGCCGGAGAGGGCGCTGTGTCTTCCCTATGACCCGCTGGACGGCATGCGGCTTGGTTGACGGGCGGTGCTCATTGCCAGTGAAGCGATGGCGAAGCCGTCGGACGGGTGGCTCGGTCGGGTGATTGACGCGCTGGGGCGGCCCATTGATGGCAAGGGGTTGCTGCCGCCTGGGCCCAATGCCTTCGATCTGCGCGCCGCGCCACCGCCGCCGGCCAATCGTGCGCGGGTTGGCAGTCCGCTTGATCTGGGCGTGCGGTCGCTCAACACCTTTGTCACCTGTTGCGTCGGCCAGCGGCTGGGTATCTTTGCCGGTTCGGGTGTGGGTAAGTCGGTGTTGATGTCGATGCTGGCGCGCAACTCGACCGCCGACGTTATCGTTTTCGGCCTTTGCGGCGAGCGTGGGCGAGAGCTCCAGGTGTGCATTGAGGATGAGCTGGGCCCAGAAGGGCGGAAACGCGCCGTCGTGGTGGTCGCCACATCTGATGAAAGCGCGCTGATGCGCCGGCAGGCCGCCTATATGGCGATGACCATGTCGGAATACTTCCGTGGCGAGGGCAAGAACGTCCTCCTGATGATGGATTCGGTTACCCGTTTTGCCATGGCCCAACGTGAGATTGGCCTTGCGGGCGGTGAACCGCCAACCACAAAAGGTTACACGCCGACTGTCTTCTCCGAGTTGCCGCGCCTTCTGGAGCGCGCAGGGCCTGGCCTGAAAGGCGAGGGAACGACAACCGGTCTCTTTACCGTGCTCGTTGAGGGTGACGACCACAATGAGCCAGTCGCGGATGCCGTAAGGTCCATTTTGGATGGGCACATCGTCATGGAACGTGCCATTGCGGAACGCGGACGCTACCCCGCCATCAACATTCTTAAATCAGTTTCCCGCACCATGCCGGCTTGTGTGCCGGAGTACGCGCGAGAAATTGTTCTGCGTGCTCGCGCTTTGTTAAGCACTTTCGGCGATATGGAAGAACTGATCCGGCTTGGCGCTTACCGCAAAGGGTCGGATAGCGATGTTGACGAGGCCATTCGCCTCAATCCCGCGTTGGAAGGCTTTCTCGGCCAGCGCAAAGGGGAGTCGACGTCGCTGGAGGAAGGGTATCAGGCGCTGTCGGCCCTGTTGGAGGCGGCGCCAACGCGTGATCAGGAGTAGTGCGTTATGAAATCGCGTGAGAGCCTTATTCGGCTGAAACGGTATCAGGTGGACGAGAAGCGCCGCCAGGTAACGCAGATCGAAGCCATGATGGCCGATTTTGAGCGCATGGCATCGGAGCTCGATCGGGAAGTTGTGATCGAGCAGGAAAAGGCCGGCATCAACGATATGGGCCATTATGCCTATCCGACCTATGCCAAGGCGGCTGCCCAGCGCCGGGATAATCTGCGAGAGTCAGCGGACAATCTGCGTGGCCAGCTTGAAGCAGCGCAGGACGCGCTTGCCGAAGCGGTCGAAGAGTTGAAAAAGGTTGAGCTTCTTGAGGAGCGTGACCAGGAAGCAGCTCGTGCCAGCATGGCAAGCCGTGAGCAGGCTGAGCTTGATGAAATGAGCCAGGGCCGCCGCATGCGCGGTGGTATGATCGGCTAATAGCCGTCGGACTTGCCACCGACCGGCCAACCTATCTCCCTCTCAGTCGCCGCCCCGGCTGGCGACGGGCTCATTGTGGGCCGTTAAGGAAGCTCGATCTCGGCGATAACGTTGGCCCATTGGGCACCATGCATATCCCGATCAATGCCAGACCCCTGGATTGATGGCCGGGGGAGCGAGAACTTGATCACGTCAAGTTCCGGCATATCAAAGCGCTTGAGTTCAGACGTTTTACCGCCCAAGCGATGAGCCACGCTCTCGCTTGAGAGGTGCGTGCGCAGATACTCAAAACTCTCTTTCGACCCGCAAAAAATGTCTATGGTCAGCCAGAACGGCCCTGCGTTCTTGGAGCGCACCTTCTCGGCAATTTTTCCCACTTCAGGCACGAGCAAAGTCCCTCGTCTCAAGGCGGAAGGCGTCCATTGGGTCGCTGAGGGGCATCACATGGTGAAGACAGAACGCATAGGTGGCGCCGCGCGCCAGTTCCGCCGGTGAAAACGGGAAGGCGAAAGTGGGCATTGGCTCTTCTTCGGTCAGCGGATGATGCAACAGATAGGGGTTGAGCGTCTTGCCGATCTCTTCGGCAAGCTTGGCAGTTTTGGCCGTGACGATGCCCATGACGCCGACTTCGCGTGGCGGGCTGGCGTCAACCTCCAAATCGCCGAGCACTGAGTTCATGCCGATGATCCGCAGCTCGATGGAAAACTCGTCCTCCGCCAGTTGGAGGCGATCTATAACCTTCGCACGGCACTTTGTGGCGATGTCTTGCACCCAGCTTTCGATGTTTTCCACGTAGCGCCGTTCGCGCACCATCACCATGCTGACGGTCTGAAAGCCAGAATTGTAAGCGCCTTCCAGTTTCACCGTGTAGGGCGCTGTTTCCCAGGTTGACCCTTCGACCCGCACGGAACCATCGCCGATGGCGGCGTATTTTGCATTGGTCACGTCCAGATAGCCGCCCGGTACAAGCAGAAAGTTCGGGTCAGAGTTATCAAAGAGCAAGTGCGCGGAGACCCAAAGCGGCGTGGCG
>JBHJIX010000102.1:0-11623 GCA_050043025.1 Cohaesibacteraceae bacterium
GTCGACATGCAAATCAGCTTCCAGCCCGCGCTCAGCGGCGGTGCGGAAATAGGTTTCGATCCGCTCGGCAATGTCTGGCAGCGGGTAGGGCACAAAACCCAGTATGCCGCCGGCCTCACCGACCAGGTCAACGGTGTGAGGGTGATGGCCTGCGCCATCGGCCTCAATGCCTTCGGCGCCAACAAGGGATACGGCCTGAAGGTCAATTCGGTCCTTCCAGTCGGAGCGGACCTCCTTGAAGACACCCCAGCTGATATCGTCTTGCGGCGGGATGGAATCCAGATGGGTGCGGATGGCGCGGGTGCCGTAGGCGTAGGCGCACTCGAGCGCAAAATTCATGCGCGCGCGCACATCTTCAGCGGACCAATTGGCCTCGCGGTCTTCGCCAACCGACGACAAGGCGCCGGCAAATGTGCCATCGGGGTTGGGCTTGCGCGGCCAGATATGCCCCTTGTCGAGATGGGTGTGCATATCGGTGAAGGCCGGCAGCACCATGCGCCCGCCCAAATCGATCCGATTGGAACCCGGACCATTGCCGCTGAAAACACCGTTCTCGATCGACAGAGAGGTTTGATCGAGAGCTTCATCTTGTCCGACCAGCGGGCCGGGAAGGGTGACATTGTCGAGCGTAACCGGCCCGTCGGGTAGGGAAACTGTTGGTCGGGAATTGGCCGGCATCATCGCTCCCGTTTCAGCGCGCTCTCATGCCATTTGTGCAGGAGAAGCCAGCTTAGGAAGCTGAGGATCGCATAGATCAGAATGCCCGTCGCTGCGATCAGGAGAAGGGCCGCGAACATACGCGGGATGTTAAGCCGGTAGCCTGCCTCCAGAATGGTGAAGGCAAGCCCTGAGCCGATGCCGCCGGTGCCGGCGACATATTCAGCGACGACGGCGCCGATGAGCGCCAGACCGCCGGCAATGCGCAGCCCGCCCAGGAAATAGGGCAGAGCAGAAGGCAATTCCAAGAAGCGCAAGCGCTGCCAGCGCGAGGCGCCATAGATCTTGAACAGGTCTCGCAGATTGTGGTCGGTGGAGTTCAACCCCAGCGTCGTGTTGGAGAGCACAGGGAAGAAGGCGACCAGCCAGGCACAAATGAGAAGGCCGGCAAGGCGCGATTCCACATAGATGAAGATGAGCGGTGCGATAGCGACGATGGGCGGCACCTGCAGGATCACCGCATACGGGTAGAGCGACATCTCCATCAGGCGCGATTGCTTGAAGAGGATCGCAAGGCCTGCGCCGCCAATGACGGCGACGATGAGCGCCATGCCAGTGATGGACAGTGTGACCCAAAGGGCATTCAAGAGCAGCGGCAGGTCGGCCACCAGAGTGTTCCACACGCGGCCCGGGCTGGGCAGGATGAAGTGCGGAATGTCGTTGAGGACGACGATGCGGTCCCACAAGAACAGGCCGAGCGCGATCATGATGACCGGCATTGTCCAGGTGCCGATAATGTCCATCCGACGTCGGCGGGCAATGGCACGCTCTTCAAGGTCCATCACCGTTTCATCGTCGGACGGTTGTGCGTGCGGCGCCATGCTTTGATCTTCGACAACGGCCATCATGCAGCCTCCGAATTGGTGTCCATGATGGCGCCATGCAAGGCATCAGATGCCGCTCTGCAATAGGCGGCGTACTCAGCGGACGTGCGGAATTCTTCCTTGCGCGGATAGGCTTCATCCACCCGCAGTTCTTGCACGACCCGACCGGGACGCGCGGCCATCACAACCACCCGGTTGGACAAGAACACACTCTCAAACACGGAATGCGTAACGAACACGACCGTGCAGCCGATACGCGCCTTCATGTCCAGCAGGTCGTTGTTGAGCTTGAAGCGCGTGATCTCGTCAAGCGCCGCGAACGGTTCGTCCATGAGGATCAGTTTGGGTCGGGTCACCATGGCGCGGGCAATGGCAACGCGCATCTTCATGCCGCCGGAAAGCTCGCGCGGATAGGACTTTTCAAAGCCGGACAGGCCGACGACGGAAAGAATCTCATCAATGGCGTCACGCACCTCCGACTTGCGCTTGCCAGCAAGTCGCAAGGGCAGCCAGACATTATCTTCATCTGTGGCCCAGGGCATCAGGGTCGGTTCCTGATACACGATACCGAGATCATGATGCTCGTCGTCGACCGCTTCTCGGTTGGTCTGCACCGGTGCTGCGTCATCGGGCCAGACAATGCGGCCCTGGGTTGGGCGCATAAGGCCGGCGATGAGCCGCAAAGCGGTGGATTTGCCGCAGCCAGATGGCCCTAACAGGCTGACAAAGTCACCATTGTAGATGTCGAGCGACATGTCATCGAGTGCGGTAACGGTGCCGCCAAAGACCTTGCCCACATGCCGCAAGGAAAGAATGGGCGACGTGTTCTGGTTTGATGGACCGGCGGGTGGGAGCGTCTCGGAGGAAGCCGGGTCAGGCAAGGTCGGGGCTCCGGGTTTTGGTCTTCTTGTCAGGCGAACGGCGCGCCCAGGGGCGCGCCGACGCAGCTCTAGCGGGGGGAGTTTGACGGCAAAAGATCAGGGTCGCAAATCGAGCCCGAGGCCCTGATTGACGAACTGGGTGGTGTAAGTGGCCGAATAGTCCAGACCATCGCCGATCACGCCGGCATCCACCATCTGGGCGTAGAAAGCATCGATCTTCTCATCGGTGAGGGCACCGATGCCAAGCTCAAGCGTGTCGCCCGAATCGACGATCCCAAATTCCATCATCTTCTCGATGGCGAAGTCGATCTTGTCCTGGCTCATTTCAGGATTGTCGGCGAGGATCATCTCGTTGGCGGCAGCGTTGTCGCCATAAAGATAGTTGTACCAGCCGAGGATCGAACCCTCGACGAAACATTCCACGACTTCCGGGCTTTCGGCAATCGTCCCGGCCATGGTTTCGATGGTCGTGGCGTAGGTCGCAAAACCTGCGTCAGCGATCAGGAAGACGTTGGGAGTGAAGCCGCCTTCGGTCTCGATCACATAGGGCTCGGAGGAAAGGTAACCCTGCATGCCCATGCTTGTGTCAGCCAGGAACGGCGCTGGGTTGAATGTGTAGGGAACGCGCTGTTCCACGGTGAAGCCGTGTTCGGCGATCATCCAGCGATAGTAACCCTGAAAGCCGTTGTCGCCGATTAGCAGAGTTAGGTCTTTGAGCTCATCCCAGCTGTCGGCCTCACCCGGGTGGGCGATGATGACCTGCGGGTGCTTCTGGAACATGGCCGCCACGGCGACCACCGGAATGTCCTGCTCAGCCGCCAGGAAGGCAGACAGCACGTCGCCGCCCATGTGGAAGTCCATGCGACCAGCCAGCATCAGCGCGCGGTTGTTCACCTGCGGGCCGCCGGGAACAATGCTCACGTCCAGGCCGCATTCGGCGTACGTGCCGTCGGCGACGGACTGGTAGAAGCCGCCATGTTCGGCCTGCGCCAGCCAGTTGGTGCCGAACACGACCGGGGTCAGGTCTTGCGCCATGGCGGGCGCGGCAACGGCAGCGCAAAGCGCAGTAGAAATCGCAAGGGCGGGGAGACGATTGATCATGGAACACTCCTGTTTCGTCGGGCGGGCCATCCGGCTGTCTTCACCATCAAAAGGGTTGGTGCCAACAGCAGCCGGTTTGGCATGGTCGGGTGGGAGGTTGCCGGCCCCGACACGCTCATGTGAGATTTAGCGATGGGGACACGGGCGCTGTCAACGGTGAAATGCCTAATTATTGGGATTGCCTTCATACTGGGCAGCGTGATGAGGTCCAATTGCCTCAATTACAGGCAAGCATGGCGGGCGTGTGGCGGGTTCCAATGACGGGTCCAGGCTGCTCGCTGCTTTGAAAGGATCATGTGATGGCGTTTCGCTCTTTGGTTCCCGATGCCCTGGCGCCGCCTTTTGCGCGTTATGCGCATGGCGTGGCCATTGAAGCAGGTCACCGGCTTGTTCGCACCTCCGGACAGTTGCCGATGGCCAAGGATGGGAGCGTTCCGGAAGGGGCTGAAGCGCAAGCGGCGCTGGTTTTCGAAAGCCTGGATGCCATCCTGGCCGAAGGAGGCCTGTCGCGCGATGATGTCTGCCATCTCGGCGCCTATGTGACGGCGCGCGAGCATATGGCCGGCTATATGGCCGCCCGCGATGACTGGCTCGCCGATGTGCCGCGGCTGCCTGCTTCTACCCTTCTTATAGTATCGGGCTTCACCCGGCCGGAGTTCCTGGTGGAAATCGAAGTGACCGCTGTGGGGCCCGTTGTGTAGGGGGCGGCGGGCGACGCTGACTCTGTAACCAGAACGCTGGATACCGGGCCGATTATCGGTGTCGGATTTCCCGATTGCTCCACCTCAATGCCTTCAATGCTTGCGCATCTGTGCTCTCAGCCATTGCGTGCGTGGATCGGTCTCATTTCTGCGATGCCAAAAGACAGAAACGGGAAATTGCGGCAACTCCAGAGGCGGCTGCGCAGTTACCAGACCGAACCCGCCGGCAAACCGTGACGCGACTCGTGATGGAAGGGTCAACAGCGCTCCTGAAGCGGCCACCGAAGCAAGCGCTGGAAGAAAGGCCGGAAGGCTGAGAACGACCCGGCGGCTTCGGCCCATTGCTTCCAACTGGGTATCGACGATCCCGCGATCGCCACCCTCAGGCGCTGTGAGTGCGTGATCGGCAGCACAGTAGCTGTCGATGTCGAGATTCGGAGCCTTAGGTAATGCCTCCTTTGTTCCCACGACCAGATAGTCTTCCAGGTAGAGCATCTCACCGGAGCATGTCTCGGGCATCTCTCGAAAGTAGCCCAAGGCAAGGTCAACCTTGCCTTCGGTAAGAGCCTCGACGGCTTCCCTGCGCCTGCTGTGCACGATCGACAGTGTTAAACCCGGCGCGTTGCGTTGAAGTCGCGCAAACAGGTCCGGCACCAACACAGCCTGTTCGGCATGAAGGGCGGCTATGCGCACCATTCCTGTTGCGGCGGCGGGATCGAAGGCCCGTACGGCGCCCAAAGCACCGCGCAGGGCCTCAACAGCGCTGGCAACAGGAGCCTCAAGCGCGATCGCGGTTGCCGTGGGCTCCATGCCGTGAGGGCGGCGCAGAAAGAGCTCGTCGCCGAACACGTCGCGCAATCGCCTCAATGCCTGACTGATGGCTGATTGGGTTAGGCCCAGCTCGGCCGCGACCGTTGCGGCCTTTCGGTGATGGACGAGGCCCAGAAAGACTAGAAGGAGCGTCAGATCCAAACGCCTTAGTTCAGAATTGCTTAAGTCAGCCATAAAGCGAATTAAATACCATTTCATTCAGCCTGGGAATAGGAAACGTCAGCGGCTGGATCCGGCACTGCAATCTCGTGCCGGAGAAGCACCGACATCATCAAGACACCCATTCTGGAGACCTCAAATGCAGATGCTTGATAGACGTACCTTTATGGCCATGACCGCGGCAGCGACCGCAGCAAGCTTTGCCGGACCTGCGCGCGCAGCCCCTCAGCAGGCCAACATCTTCACCGCAGACCTGTTCGGTGCTGCCGTCGACAGCGCCATCATCATTGGCGAAGAACGGGCCGTCCTGATCGACGCACAGTTGAACGTCGCGAACGCATCGCATTTGGCAGATGTTATCGCTGCAACCGGTCGCACGCTTGAGACGATCTGCATCACACACGTGCATCCCGACCACCATCTGGGACTTGCGACGATCATGAAGCGCTTTCCCGATGCTCGACCCGTGGCGCATCCGCTTGTGCAGTCCCAGCTATCGGCTGCGGCGCGATGGATGCTGAGCACCATGAGTGCGGGCGCGGAGCCTGGCACCTTTCCTGACCGGGTTGTCATTCCCGAGCCGCTTGAAGGGGATGCCATCATGCTCGAAGGCGAGCGGATCGACGTGCTTGAGCCGTTGCACGGCGACACCGATCTGTTGTCGGCAGTTCACATCCCGGTCCTGGACACGCTTATTGCGACCGATTTCCTTTACTCAGGCACCCACCAATGGATGGCAGAAAACACAACGCCTGAGCGTATTCAGCGGTGGCGTGATAGCTTGAGCCAACTTGAAGCCATCGGCGCTGGCACGGTTGTGCCCGGCCATGAAGGCCCAGGCGCGGTGCGCGACCCGTCGATCTTTGGCACGACCCGTTCCTACATCGACCAATGGGAGGCCGCGCTTTCGAGCACCTCAACGGCTGATGACCTGCGTGCTGCCATGATGGATGGGAACGAAGAAAAGGCGCTTGCCTGGGTTCTCGATAGTTCTGTGGCCGCTGTCTACCCGGGATAACCAGATTGAAGCGCGCGCGGCGACTTGATCGCGCGCCTCTGACAATGGCGATCATTGACCGGTGCTCACCGGCTGGAATGACAGCCGAAGCACTGGCTCGGGCATGTCCATCGTGACGGGTTGATCAAACAGTTGGCCGGGTCGGTTGCCAGCCAAATCCTCCAGCTCTTCGCCGACTGTCACCGTGTAGGTCTGGCCGGACCATGCTTGGCGCGGATGAAAGAGCCAATCGGTTTCTGCATTGGCAAGTTCAACCCGCCCTGGAACGGTTTCGCCGCCTTCGTCCCTGACCCGGATTCTATAAGCCATGGAAAGGTGATCGTGGGCATTGCCCAGGCGAACGCGAACGGGTGCGCGGCTACCTGACTGTGGCGCATCGACTGTCCAGAGGCTTGGATCAGGAGGTTCAAGGTCGCCGGGGGTGGCCATGAACTGATGAGTAAACGATGCAGCCAGCGGGCAGCCCTGGGCATCGCGCAGGTCACTGTCGATACGCAGTTCATACCGTTCCCCGGCTTCCAGCGCGCGGCCCAACGCATCATGGGCATCAAGACCCGTTTTCACGCGCCCAGGATCAAACAGGACTGTCAGTCGTGTTCGGTCAGGCGACCACAGGTCGAACCTGTTGGAGAGAAACGCGCCTTCGACGAGCGCGCCATCTGAGGTGATCAGGCTGACACTCGAAAGAACATCGTCGGTCGACATAGGCGCGCTGAAATAGAGGTAGAAGCGCAAAAGGTTCTCCGGCACCTGAGCGCCGGAGGGGAATATCGCGTCAACGTGGGTCTGTGCGGAGCCGCTGCAAGCATGAGCCTGTGCGGTCAACAGTGAGACCGACGCTACCACAGCCCATCCGAATGATCGCATCACCGCTGATCACCTTGCCAGGTCAGGGAAACCTTCGTCAGCTTTCAGCATGTTTTGGAACATGCGTGTTTGGTCAGAGAACTGATTGTCGGCGTACTGATAGTCGGGAAAATTGTACTCGCTGACAAACTCGCTGAGGCGCAGATAAGCACCCTTCCGGAACGAGACGAGGTCCATCGTGCCGGTGTCCAGATTGCGCCGCAGCGTCAGAAGGAACTGGGCGTCCTGTTCGGCGGCCTGGACCACGCCTGAGAGCGGGATGGGCGTGGTTTGGACCCCAGCGGTATCACCGAGATAGGCAACCGGTTCGACAATGGCCGGCCCGGCGGCTGCTTCCTCCAGCGCTGGCAAGGTGATCAGGTCGGCGTCCATTTCCCGGTTGATCACCAGAACCATGGGTTGGGCCGTGCCCTGCCGGTCAAACACGGTGAAGCTCAGCACTTCCAAAGGTGTGCTGCCATAGCCGAGCTCAGCAATCGTCTTGCCGCTGATGTTGGCACCGTCTGCAAGGTCGGAAACCGGAATGGTGACGAGCGGCGTGCAGGTGTAGGCGGCGATGACGGTCGGTTCGCCGGCAATGTCCAGAACGCTCATCGCCCGGATCGGGGCGCGGGTTTCGGTCTGTCCGTGGGCCGCATGATAGATTTCCACACCGGTGGACGAGGACGTCTCATCGAACGGGAAGGGGACGCGCCGCAGCGTGGACGCAAATTCGCCGGTGGACAGGCCGGATATGAAGAGCTCACCGTTGGCAAAATCCAGGTCCGTCACGGTGAACGTGGCGGCTGGGATGTCGCGCCAGAACGTGACGCCATCATCGGGTTGGTCGTCGATGGAGAAGGTTGTCGATGGAAGCGTTGCGAGATCAAGCGGCACAACCGTTCCGTCTCTGGTTACCGCAACAACGGCTGGCTGGGCGGTGCCGTCAACCATCACCGTGGCGGCCACATAGGCATCCTGAGTGACCGGGTGCACCTCGACATCATGGTAGCGGATGCCGCGCGCGTCGCCGCCAACCGCATCGGCAAGGGCCAAGTCGAAATCAAGCAGGTTGTAGGGCAGCGAGGCTTCCGGCGCCTCGCCTGCATCAGGCAATTGGTAGGCATGGATGACGCCGCCTAGGGAGTCCGCCACAAAGAGCGTCTGCGGGTCCGCAAATTCCAGAACGGTGGCAGACATGGGCGTGTCCGCCAACGCTGGGTTGTAAGCAAAAAGTGCGCCGGTGGTGGCTAAGAGTGCAAGGCCAAGCGATGATCGCATGATGATGTCCTTTTCGTTGCCAATCATTGGGGGCAGTCGCTGGATTTGAGCGATCAGAGGACGTCAGTTAGTGGATAAAGTCAACCATATGTCAGCGCCGGGCCGGCTCGAGCGCCGCGCTGCAGGGGGCGTCTAGTTCCCAGCTCTAATCCAGATCGCGGTTCATGGTGTAGGTGCCCACATGGGACGCGTGGTCCAGGATATGACCTTCGATGGCGGCCAGCGCTTCCGGCCCTCCAAAGTCTTCCGACACATGGACGGACTCTACATCGAGCGCATAGATGGTGAAGTGATAGTGGTGGATGATGGCGTCGTTCCATGGTGGGCATGGTCCGTCATAGTCGCCATAGGTTCCGCCCATATCGGCATCACCGGCAAACCAGTCTGTGTAGTTGTTCTTGCCAGCCACGCCGTAAGCTTTGGCGCCCACGGATTTGCCTTTGGGCGTGACGCCAGATGAAGCTGCGCCTTCGTCGATCTGGGTAACCGAGGCGGGAATGTTGACCAGCACCCAATGGAAAAAGTCGACCCGAGGCAGCGAAGCGGGGACCGTCTTGCCTTCCTGGTTCACGTCCTCACCGCTCGAAGGAACGTCCGGGTCATGGCAGATCAGTGCAAAGGACTTGGTGCCTGCGGGCGCATCGCTCCAGGCAACCGCCGGGTTGACGTTGTCAGAATGCTCAAACCGGCCCTCGGCGGGTATCTTCCCGAAGGCAAAACGGGGCGGAATAGGGGCACCGTCGGCCCAGTCGTTGATCGTGATTTTCATTGCATTTCTCCCTAATGCCAAAGAAGCGGCGCCCCGGCCTCTGCCGGGACGCTTGTTACTCAGCGGGTGTAAACCGCCGTGATGGTCGATGACGCCAGGCTGTTCGCGTTGACCATGAAACCCGCCAGCGCGTTGCTGACGGAATTGTCCAGCTCAAGCACCCTGCCCAGCGCGTGAACGGTGAAGTGGTAACGGTGCACTTCTCCCGGAGGAGGGCAAGCGCCGCCAAAGCCGGTTGCGCCATAATCGTTGGCCAATTCGGGTTTCACCCAGCCGGTGTTTCTGGTGGAGATTGAGGTGACGGCTGTTGGGCCCGCGGGGTAGGGCGGTGAAAGGTTGGTCGTCACAGTACCATCGGGACGAGGTCTTTGATCTGCTGCCAAGCATCAACCGCGTCCAAAAAAAATAATAGCGCTAGCGCAAGGCCTATGTTGGCTAGCACAGAGCGCAAATTGGCGGCCCACTTCAGGTTCTCGATTTGCTTTTTGCGTGATTCTAACGCGGCGCCGCCGACGCGGATTTCTTTAGCGATGCCATCAAGCTTAAAGAATACGATGATCGTCAACAGATAGGACGGGATGTAGAACCAAAGCCATGGTTGGGTCAGAATCTCCGACCAATTGAGTGATAGGAGCAGCCAAAGCACCGTCATTGATGCCCCGGCCTCTTCGGTTGATCGTCGTAAGTCCAACCATTGCTCAAGGCTGAAGAGCGTCACGGCCAGGGCAGCGAGAGCCAGCGCTCCGAAGATCAACCATATCCAGTTCCAGGCTTTAGAGCTGTAGGACTGCGCCCATATGCGAAGTTCTTCGCCTTCAAGCTTAAGCCAACCGCGCCGAACCCAGAGGAGGGGTAGGTAGAACCATGCCGTGGACTTAATAGACCAGCGCCACAGCATAGCTGGTGTGTAAAATATCACGCTTATTGCGAAGTCTATTATCCAGTCCTCAGCGTCTTCTCCCCTTCCGCCCTTTTTGTATTGACCGAAAGAAAGATGTTTGCCGAAGGGAAATGTGCCCAGTCCAGGCATCAGTTCAGGAGTTTGCCAAAAGTCCGAGACTAACACCGAGTAGCGCCAGATAGTCGCAAACCGAGTCACTCCTGGCAGTATGTTACATGCAGTTGCCATAAAACGGATTGATGTTGCCCGAAGCCAGATGCCCAAGACAAAACCAGCAACCCACACGGCTCCCACCCCTGTCGACAATACTGCTGCCACACCCTTGGTCGGTGCAATGGCGGCAACCATTACAATTCCAACTCCTAAACCTACTCCTAAAACCGCTATCCATCCCGCGCCTGATGCGGCCACAACTCCGACGGTCGTCAACATTCCGAGGAGCAAAACCAGTGCCCCGACCTTGGCAATACTATCATCCTTTACGGAACCAGCTAAAGCCGCGGTAATGGCAAATCCAACTGACAAGCATACCCAACCGATCAAAAGCGATCTGCCGAAAAGTACCCAGGCCGTTGACTCGATCAGCAAGTTTTCCGCCATGGCCGCAGCCGAAAGGCCGGCTACCGCGATAGCCAAACTAAACACCGCAATGCCTCGTACGGACAGTGGGTTGAGGTCGCTTTCGGACTCGGTGCCGTAACGTTTAAACCAACGCACCCCAAGCGCTATGGACTGCTCCGAGCGTAACAGCACGAGCGGCGTGGCAATTAGGATCATCCAGTGGTGCCACGTTACTCCGAACCGGAGCACCAATAGCCAGTAGAGTCCAACACATATCAAAGTCTCGGCTACAGCTTGCACAGAGATTTTTCCTGAAGCGCGGCTTTCTTTCGTTGATCGCCAGACCCACGAGTCTCGGTGCTCTTCTTCCATGCTGAATAAGTAACAAAGTGCCGGCCATCTGCAATGCGCCCATTGCTTGGTAAAGTACGGCGAAAGATGTGTTGAACGATCTAACCGTTTAAGCTCGCTATCGGCCGCCCCTATCCACCGTTCAAATAGCCATGCACGGCTGACACCACCACAGACCCTTCGCCGCCCGCGGATGCCACACGCTTGACCGAGCCTGATCGGATGTCCCCCACCGCATAGATGCCGGGCACTGAGGTCGCATAGCCGCGGGTTTCTAGCCCGACATCGGCACCCGTTTTGACGAAACCTTTTTGATCGAGGGCGATCTGTTCGTCGAGCCAGCTGGTGTTGGGCGCTGCGCCGATCATGATGAACATGGCGCGGCTATCGACCGTCTTCACCTCGCCGGTCTGGCGGTTCTTGATATGCACGCCTTCCAGGCGGGATTCTCCATCAAGATGGCAGACTTCGCTCTGGGTCCACAGTGTGATCGAGGGATCGTTCAGAATGCGGGTCGAGAGGTAAGACGACATGGTCTCCGACAGGCTGTCGCGGCGGATGAGGAGGTGCACGTGCTTGGCGTGGCGCGAGAGGAACATGGCCGCCTGGCCTGCCGAGTTGCCGCCGCCGATGATCACGACCTCGGTGTTCTTGCAGAACCGCGCTTCTAAGTCGGTTGCGG
>JBHJIX010000103.1:0-49891 GCA_050043025.1 Cohaesibacteraceae bacterium
GCGCGTGATCGCACAAGCGCGCGTTTGGCATCGCCGCTATGCGCTGGGTGCACAGCGCCAGGTTCTTTTCCGAACCTATATGGAAGGATGACTGACCCTGCCCGTCCCATCATCACTGGCATGGACCGACTGCCGTCGTTAGTATCCAAGAACCCCCGATGACCGCCATTTGGCCAGTCTGAAAACCCGGATTTGAGCATGTCGCAGCCCGCCATCGCCGCCCCCTCGCCGTTCCCGCCCTACGATACCAGCTATCTGTCGCTGCCCAAGCCCCTGTTTAGCCTGGTGGAGCCTTATGGTGCGTCTTCACCGCAACTTCTGAAGCTGAATGAGGCCTTGGCGGAGGCCTTGGGGTTCAACAGTCAAGCGATGAGCGATGCGCAAGCAGCGGCGATGTTTTCCGGCAATGATCTTGCGGACGGCTCGCAACCGCTCGCTATGGCCTATGCGGGTCATCAGTTCGGCGGGTTCAACCCAGGTTTGGGCGATGGGCGCGCGCTGCTGTTGGGTGAGGTCACAGGGACTGCTGGCAAGCGCTACGACATCCAGCTCAAGGGGTCAGGACAGACGCCCTACTCCCACCAGGGCGACGGGCGCGCGGCGCTCGGTCCGGTTTTGCGAGAGTATGTGATGAGCGAGGCCATGGCGGCGCGCGGCATCCCAACGACGCGGGCCTTGGCCGCCGTGACAACCGGCGACCCGGTGCTGCGTGAGCGGGTTTTGCCGGGAGCCATGGTTACCCGCGTGGCGTCCAGCCATTTGCGCGTGGGAACCTTCGAACTGGCCGCCTTTTTGGGCGACCGGGAGGTTCTTTCGAAACTGACCGACTATGCGCTGAAGCGGCACTACCCAGAGCGTGTGGATCAGGGGCCGTCCGGTCTCATGCTACTGGAGGCGGTGATCGAGGCGCAGGCCGCTCTGATCGCGCGCTGGATGGGTGTCGGTTTCATCCATGGCGTCATGAACACTGATAACTGCACCATCTCCGGGGAAACCATCGACTATGTCCACTGCGCTTTCATGGACCAGTACAACCCCGCCCAGGTCTACAGCTCCATCGATCATCAGGACCGCTACGCCTTTTCCAACCAACCACCGATCGCGCATTGGAACATGGCCGTGCTGGCACAGGCGCTTCTGCCATTGATCGCGGAGGACGAAGCGGACGCGATCAAACTGGCACAGGCCGCGGTGGACCGTTTTCCGCGAGCTTTCCAGACGGCATACCGGGCGGAGATGCGCCGCAAGCTTAGCCTCGAACCCAACGCCGCCAAGGACGAAACCGACGATAATCTCGCCCGTGATCTCCTGAAGGCGATGGCGGAAAATGAGGCCGATTTCACCAACACCTTCCGGAGCCTGGGACGGTCCGTTACCAGCGCCGAACCCCTGCTCCTCCAGATTGGAAAGAACGACCGTGACTGGTGGGCTCGCTGGCAGGCGCGTTTGGCTGAATCCGCCGGCGGTGTTTCTGAAAAGGCAGTTCGACTGCAGAGCGCCAATCCAGCCATCATCGCACTCAATCTCCTCGTCTAAGCGATGATTGCCGCTGGACTGGAGGATGATTTGTCGCCCTTCCACGCCATCGTGGAGGCGCTGTCTAAGCCCTTCGATGTTCCTGGCAAGGATGGAGAATCCATGGAGCTTGGCAAGCCACCACAACCCGATGAAGTTGTGCACGCAACGTTTTGTGGAACCTAGGTTTTATAGGCGTTCGGATTAGCCATCACCATGCCGTCTTTTGACTTGAACAAGACCGCTTAAACGGGCCACATGAACCGGTATCGAAACCGCTCTGTTACGGAAAGGCGTGATGGCTGAGGATAGCGCGACAGGCTTGCCTGCTGGCGACCGTGCCCAGGGCTATGAAGTCATCGGCCCTGGCTCTGTGGACGGGCTGGATGCTGCCTTTGGCGGCCGGGACACGCGTGACCGTGACGCCGAGGTGACGCTTCTGCTCCTCTCTGAGGATCAGGACCAGTCGGCGTTGTTCGATGTAGCGCGCAGTTACGAACAGCTCGATGTTGGCGGTTTTATCGCGCCGCGCACCATTGTCCGTTTTGGAGCCGGATCAGCGGCCGTCATCGGCAAGGAGCAAGGTGCACCGCTCTCTGGGGTCACATTGTCTGTTTGGCTGGACCGGCGCGCTCCATTGGATGCGCCATTGGTTGCACGGCTCTTGCTCCCGGTTCTCAAAGCTCTTTCGGTGCTCCATGGACGCGGCATGATCCATGGCATGGTTTCTCCCGGGAACATCATCGTCGATCCGAGTGGTGAGACCCGGCTGCTTGCGCCCATGCGCCTGGAAGGCGGACAAGCCGCTGAGGATCTTGATGCAAGCCTGGCTCCCGAACTGGCCGGCGCAGCCTCAACACAACGCCAGGCCGGCCCGGTCAGCGACATTTTCAGCGTGGCGGCCCTCCTGTTCTGGGCGCTTTATGGCGACAAGCCACCGTCCGCCAAGGACCGCCTCGCTGCCACCGCGCAGCGCGATGAAGACCCCCTGCCCGATGTTCGCTCGCTGCTGGACGCTCAGGACGCTGACCTTGTGGCGCTTATTGAAACGGGACTGCGCCTCCATCCGGCAACACGTCCGCAGACGGTGGAGCGGCTTATCGAGGTGTTGGGGCGGCTGGCCGAGGACGCCGAGCCGGCGACGACATCTTCTGATGAGAACCAGCCTCCACCTCTGCCCTGGTCGCAAAAGAAGACGGCCGATATCGGAGAGGCCCCGCCTGAGGCGAAGGAAGCCACCGCCGCTGCGGGCGCAACTCCGCCACCTCTGCCTCCACGATCCCGTGGCGTGCCGCCGATCCCCAAGCGGCGCACATCCACCATCGGCGAAGCCCCACCCAAACAAGCCGGTGACAAACGCAAACGTCGGATCGGTATCGGCACGATCCTGAGCTTCACAATCGCGCTTGGCGTTGCCTGGATGGTGGCGTCCGGCGATATGTTCGGCTCCGAGGATTCAGGATCGACTGAAACGATCCCTTCCACACGACAGACTGAGCCGCAGCCGGTGGATTCGCCACGCAAGGGGCCGCAAGCCACCGACCAAGTGGAGCAGGAAACGGCAGCGCCCGCCAACCAACCGGCTGATGGCGTGCTTCAACAGTTCTGTTCCAGCCGTTTTACCTTCGAGGCGCGGCGCGATGCCGGAACAAACGCCTTGCGCAACTATCTCTCGCGGTGCGAGGCAATAGACGGGCCGTTTGTTGACGAAGCCCGTGAACTGCTTGGCATCCAGAACTGACAAAGGACCTTTGAATGACCCGCATTGCCTATGTGAACGGAGAGTTTGTGCCGCTTGAGGAGGCGAAGATTTCAATCCTCGACCGGGGGTTTCTGTTTGCCGATGGCGTGTACGAGGTCACCGCCGTCATTGACGGCAAACTGGTCGACAACGAAGCGCACCTGCTTCGCCTGGAGCGGTCCTTAGGAGAAATCGAGATGGGCCATCCGGTTCCACTCGATACGCTCACCGACCTTCAGCTGGAACTGGCCAAGCGCAACAATCTCACAGAGGGCGGTATCTACCTTCAGGTTACCCGTGGTGCGGCTGAGCGTGATTTCGCCTACCCCAAGGACGCCAAACCCTCGCTGGTGATGTTCACGCAAGAGCGCGACCTCATCAATGATCCGCGCGCGGAAACCGGCGTTTCGGTTGTGACTACACCCGATCTTCGCTGGAAACGCCGGGACATCAAGTCGGTCGCCATGCTGGCGCAGGCCATGGCCAAACAGGAAGCAGCGAAGGCCGGGGCAAGCGAAGCCATCATGGTGGAGGACGGCGTGGTCACCGAAGGATCATCGTCAACGGCTTGGATCGTGAAGGATGGCACGCTCATCACGCGGCGCCTCTCGAACGCTGTGTTGCCTGGTATCACTCGTCTTTCGGTCCTGGAACTGTGTGCCGAACTCGGCCTTAAGGTTGAAGAGCGCACCTACACGGTGGACGAGCTTTATGAAGCCGACGAAGCATTCATCACGGCCGCGACAACACTTGTGATGCCAGTTGTGAAGGTTGATGATCGAATTCTATCAAATGGTGCGCCAGGTGAAATCGCATCGCGGCTTCGCGGCTTATACATTGAAAACGCACGCAAAACTGCGGTCGGATAGTGTCATAAATCCGTTGCTTTCCTTAGCGTCATGGCGCGAATTCGGGCAATACTTGCCCATTTGGTGGCCTTGGCGTTAACCATTCTGGCGCTACCCTTCGGCTGTACGACAGAACTGAAGGGTTTCATCATGATGATTCCAAATGAACCTGTAAGCCGTCTGCGTTCTCGACACCGCCGTGCTCGCGCCACCGCCGTGGGCACCTCCCCCCTCACACATCTACGCATGCTTGGCCTCGGCCTGGCGTTTCTTGCTGCCTGCGTTTTTCTCCTGGCTGGGGTCGCCCGGGCGGAAGAAACACCTGCTGAGGCAACACCTGCCAATGTTCCGGTCGCCGTGTCCGAACGGATGAAGGAGATCATCTCCGCGCAAATCGCCGCTTTCCGCGCCGAAGACGCCGAAGCAGCCTATGCCTATGCATCCCCTGCAATCCGGATGCGGTTTCCCACCGCGAACATGTTCGTCTCCATGGTTCAGCGCGGATATCCAACCGTGTACGCGCCGCAAAGCTTTAACTTCTCCGATGCGGCCGTGACCGATCGTGGACCGGTTCAGCTTGTCCGGTTCGTTGCTTCTGACGGGCAGCTATGGGGTGGGCTCTATATGTTCACCGAGAACGATGAGGGCGAGCTTTTCATCTCCGGCGTTTTCCTTCGCCGCCAGAACGAACGGCAGATTTAGCTGTTCACGTGATGGGGGCGATATCGCCTCGCTCCCATCCCTCTGAGGCCCCGGCGCAATAGTCGGCGTAGCCACCAGTCTCAATCGCCTCGCGCGCACCGTGCATGAGCGTTTGATAATAGGCGATATTGTTCCACGACAGCAGCATGCCGCCCAGCGGCTCATTGGTACGGATGAGATGGTGCAGATAGGCGCGTGAGTAATCACGCGCGGCTGGACAATCGCTCTCCTCATCCAGCGGACGTGGATCATCGGCGTGCCGAGCATTTTTTAGGTTTATCTTTCCGAACCGCGTGTAGGCGGTGGCATGGCGGCCAGCACGGGTCGGCATGACACAGTCGAACATGTCGATGCCGCGCGCGACACTCTTCAAAAGATCATCCGGCGTGCCGACGCCCATTAGATAGCGCGGCTTGTCGTCGGGCAGTGCCGGGCAGGTCTCATCGAGCACGGCAAGCATCTCATCCTGCGGTTCACCGACGGCGAGCCCACCAACGGAGTAGCCCCAAAAACCGATATCTGTCAGAAGCTTGGCAGAACGCAACCGAAGTTCGATGTCCGTGCCACCCTGAACAATCCCGTAAAGTCCCTGCCCTTTTTCTGGGCCACCCAGCGCCTCAAACTTTGCTTTGGAGCGCTCGGCCCAACGGGCGGAGAGTTCCATCGCGCGGATGACCTCGTCGCGTTCTGCCGGCAGCTTCAGGCATTCATCGAGCTGCATCTGAATATCAGAGCCCAGGAGGCCCTGGATTTCGATGGAGCGTTCGGGTGTCAGACGGTGCGCGGAACCATCGACATGGGATTTGAAGGTCACGCCCTCTTCGTCGAGCTTGCGCAGCGCGCCCAGCGACATGATCTGGAAGCCGCCAGAGTCGGTAAGGATCGTGTGCGGCCAACGCATAAAACTGTGCAGACCACCCAGCCGCGCGACCCGTTCAGCGGTAGGACGCAGCATCAGATGGTAGACATTGCCAAGCACCACATCGGCGCCGGCCTCGCGCACCTGATCGGTGTACATGGCTTTCACTGTACCGGCGGTGCCGACCGGCATGAAGGCTGGCGTCGCGACCGTACCGTGTGGCGTTGTGATCGTGCCTCGACGCGCCTTGTCGTCGGTGGTGTGCAGGTCAAACGCAAAGCGCTGGCTCATCGGCTTGCCTCGCTCAAGGCTTCATCGCTGGCCCACAGAAGCGAGCCATCCCCATAAGAATAGAACCGGTAGCCGGCCTCAATGGCATGGGCGTAGGCGGATTTCATGCGATCCAGGCCGCACAAGGCAGACACCAGCATGAAGAGGGTCGATTTGGGCAGGTGGAAGTTCGTCATCAGCGCATCGATGCCTTTGAACCGGTAGCCCGGCGTGATGAAGATGGCCGTTTCGCCCTGGAAGGGATGGACGGTTCGCGTCTCGTCGGCCGCCGACTCCAGTATGCGCAAACTGGTGGTACCCACTGCAATGCTCCGCCCTCCGTTATCCCGCGCCCGATTGATGGCGTCGGCCGTCTCTGGCGTGATCTCGCCCCACTCGGCATGCATGGTGTGGTCTTCTGTGGTGTCGGCTTTCACCGGCAGGAAGGTCCCCATGCCGACATGAAGGGTTACAAAGGCGCGGCCGATGCCGCGCGCATCAAGAGCCTCAAACAAGCGATCCGTGAAATGCAGCCCTGCGGTGGGCGCTGCGACTGAGCCGTCAGTCTCAGCATAGACGGTCTGGTAGTCGGCCTTATCCTCTTCCAGATAACCGCGCTTGCTGGCGATGTAGGGCGGTAGTGGTGGCATGCCGATGGCTGCCAGCCCATCGGCAAAGGTCTGCGGCGTGCCGGTGAAGGCCAGCGTCACCAGACCATCGTCGTCCTTGGCCTTCACGTCGGCCCGAAGGCAACCCGGCCCATCGGCCGAAAACTGGATCCTGTCACCCGGCTTGATACGCTTGCCTGGCTTGGCCATGGCCTTCCAGACAAGCTGATCTTCGTCCTGCGCTTCCACCAATGTCGCATAGACCGGCAAGCCAACCTCCACCCCTTCGCGGGTGCGCAAACCGGAAAGCTGAGCCGGGATGACGCGTGTCTGATTGAGCACCAGAAGATCACCGGGTTGTAGCAGGCTCGGCAAATCGCAAACGATGTGATCGGACAAATCCCCGGATGCACTCACCTGCAACAACCGCGCGGCATCGCGCGGATCAGCCGGATGCAAGGCGAGCTGCTCTTCAGGCAGGTCAAAGTCGAAGGCATCGACGCGCATGGTGTTTTTGGCAGTCCTGAAACGCAAAACGGACCGGGCGTGACGCCCGGTCCGCTTCGAAAAGGCGGTTTGTCTTAAACCAGTTTAGCAGAGTTGATCTGGTCAGGGTTCGGCACCGGCTCGCCGCGAGCGAACTGATCAACATTGTCCATGCCCTCGGTCACCTCGCCCCAGACCGTGTACTGGCCGTCGAGGAAGCGGGCATCGTCAAAGCAGATGAAGAACTGCGAGTTGGCGCTGTCAGGGTTCTGGGACCGCGCCATGGAGCAGACACCGCGCACGTGGGGCGTGTCGGTGAATTCGGCCTTCAGGTCCGGCAGCTTGGAGCCGCCCATGCCGGTACCAGTTGGGTCGCCGCCCTGAGCCATGAAGCCGTCGATCACGCGGTGAAACACCACGCCATTATAAAAACCCTCGCCAACCAGCGTTTTGATGCGTGCCACATGGCTGGGTGCCAGGTCGGGGCGCAGCTTGATGGTAACTTCGCCTTTGGAGGTGTCGAGAACGAGGGTATTGCCGTCAGACATGGGTGCGGTCTTTCTGCGAGCTGGAGGTTTGGGTGTTAGCCGTTGAGATCGGCCAGGAGGCGGGCGCGGACCATCGCGTCGGGTCCGTCGACAATGCCGTTGCGGCGCGCATCGCCCTTCTTGATGGCGTCGACATTGTCCATGCCTGAGACCACGCGGCCGAATACGGTGTAAGCACCGTTGAGGCGCGGTGCTGGGCCGAACATGATGAAGAACTGCGAGTTGGCGCTGTTGGGATCGTTCGTGCGGGCCATGCCGACAACTCCGCGCGCATAGCCGATTGAGGAAAACTCGGCAGGCAGGTCCGGATAAGGTGAGCCGCCAGTGCCCGTACCGGTCGGGTCTCCGGTCTGGGCCATAAAACCATCGATCACGCGGTGGAAGACCACGCCATCATAAAAGCCTTCGCTCGCCAGCTGTTGAATGCGCTCCACATGCTGAGGTGCGACATCCGGTAGGAGGTCGATGTAGATCGGTCCGCTTGCGACTTCGATCACCAGAACGTTTTGCGGGTCGAGCTGCGAAATCGCTTCAGGCGTATTCATCGTTTGAGCCCGGGCGGAACCGATAGGAAGGGCGGCCAAAACGGCAATAGCCGTGACGACAGCCAAGGCGGCAAGCCCGGAAAGGATGCGGGTCTGGACGGCGGACAGGCGTGAAGATGGGGCGGCTTGGATCATGACACTCTGCATTCATGGTGGGTTGACGGGCTGCAGGTCCTTGATCTGCAAACGGACAAGGGACTGCGGATTACCCGACCGGGCGCTGAGCTTGCAGCGCCGTACGGACGGTTTCTGGCACAAAGGGGGCGATGTCGCCACCCATCCCGGCGCTCTGCCGCACCAGCGTGGCCGTTACATGGCGGTTTTGCGGCCGGGCTGGCACAAACACAGTCTCAACGTCCGGTGCCATGGTCGCGGTCATGCCGGCCATCTGCATCTCATAGGCAAAGTCAGCCGAATCGCGCAGACCGCGCAGGATCACACCGGCCTTCTGCTCGGCCGCAAGATCAACAAGCAGGCCACTGAACGCCATTGCTTTTACGCGACCTTCGCCGCCCAACTCGGCCGCGATCTCTTCCAGCAACGCCTGCCGCGCGTCCACAGAGAGCATGGGAGTTTTGTTGGGGTGCTGGCCGATGGCGACAACCACCTCATCGCAGAGCGCGAGGCCGGCGCGGAGCACGTCCACATGGCCATTCGTGATGGGGTCAAAAGATCCAGGGAATAAAGCGCGGCGCATGAAGCCTATCTCGCAGGAAATGGGCCGGAGACAGATCGCCGACCGGGTGTGGTGGTCGATCTAACAAGCCGACCGGCGCCCACGCAAGTTGCGCTGCCAGGCAATGCGACAAAGCTCTTTCAACATCGAAGCGCCCAAGCGTGATGGCCATCACAGGACGATGGACGGCAATGGGTGATGGTGGGTCCATCGAAGCAACGGGCAAGAGCGCCCCAAGCGACAAGAACCAGAACAGAGAGCAGACCGATGATCACCCTCGCACGCACCCTGACGCTGACCACCGTGGCCGTTGTTTTTGCCGTCCTTCTTGGCCTGTGGCTGGCGACCACTTCGCCCGCCAACTCCAGCGCTGAAAATGCAGCACCTTCCATGAACGTAGAGACCCGCCTTGGTGCTGCTGAACTTGACCTTTGTGCCGGCCAGGCCTGGCCACATTTTTCCGATGGCTGCGCTTCCTGGATCCGCGCTTCCAGCGACCAAAGCGGCATTGATCGCACCATCTCCACGATGGTCAGCGACGCCGATCATGGCTTCACGGTTGTGACAAAATCGACCCCGCTGGAAGTCGCTTCCCGCTGACCCGGAATTAAGGTTCTGAATCCACTTCACTGATCACTCTTCAAGCTCAGATTCAGAATCATCCTTCTTCAGGTGTCGATTCAAATCCTCCAATCATCGACCCCGAAAAACCGCCCCTTCTGTCAGAAGCTGGGGCGGTTTTCTTTTGTATTTTCAATTATCTATAGGGACATTCTGAAAGTTTGAATCGGCTAGTCGTCAGAGCTTGGCGGCACTTCAACTTCAGATTCAGATTCACCCTCGTCGCCCTCTTCAGCCTCGGGCTCAGAGATGCGCTCCACCGACTCAACCTTGTCGCCATCAGAGACGTTGAAGATGGTCACCCCCTGGGTTGCGCGTCCAGCGATCCGGATGCCTTCGACGGGAACGCGGATGAGCTGACCACTGTTGGCGACGATCATTATCTGGTCTGCATGCTCGACCGGGAAAGTCGCAACAATGGGCCCGTTGCGCGGTGTGACGGCCATCGCTGTGATGCCTTTTCCGCCCCTGCCAGACACGCGATATTCGAAGCTCGAGGAGCGCTTGCCATAGCCGTTTTCGGAGATGGCCAGGATGAACTGTTCAGCCTCTGACATCGCCACATAGCGCGCTTCGCCAAGCTCGGTTCCGTTGCCCGCTTCATCCTCGTCGAGGACGACCGCATCCGTGTCGCCTTCCATCAAACGACGGCGCTTGATGTATTCGGCACGCTCGGCTGGGTTCGCCTCGAAGTGGCGTAGGATCGACATGCCGATGACCTCATCGCCATCGGCCAGATTGATGCCACGCACGCCAGTGGAGTCGCGTGATTGGAAGACGCGCAGATCACCGACCGGGAATCGGATCGCCTGGCCCTTTGCCGTCGTCAGAAGCACATCATCTTGCTCGGTGCAGATGTCGACCGAAAGGATGCTCATATCCTCGTCCAGCTTCATCGCGATCTTGCCATTGCGATTGATACGCTGGAAGTCGGACAGCTTGTTGCGACGAACCGAGCCCTTGTTGGTGCAGAACACGACATCGAGTTCCGCCCAGCTTTCCTCATCCTCCGGCAGTGGCAGGATCGAGGTGATCCGCTCGCCCTTGCTTAAGGGAAGTATATTGACCAGCGCTTTGCCGCGGGACTGCGGCGCCGCTGGTGGCAGACGCCATACCTTGTGGCGGTAGACCTGCCCTTGCGAGGAGAAGAACAGAACCGGCGTGTGCGTATTGGCCACAAAAATCCGGGTGACGAAATCCTCGTCCTTGGTCGACATGCCCGAGCGGCCTTTGCCGCCACGACGCTGTGCCCGGTAGGTGGAGAGCGGCACACGCTTGATGTAGCCAGCATGGCTCACCGTGACGACCATATCCTCACGCTGGATGAGGTCTTCGTCCTCAAAGTCGGCATCGCTCTCGGTGATTTCAGTGCGGCGCGGCGTGGCGAACAGTTCGCGGACCTCGCTGAGCTCTTCCTTGATGATCGCCTGAATACGCAACCGGGAACCAAGAATGTCGAGATAGTCGCGGATTTCATCAGCGATCGAATGGAGCTCATCGCTGATCTCATCGCGACCCAGGGCCGTCAGACGCTGCAAGCGCAGATCGAGGATCGCACGCGCCTGCGTTTCCGACAGACGGTAGGTTCCGTCCTCAGCCACCTTATGGCGGGGATCGGCGATTAACTCGATCAAGGGAGCGACATCGCGTGCCGGCCAGGCCCGCTCCATCAACTCGGCGCGCGCGGTTGCCGGATCGGGCGCGCCACGGATGACCTTGATAACCTCATCGATGTTAGCGACCGCGATCGCCAGACCCACCAAGACATGCGCACGGTCGCGCGCCTTGCCGAGCAGGAACTTGGTGCGCCGCGTAACAACGACTTCGCGGAACTGGACGAAGGCCGACAGCATGTCCATCAGCGTCATCTGCTCGGGCCGTCCGCCGTTGAGCGCGACCATATTGGCACCGAACGTCGTCTGTAGCTGGGAGAATCGATATAGTTGATTCAAAACCACATCGGCCACGGCATCGCGCTTCAACTCGATAACCACACGAATGCCTTCGCGGTCGGATTCATCACGAATATCGCCAATGCCTTCGATGCGCTTGTCACGCACAAGATCGGCAATCTTCTCGATCAGGTTGGCCTTGTTCACCTGGTAGGGAATCTCCGAAACGACGAGCGCTTCGCGATCTTTTCGGATCTCTTCGACTTCAACGCGGGACCGCATTATGATGGAGCCGCGCCCCGTCTCATAGGCCTGGCGAATGCCGGTGCGGCCAAGAATCAAGCCTCCGGTCGGAAAATCCGGGCCGGGCACGATTTGCTGCAACTCTTCCAGATCGATTTCCGGATTGTCGATGAGCGCTGTCGTCGCGTCGATCACCTCTCCCAGATTGTGCGGCGGAATGTTGGTCGCCATGCCGACGGCAATGCCGCCTGCGCCGTTGGTCAGGAGAGTGGGGAAGCGCGCCGGCATCGCTGTCGGCTCGGATTCGGTGTTGTCGTAATTGTCCTGGAAGTCGACCGTATCCTTGTCGAGATCCTCGGTCAGGAAGTGCGCCGGGCGCGCCATGCGCACCTCGGTGTAGCGCATGGCTGCCGGCGGATCGCCGTCGACGGACCCGAAATTGCCCTGGCCGTCCAAAAGCTCCAACCGCATCGAAAAGGGCTGCGCCATCCGCACCAGTGCTTCATAGATCGATTGATCGCCGTGCTGGTGGTATTTACCGATGACATCGCCAACCACGCGCGCCGATTTGCGGTAGGGCTTGTTCCAGTCGTAGCCGGATTCCTGCATCGAGTAGAGGATGCGGCGATGTACCGGTTTCAGCCCGTCGCGCACGTCTGGAAGCGCGCGAGACACGCTCACGCTCATGGCGTAATCGAGATAGCTCTTGCGCATTTCGCCGGAGATGGAGACGGCGCGAATGTCGCTGGGATCGGAGCCCGATGGGCCCGGTGTTTCGGTGTTGTCTGTATCGTCGGACAAGAAGCGAATCTCGGCTGTTAAACGTCGTTTCTAGTTAGCCGATTCAACAGCGCGGCACAAAGAAAGCTGGGAAGCGGGAGATAGGTATCCACTGGAAGGGTTGCCAGGGCTCCATTCCCCTGTCACAGGCGGTTTTGGCCCTTTGCGAGGCACGATGCTTGAGTTTCTCACCAACGCCGCTGTGACGCTGTTCGTCACCATCGATCCAATCGGTTTGGCACCGCTGTTCATGACGGTGACGCGCGGCAGGGACCGTGGTGAGAGGCGCGAGGTTGCCTTCCGAGCCTGCATCATAGGCTTCTGTATTCTCACAGTTTTTTCACTTGGCGGCCAGACATTCCTGAACGCGTTGGGTATTACGGTTCCCGCATTCCGCATCGCGGGCGGGCTGCTTCTCTTCGGGCTGGCGTGTGAAATGGTCTTTGAACGGCGGTCCGAGCGACGCTCTCAGGGTGCCAGCCGAGCCATCGACAAGGACCACATCAAGAATGTTGCGGTCTTCCCGCTGGCCATTCCTCTGATTGCCGGTCCGGGGTCGATTTCCGCCATCGTGCTCCTCTCGCACGAGGCTGGTGGGATGTCGGACGGCTGGATCGGCCTCCTAGCGCTGATAGGCGTGCTCGCCGGCATGGTGCTCGCTTGTCTCATCGTGTTCCTCACCGCGGGGCGGATCGAAGCTTTGCTTGGCGACACCGGCCGCATTCTCCTTACGCGCCTTCTGGGCGTCATTCTCTCGGCGCTGGCGGTTCAGTTTGTCGCCGACGGTGTCCTTCAGATCGTTGAGACAGCTACCGGTTAGCTGCGCCCATGCGGGGCGCTCCAATCAACTGTCGGTCCGATCGGGATAATGCCGAGCGGATTGCGCTTCTCGCTCTTTGAGAAGTAGCCGCGCTTGTAAATTTCAAAGTTCACTGTCTCGGCGACGCCCGGCATCTGGTAGATCTCGCGCGCATAGGGCCACAGATGCTCATAATCGGAGAGCTTCTTCAGGTTGCAACGGAACGCATAGTGGTAGGCGACGTCGAAGCGGGCGAGCGTTGGGAACAGACGCACATCAGCTTCGGTGTACCTGTCACCTGTCAGGTAGCGATGGCTGGCAAGGTGGGCGTCGATCCGGTCCAGCGTTTCAAACACCTCCCAGGCGGCCGTCTCGTAGGCCGCCTGGGTTGAGGCAAAGCCGGCGCGATAAACGCCATTGTTGACCGAACGATAGATATCAGCATTCCATGTATCGATCTGGTCTTCCAACCCTGTCGGATAGAGATCAGGCGCGTCCGGCACGATGTCCGCGAAGGCTGTGTTGAGCATGCGAACGATGTCGGCAGATTCGTTGCTCACCATGCGGTTCTGATGCTTGTCCCATAGGACCGGCACGGTGAGACGTCCCGTGTAGGGCCTGGGATCGCGAGCATAGACTTGGTGAACCGCCTGCACACCGAACAATGGGTCGCTGTAGGCGCCCTCGCGATCGTAAACCCAGCCCTGATCGGTGCGGTTGTGTTTCGCGTATGTGACCGAAATCGCATCGTCCAAGCCCTTGAGTGCACGAACAAGCAGCGTGCGATGGGCCCACGGGCAGTTCCAGGCAACGAAGAGGTGGTAACGGCCTGATTCGGCTGCAAACCCGCCCTCGCCGGTTGGGCCGGGGGTGCCATCTGGCGTTATCCAATGGCGCACCGTGCTTTTTGTGCGCTCCCATTCGCCTGACGGCAATGTTTGTGTGACGTCCTCACCTGTGTGGTAGACGCCTTCGACCATGTAACCCATGCCTGCGAACCCGGTTCAGCCAATCCAAGGCACAAGTGTCGGGCGCTCGGGCAATTGGTCAATCGGGCTGGGTGTGAATAGACTGTTTCTAGCCTGATCAAAAGGGCCAAACGTTAGAAACGATCGGCCAATGGATGGGTCGGAACGTGTTCGACCAGGTCCCAGAGATTGCCGTAGAGATCCTCGAACACGGCAACGCGGCCATAGTCGAAATCGGTCGGCGGCCGGACGAAACTGACGCCGGCATCGACGAAACGCTGATAGTCACGCTCGAAATCGTCAGTTTTCAGAAACAGGAACACCCGTCCGCCAGCCTGGTTGCCAATGAACGGCTCCTGCTCAGGCTTGGAGGCTCGTGCAAGTAGGATCGTTGCACCCGATCCACCGGGCGGTGCGACCACCACCCAGCGTTTATCCTGTTCCGGCTGATAGGTGTCCTCGATGAGATCAAAACCGAGCTTGCCGACGTAAAAGGCCAGCGCCTCATCATAATCGCGGACCACGAGCGCGATGTGGAGGATGGATTGGCGCACGCCTGTCATCGCGCTTCACGCAAGGTGCGCAGGCCGAGCAGAATGGCCGCTCCGAACAGCGCCAGTGCGCCGATGCGATCAAGCCAAGCACGCGCCGGCCCGCGCAAACGCTGGCCCAGCCAACCAGCGGACAAGCCGTAGGTGGTGAGAAACAGACCGTCGACGACGAGGTAGGTGGCGCCAAGGATCAGCAATTGCGGTGCCAGCGCGCTTGTGGGGTCAAGGAATTGCGGGAACAAGGCCGCGAAGAACAGCACCGCCTTGGGGTTGGCCGCAGAGGTAAAAAAGCCCTGCATCCAAAGGGTTTTCAGGCTGGTCTGTGAAGCTGCGCCTTGACCAGATGAGGAGCCAGCCTGCCGCCAGGCGCGCACTGCCATGAACACAAGATAGGCGACGCCCGCCCATTTGACGGCCGTGAAAAGAGACTGTGAGGCCACCAAGAGCGCCGCCAGACCAGTGCCGGCTGCCAGCATTTGCAAGGCGTTGGCGGACAGATCGCCGGCCGCGGTTGCCGAGGAGCGTGCTGCGCCATGGCGCAGGCTGTTGGCAAGCATGAGCAGATGGCTCGGCCCCGGCGTCACCATGAAGATGATGATTGTTCCGAGATAGACGAGCCAAATTTCGCCGCTCATCGCGTCTGATCCTTAGAACGGAATATCGTCGTCAAGATCAGAGCCGATCGCCGGCGCGGGGCCGCGGTCCTGCGGCGCTGAACCACCACCGCCTCCATAGCCCATCTGGCCACCGCCATAGCCGCCACCGCCACCTTCGCGGTCTTGACGTCCATCGAGCATGGGCAGTTCCCCGCGATAGCGCTGAAGCACCACTTCGGTGGAATAGCGGTCCTGGCCGTTCTGGTCCTGCCATTTGCGGGTCTGGAGTTGGCCTTCAAGATAAACCTTGGAGCCCTTGCGCAGATATTGCTCGGCAACCTTGGCCAGGTTCTCATTAAAGATCACCACGCGGTGCCACTCGGTGCGCTCGCGACGCTCGCCTGATTGGCGGTCGCGCCATGTTTCAGACGTCGCGACGGAAAGGTTCACCACCTTGTCGCCCGATTGCAGGCTTCGAATGTCTGGATCGGCGCCCAGATTGCCGACCAGAATGACCTTGTTGACGCTGCCCGCCATGGAACCTTCTCCTCACACACTCTTCAGTCCCGGTGTGGCGGCGATTGCAGCCGCCCGCAAGAACGGTGCGCAGTTTTCCACACCCTAGCGGGGGTTGTGTCAGGAGGCAATAGATGTTCTTATTTTGTTCACTCTGGTGAGTCAGCCTGACTGTCCTACTGTAAAGGGGCGGGCTGACAAGGAAGCCCGTTTCGGTCCTCCCCCGATCTCTTGCCCTGACACATGATGGTCCTATGGCTGGTCAATCCTCCCGCAGTACGCCCGCGCCGTCTTCGCGTTTCATCACCGTTACCGGTGCCCGCGAACACAATCTGAAAAATGTGAACGTCTCGCTGCCACGCGACAGCCTGGTGGTGATGACGGGGCTATCGGGCTCCGGCAAGTCATCGCTCGCGTTCGACACCATCTATGCGGAAGGTCAGCGGCGCTATGTGGAAAGCCTGTCGGCCTATGCGCGGCAGTTCCTGGAGATGATGCAAAAGCCCGACGTCGATCAGATCGACGGGCTGTCGCCTGCCATTTCCATCGAGCAGAAGACCACAAGCCGCAATCCACGCTCCACGGTCGCCACCGTGACGGAGATCTACGACTATATGCGCCTATTGTGGGCGCGGGTCGGCATTCCCTATTCGCCGGCGACCGGGCTGCCGATTGAAAGCCAGACGGTCAGCCAGATGGTCGACCGGGTGATGGCACTGCCTGAAGGCACGCGGCTTTATCTGCTGGCGCCGATCGTGCGTGGCCGCAAGGGCGAGTACCGCAAGGACATCGCCGAGCTGATGAAGCAGGGCTATCAGCGGCTGAAGATCGACGGCACTTATTATGAGATCGCGGATGCCCCGGCGCTCGACAAGAAGTTCAAGCACGATATCGATGTGGTCGTGGACAGAATTGTCGTGCGGGACGACATCGCAACGCGCCTCGCGGACAGTTTCGAAACCGCGCTGAAACTGGCCGACGGATTGGCTGTGGCTGAGATGGCGGACCTTAAAGACGGCGAGAGTGACCCGGAGCGGATCATCTTTTCGGAGCGCTTTGCCTGCCCAGAATCCGGTTTCACTATTCCGGAAATTGAACCCCGGCTCTTCTCTTTCAACTCGCCACACGGCGCCTGCCCCACCTGTGACGGACTGGGCACAACGCTGGAGTTCGAGGCCGCGCTTGTCGTGCCTGATCCCTCGCTTTCCCTGCGCCAGGGAGCGGTGGCTCCATGGGCTAAGACGGGCAACACGTCGCCCTATTACACGCAGACGCTTGAAGCGATCACCAAGCATTACAAGGCGTCGATGGCCAAGCCTTGGAGCGACCTACCAGAGAAGGTTCAGGACGTGATCCTGTTCGGCTCCGGCGAGGAGCCCATCACCTTCACCTATGATGATGGTCTGCGCTCCTACAAAACCTCCAAGCCCTTTGAAGGCGTGATCGGCAATATCGAGCGGCGCTGGCGGGAGACCGATTCTCAATGGGTGCGTGATGAGTTAGCCCGCTTCCAGTCCGACCGGCCCTGTGAGGCTTGCAACGGCTATCGGCTTCGCCCTGAAGCCTTGGCGGTGAAAATCGCAGGGCGGCATATTGGCGAGGCGGCGCAGCTTTCGATCCGCGAGGCCAATCAATGGTTCGATGACCTGCCGAACCAATTGTCGGAGAAGCAGAACGAAATCGCTGTGCGGATCCTGAAAGAGATCCGTGACCGGCTGAAATTCCTCAACGATGTTGGGTTGGATTACCTCACCCTGTCCCGCTCCTCCGGAACGCTTTCGGGCGGCGAAAGCCAGCGTATCCGGCTTGCTTCGCAGATCGGTTCGGGGCTCACCGGCGTGCTCTATGTGCTCGATGAGCCATCCATTGGACTCCATCAGCGCGACAATGACCGGCTCCTTGAAACGCTGCGGCACCTGCGCGACCTCGGCAACACTGTGATTGTCGTGGAGCATGACGAGGATGCCGTGCGCACGGCTGATTATGTGGTCGATATCGGTCCCGGCGCCGGCGTTCACGGCGGGCAGGTCGTGGCGGAAGGCTCACCGCAGGAGGTGATGGCCAATCCCAACTCGCTAACGGGCCAGTACCTTTCTGGCACCAAAGCCATTCCGGTGCCTGCCAAGCGGCGCAAGGGCAAAAAAGGCCAAAGCATCAAGGTGAAGGGCGCGCGCGGCAATAATCTAAAGGGCGTGGACGCAAGCATACCGATTGGCACCTTCACCTGCGTCACAGGTGTTTCCGGCGGCGGCAAGTCCACCTTCCTGCTGGAAACGCTCTACAAGGTGGCAGCGCGGCGGCTGAACGGTGCGCGGGAGAATCCGGCGCCGCATGATAGCGTGAGCGGGTTGGAGTTCCTCGACAAGGTCATCGACATCGACCAATCGCCGATTGGACGCACGCCACGCTCCAACCCGGCGACCTACACCGGGGCCTTCACACCGATCCGCGACTGGTTTGCCGGACTGCCTGCATCCAAGGCGCGCGGCTACGCGCCGGGCCGCTTCTCGATCAACGTGAAAGGCGGGCGATGCGAGGCCTGCCAAGGTGACGGCGTCATCAAGATTGAGATGCACTTCCTGCCGGATGTCTACGTCACCTGCGATGTTTGCCACGGCAAACGATACAATCGCGAGACGCTGGAGATCGAGTTCAAGGGCAAGTCGATTGCCGATGTGCTGGATATGACGGTGGAAGAAGGCGCCAAGTTCTTCTCGGCTGTGCCGGCGGTGCGAGACAAGCTCGTTACACTGGACCGAGTCGGCCTCGGCTACATCAAGGTCGGCCAGCAGGCGACCACGCTTTCGGGTGGTGAGGCGCAGAGGGTGAAGCTTGCCAAGGAGCTCTCCAAGCGATCAACGGGCCGCACGCTCTACATTCTGGATGAACCGACCACAGGTCTGCACTTCCATGACGTCGCCAAGCTTCTTGAGGTGCTGCATGAGCTTGTGGAACAGGGCAACACGGTGGTGGTGATTGAGCACAATCTGGAGGTCATCAAGACCGCCGATTACATCATCGATCTAGGTCCTGAAGGTGGGGATGGCGGCGGCGAACTGGTTGCTGCTGGTACGCCTGAACAGGTGGTGAAAGAATCGCGCTCCTACACCGGTCAGTATTTGGCAGAAGTTCTGGCTCGCGCCGGCGGCAAATCCGTTGCGGCGGAATAGCCGGCTGCGCTAAGGCACACCCATGCTTTCCTACCAACATGCCTATCACGCTGGCAGTCTGGCCGACGTTCACAAGCACGCAGCGCTGTCCTGGGTGCTCGCCTACATGGCACAGAAGGACAAGCCCATCAGCTATCTGGAGACTCATGCGGGTCGCGGCCTTTATGATCTTTCAGGCCCGGAGGCCGCCAAAACCGGTGAGGCGGCCACAGGTATCGCCAAAATGCTTGACCGGTTTGCCGCTGATCATCCCTACCGGCAAGCCGTGGAAAGGGTCCGCGCCGAGCAGGGCGAGAGCGCCTACCCCGGCTCACCCCTTTTGGCCGAAACCTTCCTGCATGGGCTGAAGCAACGGCGGGAAGACCGGCTGCAATTGGCCGAACTTCATCCGCAAGAGCATGAAGCGCTAAGCGAACTGATGCCGCGTTCAGGAACGCATGTTTACAAGGAAGACGGCTTCCCATGGGCCGCGCGCCTGTGCCCACCAACGCCGCGGCGGGGGTTGATGCTGATCGATCCGAGCTATGAGCTCGACCATGATTTCAGCGGCATCCACGACTTCATGGATGGTCTGCACGGTCTCTGGCCGGTGGGTGTGATCATGCTGTGGTTTCCGATCCTGCAATCCGGTGATCAGACCGCGATGGCCAACGCGCTGGAAGAAGCAGGCTTTCCCAAAGCCATTCGGCATGAGGTGCGTTTTCCGGCAGCGCAGGCAGATCACCGACTGACAGGCAGTGGGCTTTTCGTGATCTACGCGCCCTACACGCTGGCGGGGGAGCTCGCCAAACTCGGCTAGCTGGTCAACAGACTCTTGTCCGGTTTGGCGTCAGCCGAAGGTCGGCCAGGTCGCGTACCATTCATCCAGCGTTTTCACATCAACATCCTCGGCATTGGCATAGGGCCAGGGGTCGATGGCCCAATCGGTGTCCGAGCCCGTCTCGTTGATGACGGCGGTCGCATGCGGGTAGCGGCCATCAAGAAAGAACCCGCGCGCGACCGGATAGCCCACCGTGTGGTGCTGCATCAGGCCTGCATTGGCAAGCAACAGCAGCGTAGATGTGGTGTTGGTCGTCTCATCCAGGCATTCCATTTGCCCCGGAACGCCTGCGTTCTGCATGTCGAGGCCGCCAATGTCATCGTCCGATCCCACCACTGGGCCAACGCGCGCCTCCATCCACATCACCGCCTCACGAATGGCAGCGCGCTCTGCGGATGCGCTGCCGGCGCCTGCCTCCATGATGCTTGCCAGATGCGCGACATCGTCCTGCGAGAACTGAACCGTTGTCTGCCGCTCGCAGCCGAAAGCATGGCAAATGCCAATGGTGAGACCATTGGGCGTACGGGCATCCTGCGTTGGATACCAGGCAAGCGGGCTCGTGCCGGCCGAGACGCAGCCGGCGAGCACTCCGCAGGTGACCAAGGCAGCGCTGGTGCGCGCCCATTTGTTCCGGAGAACGGACATAAAGACCTACCGCAGGGACAATTCTGTTCGCTGGCTAGCAACCTGCTGCTTGAGCGGCAAGCCCGGACCCCTTCACAGCACCGCGAGCGGCCCTGTTTCCCTTGCCGCGGTGCATGCTCGCCACTAGAACCGGCCCATGAGCAAAGTTTCTCCCACTGATATCTCCCCCATCCACGTCATTGGCGGCGGATTGGCCGGTTCAGAAGCCGCCTGGCAGGCAGCACAGATGGGCGTGCCCGTTATCCTGCACGAAATGCGTGGTACGCCAGACCATCCGGGCACGGCTGCCCACAAGACCGATGGGCTGGCAGAGCTTGTCTGTTCCAACTCCTTCCGGTCGGACGACGCGACCTCCAACGCGGTTGGCGTGTTGCACGCGGAGCTGCGGCTTCTCGGCTCGCTCATCATGGCCCAAGGCGATGCTCATCAGGTGCCCGCCGGCGGCGCCTTGGCGGTGGAGCGGCATGGGTTCTCTGATGCAGTAACGCAGGCTCTGGAAGCGCATCCTCTCATCACCATCGAGCGTGGAGAGATCAACGGATTGCCGCCGCAAGACTGGGATAGCGTCATCGTCGCGACCGGACCATTGACGGCCCCTGCCCTTGCTGAGGCTGTCTTGGAGCTGACCGGGCAAGACGCTCTGGCCTTTTTCGATGCCATCGCGCCGATCGTCCACACTGAGTCCATCGACATGGAGAAGGCCTGGTTCCAGTCGCGCTACGACAAGGTTGGCCCGGGCGGCACGGGTAAGGACTACATCAACTGCGCCATGGATGAGGCGCTCTACAACCGCTTCATTGATGCGCTCGTGGAGGCTGACGCCCACGATTTCAAAGAGTGGGAAAAGGACACGCCCTACTTCAATGGTTGCCTGCCGATTGAAGTGATGGCGGTGCGGGGCCGCGAAACGTTGCGCTATGGTCCGATGAAGCCGGTTGGCCTTACCAATCCGCATGATCCTGATACCAAGCCGCATGCTGTGGTTCAGCTGCGCCAGGACAACGCCTTGGGCACGCTGTTCAACATTGTCGGCTTCCAGACCAAGATCCGCTACGGCGCACAGTCCGACATTCTGCGCATGATCCCTGGCCTGGAGAACGCCAAGTTCGCGCGCCTGGGCGGAATGCACCGCAACACCTATCTCAACTCACCGGTGCTTTTGGATGGTCAGATGCGGCTGAAGGCCCAGACCCGATTGCGTTTTGCGGGGCAGATCACAGGCTGCGAAGGCTATGTGGAGTCAGCAAGCATTGGACTTTACACCGGCCGATTGGCGGCTGCCGAAAGGCTTGGGATTGAGCTGCCACCTCTGCCTGCCACAACTGCGCTGGGATCGCTGGTCGGGCATATCACCGGCGGGCATGTGTCGAGCGAAGAAGACCTCGAAGCCAATGCGCCGCGTTCCTTCCAGCCGATGAATATCAATTTCGGGCTGTTCCCGCCGCATGAGGGACCCTTGATCGATGCCGAAGGCAAGCGCATCAAAGGCAAAGCGAAGGGTTTGGCGCGCAAGCAGGCGATGGCCAAGCGGGCGCTTGAAGACAGCGCACATTGGGTGGAAAGCCTCGGCGAGGGATTGCCGCAGGCGGCAGAGTAGCGCCGGCTAGATATCCGGCATCCGCTTGGAAGCCCGCCATAGCCCAAAAAGCCTACGCCAGCGCGGCATGCTCAAGGGCTTGGCAAACGGATTGGCCGCCCACCTGAGAGTGGCCTTGAGTGAAGAACGGACCAACGCCAAGGGCAAGAATCCCGGATAGGCTGCGCGCGGCATCTCCCGAAGCGACTGAGCGGATTTGTCCAGGTGCTCAGCGCCGTAGGCAGCAAACCGCACCAAGGCATTCGTCAGTTCCTCTGTGGGCTGGCCGGCGCGTAAAACGTCGCGGGCCAACCCAGCTTCTTCCATCATATCCTTGGGCAAAAGGCATTGGCCGCGTGCGGCCCAGACCGGAAAGCTCTCCATCGTCCGCACGACAGCAAGCGCAACACCGCCATGGCCAGCGGCATCAGCAAAGCGGGCCGGGCTGTGGCCTGAGAGAATGGAAGCGGCAAGGCTGATCGGGCCGGACCAAACCTCCCCCGCATAGCCTTCGAAATCGCCAGTGGACGGCATGGCATCATCGTAAAGATCGAAGGTGCGGCCATCCAGAACCGCGAGCAGCGGCGCCGTCGGGATCGCGTGTCGCTCTATGGCCTGCAACAGTCTGTGCGCCAGTGGGTTGGCTTCCACCGCGCCATGGGCCGTGCCGGTGAGTGTGGCGCGCCACCATTGCAGACGGATCTCGCCTGGCATCGGCTCGGATACCTGGCCCCGTACACGACCGATCTCAGCCAGATAAGCGAACAAGGCCATCAAATCCGTCCGCTTGCCCGCAGGCGCGAACTGAAGCGCGGCGTACCAATCAAAATCATGGTCGCGCAGATGGGCAGCCACATGCATGTCGGCTTCGGTCGAACGAGGCTGGTCAGTGGTCACAGGACACCTTTGCTGGCCCTTACGTGAGCGCCATCAGTGCCGAGGCAACCCGACGATCCTCGGAAAGCAAGACGTTGTAGGTCCGAACGGCGGAGCGGGTAGCGCTTACTTCGATTGCCAACCCAGCTTCGCGCAGTACCGCCAAAGTCGCATCTGGCAGGACCGCGATGTCGGCACCTGTGCCAACAACGATGATGTCCAACTCATCTGCCCGGGTCGTAATCGGCGCTAGGTCGTTGGGTTGGATGTCAAAGCCGGAAGCCGGCGGCTGCCAGGCCTGCGTGCGGCCCGGCAAACCAATCAGACCACCCTGATGGGACATTCCGCCGAAACGAAAGCCTTGGTCCAAAATGGCTTCGATGGGAACTTGCTGAGGAAGGTGCCGCTCGTCGGCGTCTGCCATCGTCCGCGTCTAAGCCTTGCTCGACCCATCATCGCTCGTTGCTGCCGTCTCCGGCTCCTCAGCGCTGTCGGATGCTTTGGCGCTGGATGCAGGACGAAGCTTCAAGAAGATGAGCACCGGACCAGCGACGAAAATGGAGGAGTAGGTACCGACAAGCACGCCCCAGATCATAGCGGCTGTGAACGAGCGAATAATCTCTCCACCGAACAAGAACAGTGAGCCCAGCGCGATGAGCGTGGTCACCGACGTCATGATGGTGCGCGAAAGCATCGAGTTGACCGATAGATCGAGAAGATCGTCGATCAGCATCTTTTTGTAGCGCCGCAAATTCTCTCGCACGCGGTCGTAAACGACGACCGTATCGTTCAGCGAATAGCCCACAATGGTCAGGATCGCGGCGATTGACGACAGGTTGAACTCCAGCCCCGTAATCGCAAACAATCCCAGCGTTAAGATCACATCGTGCACGGTTGCAATGATGGCACCTATGGCAAACTGCCATTCAAATCGGACCCAAATGTAGACGAGGATGGCCCCAAGGGCCGCCAAGACCGCGATGACGCCTGCCACTGCAAGCTCGCCGGAGACACGCGGCCCGACCACTTCAAATCGTCGGTATTCAATGCCCGTATCACCAAGCTCAGCGCGAACGCGCTCGACAACGGCTTGTTGCGCCTGGTCACCACCCGGTTGCTGTTCGATCCGGATAAGAACGTCGGTGTCGTTGCCGAACGATTGGACTTCGACATCGCCGAACTGAAGCTGGTTCAGCTGTGTGCGGATGCCGCCTACATCGGCCGGTCCGGCGGTGGTACGGATCTCGATCACCGTGCCGCCACGAAAGCCGATGCCAAGGTTGAGGCCCAAGGCACCGAACACGCCCAGCGAGACCACCATCATGACGACGGAGAGCGGGAACGCCCAGTTGCGGTAAGCCATGAAGCGCAGCTTGGGCTGCTGGGGCAGAAGCTTGATGAGGGCAAACGCCATGAAAGATGGGCCTCTAGATCGGAAGCGCCGTCGGGCGGCGTGATTTCACCCAAAGGGCGATCATAAGTCGGGTCATGGTGTAGGCGGTAAACACGGTGGTCACGATGCCGATAGCCAGCGTCACAGCGAAGCCACGAACCGGCCCGGAGCCCAGCTGGAACAAAATGACCGCAGCAATGAGCGTGGTGATGTTGGCGTCCAAGATCGTGCGCAACGCCTCACGGAAACCAACATCGATGGCGGCAATCGTCTTACGCCCTCGCCGCACTTCTTCGCGGATGCGTTCGAAGATCAGAACGTTGGAGTCCACCGCCATGCCGACGGTGAGCACGATCCCGGCAATGCCCGGCAAGGTAAGCGTCGCACCCAAAACCGAAAGAGCCGCCAGAATGAGCGAGACGTTCACGAACAGCGCAACGTTGGCGAACAATCCGAACAGACCGTAGCTGAGGCCCATGAAAAGGAGAACGCCAATGGCTCCGATGACGCCGGCAATCTCACCGGCGGCAATTGAGTCGGCACCAAGACCCGGCCCGACCGTGCGTTCTTCAACGATGGTAAGGTCAGCCGGCAGCGCACCGGCGCGCAACAGAATGGCAAGGTCGTTGGCGAGTTCCGGCGTGAAGTTGCCGGAAATCTGTCCCGATCCGCCGAGGATTGGCTCGCGGATCACCGGCGCAGAAATCACCTCATCATCGAGCACGATGGCGAACGGAAGGCCAACATTTTCTGTGGTGGCCTGGCCGAATGTGGTGGCACCGGAGGTGTTGAAGCGGAACTGAACGATGGCTTCCTGAGTGTTCTGGTCGAAACCCGGCTGCGCATCGGCGAGTTGATCACCCTGGATCAGGGCACGGGACTGAATGAGGTAAGGCTGGACCGGCTCATCGACCGAGTTCAGAAGCTCACAGCCAGCAGGCGCGCGGGTGCGCAGAGCTTCATCCACCGACATCTCATCACACAACAGGTGGAACGAGAGGGCAGCTGTTTGCTGCAAAAGGTCTTTCAGGCGCTGCGGATCATCAAGGCCAGGCACCTGAACGAGAACGCGGTCCTGGCCCTCGCGCTGAATGGTCGGCTCGGTGGTACCGAGCTGGTCGATACGGCGGCGGATGACTTCGATGGACTGATCAACCGCTTGCGCAACGCGGGCATCGATCCCATCGGCCGTCAGCGTCAAGCGGGCAAGGCCATCATTGGAAACATCCACCGTCACGTCCGGGCTCTGTTGGCCGAGCGTGAAGGATTCAACGGGCGTAGCCAGAGCATCCAAGATTGTGCGCGCCTCGCCAACCCGGTCAAGGTCGCGGATGCGCAGCTGAACCGCCTCACCCTGGAAGCTTAGGCCGGTGTAGCCGATACGCTCATCGCGCAAGGCGGTGCGAACATCGTCGCGCAGCACTTCCAGCCGGTCCTCCACCAGACTGTCGCGTTCCACCTGCAACAGCATGTGGGCGCCGCCCTGAAGATCGAGGCCCAGAACAATGCGCTGTTGGGGCGCAAAGTCGGGCCAGGTTTCGACCGTTTCTTCGTCGAACGCGTTGGGCATGGCGAACACCACCGACAAGATGGCGAAGGCTATGATCAGCGCGGTTTTCCACGGGGCGAAATAGAGCATGGGAACCCGTTGGGCTGGGGTGCTGGGCCATCAAAGACCTGTCACCCGTTTTAGGCGGATGGCCACCGGCCCCAATGGGCGGCAGCCTGGGGGATTAGTCGTTGGCAGCGACCGGTTCGGCCTTCACCCGGACGTCCTGGATCATTGACCGAACCACGCGAATTTTCACGCCATCAGCAATTTGCACTTCGATCTCGTTGGACGCTTCGTCCATGACCTTGGTGACCTTGCCGATAACCCCGCCGGAGGTAACGCTCGTGTCGTTGCGGCGGACATTGGCGATCATTTCCTTATGGCGCTTCATCTGCTGACGCTGCGGGCGGATGATGAGGAACCACATAATGACGAAAATGAGGATGAACGGCAGAATCGACATTACGAGGCTGCCGCCACCAGCGGCGCCTGCGGCCTGGGCGTAAGCGGGGGTTACAAGCATTCATACTCTCCTTGGATGACGCGTCCCGCTTTGGGGCGAAACGGTCTGGCTGCACGCCATTCAGATGGTTGGAACGGCTATCGGGCCAATAGGCCATCGTGGCCGCATCGATCCGTACCGGAACCGGCCGCTTGCGGCTTGGCAAAGCCCCGCAGCCCGGTCTAAACGCGAGCCTCCGATTAAGGCTTTCGCGCCCGAACCACAAGAGAGTTCGGTGCGGTTTCGCCGTGTTGAGCCGCCGCGCGTGATCCCGGCGGCTCCCTGGAGGATGAAGAATGCAGGCGAATGCCGATGAAGTTGCGCTGCTTGGGCGGATTGCAGAGGCCCTAGAGCGTATAGCTCCTGCCGCTCCTAAGGCCATCGACCTTTCCTCTGCCGACGGCTTTGTCTGGCAGGGAGAGACCGGTCAGTTAACACCCGTACCGCACGTCGCCGCTGTTCCTCTTGATTTGTTAAAAGGTATCAACCGGTCCCGCGACACGCTGGTTGCCAACACCGAGCGCTTCGCCATAGGCTTTGCCGCCAACAATGCCCTTCTTTGGGGCGCGCGCGGTCAGGGCAAGTCATCGCTGGTCAAATCGGTGCATGCGCACTGTGCCGGCACGGGCGATGAACCTCGGTTGAAGCTGATTGAAATCCACCGCGAGGACATCGCAACGCTGCCGACGCTGCTGGGACTCCTGCGATCTGCGCCACAACGGGTGATCCTGTTTTGCGACGATTTGTCCTTCGATGCTGGTGAGACAACCTACAAGTCTCTCAAAGCAGCGTTGGAGGGCGGGCTGGAAGGCAGGCCAGAGAACGTCCTGTTCTACGCCACCTCCAACCGCCGGCATCTCCTGCCCCGCGATATGATGGACAATGAGCGGGCGACAGCCATCAATCCAGGCGATGCGGTGGAAGAGAAAGTGTCTCTCTCAGACCGCTTTGGCCTTTGGCTCGGTTTCCACGCCTGCTCGCAGGATGAATATCTGGCGATGGTCGATGCCTATCACAGGCATTTCGACCTGCCGGGTGAGCCTGGTGAACTACACAAATCGGCGTTGGAATGGTCAACGACACGTGGCGCGCGGAGCGGCCGCGTTGCCTGGCAATTCATCCAGGACGCGGCCGGTCAGGCAGGGCGCTCGCTCGGCTTCTGACGCCGAGCACAGTGCTCTAGCCCTGCGGAAGGTAAGGCGACGGGTCAACCGGGGTCGTGCCGCGACGGATCTCAAAGTGAAGCTGCGGCGTATCCACATCGCCAGTTGATCCAGCGCGGGCAATCACATCCCCACGGCTCACGCGATCGCCACGCTGCACATCAAGCCGGCTGTTATGGGCATAGGCGGTCACATAGCCATTGCGGTGCTGGATGAGCACTAGATTACCGAAGCCGCGCAGCTCATTGCCTGCATAGACAATTTCGCCTTCCTCGGCAGCGCGAACCGACGCGCCTTCGGGTACAGCGATGTTCACGCCGTCATTGCGCACACCATTGGTCGTGCCACCGAACTCGGAGAGAACACGGCCGCGGATTGGCCAGCGGAACTGGAGAGGCGTCTGCTCGGAAAGCTCATCATTGCGTGCTGCAACCTGCTGGATGGCCGCTGTCTGTTGCACAAGCTGGGTTTCTGTCGTTGCCGGGCGCGGCGGGGTGTAGCTGCGTGAGGCAACAACTTGAGCCGGGGTCTGCGTCGGTGCAGCAGCGACCTGAGGCAGGCTTTGCGCACCGGGCACACTGCTGACGACCAAGCGTTGTCCGATACGGATCCGATTGGGATCGGTGATCCCATTTGCAGCGATCAATTGCTGCGCGGTCATGTTGTAGCGACGCGCAATGGAGAACAGCGTCTCGCCGGACGCAACAACATGCGTCCCCGCCGCCGGCATGGCTTGCGGTGCAGCGGGAGTTGTCGCTTGCGGTAGCGTTGCGATGGTGCGGCCAAGAGTAGCCGGACGCGGCGTCGGCGCTGGTGCTCCGTACCTGCTAGCGCGAACAGCACCTGTGGAGCCGGTCACAGTCGTATCGACGCCGAGATTTGAGGGCGCGGTTGCCGTGGCCGAGTAGGTTGGGATGATGATTTCCTGGCCGGCCCGAAGCGCGGAACTATCAGGCAGACGGTTGGTCGAGCGAAGCGCATCGACCGGCACGCCGTAGCGGCGCGACATCGAAAACAGCGTTTCGCCCGGCTGAACACGCACACGCGTTCCGCCAATCGCTGACCAGCCCGGGCCGCGTGTCGCGGAAGGCAGTTGTTGAGGTGGTGGCAGAGGCTGCGACGTGGCAACCGGCGCGGATATGGAGGATGTCGTGATCGTGTCAGGCGCCAGAGACAGCGGCGCCCCGATAGAGGCGGTCGTCAAGGGTTGAGGAGCCGGCTGAACAATTGGCTGCTGATACACGACTTGCTGCGCAACGGGCTGCACCGGTTGAACTTGCGCAACTTGTGTGGTGACCGGCACGCGCGCACCAACCATACCGCCCGGTGTTTGGGCCAGATGCGTCGACGGCGAGGCAACCGGAGCGCGCTGCGCGACCGTGATGGTCTGAGGTTGAGCAACGAACTGTGGCTGAACGGCACGGACCTGCGTCGGCTGAGCCACCGTGTAGGGCGCTGGCTGGCTGACGGGCTGCGGCAAGGCCTGAACGTTTGGTTGTGCTTGAACCTGCACTGGACCGATGCTGGCCGTCGTCTGCGGATAGCCGGGCGCAGTGTAAGTCGGAGCCGTGTAGGGCGCCGGCGTGGTAAGTGGCTGTGGCGCGGCGGCGATTGGCTGCGGCTGCCCGTAAACGGGTTGCGCCATACCGGGCTGAACCATGCCCGGCTGCACCACCGTCACCGGCGTCGGCTGAGCTTGGTCAACACCAAAAAAGCCGAGACGATCGGCATCGGAAGAGCAGGCAGAAACCAAAATTGCCGCAACGGATACAAGGCCAACCCGCATCACGGCATGATGCCTGCCACCCATGAGCTTGGTACGCATTACACTTACTCACAACACTCAAAATGACTGAGTGCATCAAAACACTATTAATCTTGCTGAAGGCTTAAGGCGCGCCGACACACACCAAAAAAGGTGACGCAAGGTCCACTTGTGACAGCGGCTGCCGGCTACAGGGCGCGGGCGATACCGGGCTCTAGCGGGATTGCGAAGGCGGTTCCCAAGACAGCCTGGTCGGTGGCGCCATCAGCCTGTTTGGTGAACAAGACCCAAGCTTGTGGACCACTTGCCGGGCCGATCGGCGCAATCAGTTTACCATTAGGGGCCAGTTGATCGAGCCATCCTTGTGGCAGGTTTGGCACCGAACCGGTGACAAGGATGGACTGATAGGGACCAGCTGCTGTCCATCCTGCCAAGCCATCGGCAAGGATAACTTCCGCATTGGCTGTGCCACCTAAGGAAAGTGTTGCCCGAGCGGTTTCGGCAAGGCCGCGATAGCGCTCAAGGCTGATGACCCGACGCGATAGACCAGCCAGAAGCGCGGTGAGATAGCCAGAACCGGTGCCAATCTCCAGAACGGTCTGTTCCTTGGTGACGGCCAGTGCATTCAGGAGCATCGCGAGCAAGCTCGGCGCTTCCATGGTCTGGCCGCACGCGATTGGCACAAGCCGATCAGCATAAGCATCAACGGCGTAGTCCGCTGGCGTGAAAACCTCGCGCGGTGTTGCTTCGAACGCGCTGACAATGGCGTGGTCGGTTACGCCCATTGACCGCAAACGCAGCACAAGGCTGGCACGGCGTAGAGCGTCGCCATCGCCGGTCATGGCGTCAGCGGTCGGGATCGAGGCCAAGCGCCTCGCTCACCTTGGCCTTACAGGCATGGTCGGTCATATCGATGGAAAGCGGCGTGACCGAAACGAACCCGGCGCGCACGGCTTCCAGGTCCGTGCCAACATCCGGCTGAGGCGGACGACCATTGTAGGTCAGCCAGTAATAGGGGTTGCCGCGCCCGTCGGACCGCTTGTCGATGGTTAGAAAATCGATGTTGCGCCGGCCCTGGCGGGTCACCCGCACGCCTTCAACGGCACCCGGCGCCCTGTTGGGGAAGTTGATGTTGATGAGCGTTTCAGCGGGTACATCCAAGTCGGCAAGTGTTCGAATCAGATCGGGGGCAAGCGCCTCCGCCGTTTCGTAGGGCGGCTGAATATCAGGCGCGAATGAGTAGGCCTGAGAGAGAGCAATGGACGTGATCCCGAGGATGGTTCCCTCGATCGCGGCCGCAACCGTGCCGGAGTAGGTGATATCCTCGGCAAGGTTTTGACCCTTGTTGAAGCCCGACAGGATCAAGTCTGGCGGCTCGGGCAAAACATGGCGCACAGCCATCAGAACGCAATCGGTCGGTGTGCCGCGCACGGCAAAGCGCTGCTTGCCGACTTCGCGCAGCCGAAGCGGATCGTTGAGCGACATGGAGTGGGCGACCCCCGACTGATCGGTCTCCGGCGCAACCGTCCAGACATCATTGCCGACCTGCGCGGCCACGCGTTCCAAGCAGGCAAGGCCCGGCGCGTGAATGCCATCATCATTGGTGACAAGAACGCGCATCAGCTAACCTCTTTGCCATCGGCGGTAATCATGGTCGTTCCACCCATATAGGGCACCAGCACCTCTGGGATACGGATGCCGCCATCCTCAGTCTGGTAGGTCTCCATGACAGCGATCAGGGCGCGGCCCAGCGCGACGCCAGAGCCGTTGAGCGTGTGGACATAGTTCGGCTTGCCGTTCTCATCGCGGTAGCGGGCCTGCATGCGCCGCGCCTGGAAATCACCGCATACCGAGCAGCTTGATATCTCACGATAGCGTTCCTGCCCCGGCAGCCAGACCTCGATGTCATAGGTTTTACGAGCACCGAAGCCCATGTCGCCGGTCGATAGAATCATGGTGCGGATGTGCAACCCTAGGTCGGTGAGCACTTTTTCCGCGCAAGCCGTCATGCGTTCCAGCTCACTAAGGCTGCTGTCTGGATGCGTGATGGACACCATCTCAACCTTGTAGAATTGGTGCTGGCGGATGTAGCCGCGCGTATCTCGGCCGGCTGACCCCGCCTCAGAGCGGAAACAGGGCGTGAGCGCGGTAAAGCGCAGCGGCAAAACATCCTCATCGAGGATTTCTTCGCGCACCAGATTGGTGAGCGGCACTTCTGCCGTGGGCACCAGCCACAGTCCATTGCCAGTCTCGGCATCTTCCTTGGACCGCGCAGTGGCGAACAAGTCTTCAGCGAACTTTGGGAGCTGGCCCGTGCCGAACATGGCTTCATCGCGCACCAAAAGCGGCGGTTGCACTTCCAGATAGCCGTTCTGTCGCGTGTGGGTGTCGATCATGAACTGACCGAGCGCCCGTTCCAGCTTGGCGAGCGCTCCTTTGAGAATGCAAAACCGGCTGCCAGATAGTTTAGCGGCAGTCTCAAAATCCATCAGGCCCATCGCCTCGCCGAGCGCGTCATGCTCCCTGGCGTCAAAGTTCGGGATGGTCTTGGCGCCGGACTGCCGGACCTCGACATTTGCCTCTTCGTCTGCGCCAACCGGCACATCGTCCAGCGGAAGGTTGGGAATGGCGGCAAGTGCGTCGTTCAACGCCTCGGTCAAACGACGCTCTTCGTCTTCGCCGCTCTGGATGAAGGCTTTGTGCTTAGCGACTTCGTCGATCAAGCGCTGAGCTTCTGCTTCGTCGCCAGATGCCTTGGCAGTTCCGATTGCCTTGGAGGCCTGATTGCGCGCGTTCTGGGCATCTTGCAGCTTTTGCAGGTGGGCGCGGCGCGCCTCATCAAGGTCCAGAATGTGGCGGGCAGCCGGATCGGAACCACGGTGTTTCAAGGCCGTGTCAATCGCGTCCGGATCGTCTCGCACCAGGCGAATATCAAGCATAGTCAGCGCATCCAAGAAGGGCGTGCGCGCGCCAAATGCAACGATTGGGACAGGGTTCTAAGCGGATGCCTCTGCGGCCTCATCCGGGCCGTCTTCATCCTCTTCTTCCTCCCGCGCCCGCCGTCGCTCAACCAGCCGCACGCACCAGATGGATGCCTCGTAAAGAAGCAGGGTCGGCAGGGCAAGGCCAAGCTGGCTGATGGGATCGGGCGGGGTAAGAAAAGCGGCTGCCAGGAAGGTGGCGACAATTGCATAGCGGCGCTTCTTGGCGAGCCCTTGAGAGGACACAACACCCATCCTGCCCAGCAAGGTGAGGACGATGGGAAGTTGGAAGACAAGGCCGAAAGCGAAGATCAGGGTCATGATCAGACCAAGATATTCACTGGTTCTGGCCATCAGTTGAATGCTGGCCTGGCCTTCGCCGCCCTCTTGTTCAAAGGACAGAAAAAACTGCATGGCGAGCGGCATCACCACGAAATAGACCAGCATCGCTCCCATCACGAACAGGATGGGGGTCGCGACCAGGTAGGGTCTGAAGGCTGCCTTTTCGTTTCGGTAGAGCCCCGGCGCCATGAACATGTAGATTTGGCTGGCAACGACTGGAAACGAGATGAACATCGCACCGAACAGCGCGATACGCAGTTGGGTGAAGAAGAACTCCTGCGGTGCGGTGAAGATGAGTTCCAGATTGCCGGACTCGCCACGCGCCCGCTCGAACGGACCAAGCAGGATGTTGAAGATCGGGTCGGCCACGAAATAACAGGCGATGAAGGCAACGCCGAACGCGATAACGGCGTAAAACAAGCGCTGACGCAGCTCGATCAGATGCGTGATCAGTGGAGCGCGTGACTTTTCAACCTCATCTTCGGGCTCGTCCTCGGCGGAGGTGGACGCCAGCGCGACATCATCTTCGTGCGGATCATCTTCTGGCGGCAAGGAAGATGCCGCGACAGCGCTCGTCGGTCCGGCAGTGCCAGACTTTGCCGGCGTTGCCTTTGGTTCCAACTCGATTGGATCGCCGGTCGCTTCGCCGGATGGAGTCGGCGTCGCCGCCTTGGAGCTTGCCTTGGCCGATCGTTTGGCTGGCGCCTTGTTGGCAGCTGATTTGGCAGTTGCGGTTTTGGCCGAGGCGGTTTTGGCGGCCGGTTTACGCGCCGTGCGCTTGGTCGTCGCCGGCTTGTCAGCCTCGGCCCCGGTGTCGGTCTTTGCCGTGGCTGAAGGTTTTTTGGCAACGGTTCGTCGTGTCGTCGACTTCGCAGCCGTTGACCTGGTCGTTGCTGATTTCGCGGTCGTCTTCTTGGTGGCAGGCTTCTTCGAAGCCGTGGATTTTCCCGCTGCCGTTTTGCCAGCGCCCGTTTTGGCAGCGGCGGTCTTGCCAGACGTTGACTTTGGTTTGGCGCGCGGCGCGTCTTCGCCGGTGTCTGGCTTGTCAGCCATTATCGGTTTCCGATGTCACGGGCTTTTTCTCGGCCGGCGTTGACGATGTCGACTTGGCAGCCTGCGCTGACGACTGCTTGGGCGCTTTCATGGCCATTGGATCGCTTGAGGTTGCGTCTTTCAGCGAGTCACCGACATCGGCCTACGGCTTCATCTCTTTGGCGATGGTGTTCTTGATCTGCGTTGCAGGGTTGAGCGAGCGCACGTCATTGATCGTGTTGCGGACATCGTCCAGCTCGGCCTCTTTCAGCGCATCATTGAACTGGCGCTGCACGGTCGACATCATCTGACGGCCTTGCCGGACAAATTGCCCGATAGAGCGCAGCATGCCCGGCAGCTCTCGCGGACCGACCACAAGAATGGCCACCACGGCAATCAGGATCAGCTCATAGCCGCCGATATCGAACATGCGCTCGTTTCGCTTCCCACGCTAAAGCCGCAACCTGAAGAGCAAGCGCAACAGCCGAAGGCCGTTTCGCAAGCTAATCCAGCGGTTCTGTCAGCTTTGCTTTTGCTCGTCAGCTGTGGCGTTGGTTGCCGTCGACACCGTTTCTTCGGCGGTGTGTTCGATCGTGCGACCGTCACCGTCTTTTTCGTCGTCGGCAAGACCGGTCTTGAAGCTTTTGATGCCCTTGGCAAGGTCACCCATAAACTCTGAGATTTTGCCGCGTCCAAACAAGAGGACGATCAGCAAGACAACGAGCAGAATCTGCATCCACCCTGGAACCATGACGCAACTCCCTTCGCGCTGTTCATATGGCGTGTGGTCTCCACACGCTCTCATCCTTTAGCCTTGGCCAAAGCCTGGCCTGGCGATCTTCCATGGTCTTGGCCGCAAGCGGTGTCGGCGTCAACCCAAAGTAGGTTGGGCAATCTAAGCCAACGGCCACTTGCTGGCCGATGAGCCTATGTATGGTCTGTCTCGGGCTTTTGAAAGATCAACGCGTCATCACGGTGAACGGAGGCGCCCACTGATTGACCAGGACGATAGCGATCGGTGTCGGTTGTGCGAGCGAAAATCGGCCGATCATAGCCTGGGACCGCCAAGTGAAGAAGGTCCGCTTCGCCCAGAAACTGGACTGATCGTACACGGGCGGGCAGCCTGTCTGGACCTTCGATTTCTTCGGACACCTCAATGGAGGATTGGCGAATGCCGATAAGCAGCGGCACGCCGTCCTCATGGCCGTTGGCGGGCAATTGGCCGAGCGGTGTCATTACCACCCCGTCATGCGCAGCGCCTTCAAACTCATTGAGTTCATGGAAGAAACGGGCTGCAAAAAGATCAGCAGGCGCATCATAGAAGGCGCGGGCGTTGCCATCCTGAACCACTTGGCCAGATCGCATGAGAACAATGCGGTCGGCGATACGAAGCGCCTCGTCTGGATCGTGCGTGACCATGATGGTGGTCGCGCGCATCTCCCGCAAAATGGTCAGCGTCTCATCGCGCACGCGGTCGCGGGTCCTGCGGTCCAACCCCGAAAAAGGCTCGTCCATCAGCATAACGCGCGGACGCGGCACAATGGCGCGGGCAAGCGCAACGCGCTGCTGCATGCCGCCTGAGAGCATGTGGGGGTGGTCTTGTGCGGTATGGGTAAGCCCAACCCGCGCCAGCGCATTGAGTGCTTCGTGCTTTGCGTCAGCCGGCTTCATCGATTTCAGACCGAACATCACATTGTCGAGAACCGTGAGATGCGGAAACAGTGCGAAGTCCTGGAACATAAGCCCGACTTCGCGCTTTTCCGGCGGCACGAAGACACCGGGTCCTGCAACAATCCGATCGTCCAGACTGACGGTCCCAGCAAACGGCCTTTCGATGCCTGCCAGAAGACGCAGCAATGTTGTCTTTCCGCAACCTGAATGGCCAAGAAGGCAGATGATTTCGCCCGGCGATATGGTCAGCGAGACACCGCGCTCTGCCGGGGTCTGACCGTAGCTGTGATGGACATCGTCTATGCGAACGGTGGTGGCAAGGCTCGCCGGCTGTGTGCCCGGCTGGCCCCATTCATCACCGACTTGGAGCTCGTGCCCCAGCGTTTTATCCATCAGCGCTGTCCTTGCCCTCGTCCTCATCGGCGAGGTCATCGCGCGCCGGCCACAAGGCCATGGCCGCCCTTGCTTCATTTTCGTCGTCAGGGTCCAAGGGGTCCTCATCGTCGCGCAACTGATCAGCCGATGCGCTCGGCATGGCCTGAGCAGCGCCATCGGGGATCGCTTCAAGAAGACCGGCGCCTTTCAATTCATCAAGGCCTGGAAGATCGGCCAACGAGGCAAGGGTGAACTGATCCAAAAAGCCAGGCGTCGTGCCATAGGTCACCGGGCGACCAGGTGTGCGCCGGCGTCCGCGCATGCGCACCCAACCGGTCTCCATCAGCACGTCGCGCGTGCCTTTGTTGGCCGACACGCCTCGAATATCCTCGATCTCAGCGCGTGTAACCGGCTGGTGATAGGCAAAGATGGCGAGCGGCTCGAGCGCAGCGCGCGATAGCTTTCTCGGTTCGCTCGCCTGCTCTTCGAACAGATGATCAAGATCCGGCGCGGTCCGCAGGGCATAGCCGCCTGCCAATTCCACAAACACGATGCCACCGGTAGTGTAGCGGTCGGCCAGATGCTCCAGGACCGCATCATGATCAGGGCCGATGAGGTTCGTGATGCGACCGCCATCGACCGGTTCATCAGTGGCAAACAGCACGGCTTCCATCACGCGCACCGCTTCGTCGAACGGCATGTTTGGCGTTTCGAGCACATCCTCTTCGGGCTCAGGGTCTTGTTCAAAAGGTACAGGTTCAATGCTCATGGCCGTCCCCCTCCCCGGCGCCATTGGCATCTTCGGGTCTGGAACGCAGATAGAGCGGCGCAAAAGCATCGTCCTGGCGCAACTCGGCATGGCCCTCACGGACCAGCTCCAGGCTTGCAGCAAAGGCTGCGGCCTTAACGCCATCTCGGCGGTCGACGGATTTTCGCAAGGCCGATTGGGCTGCCAACATCACATCGAAAGGCGTCCATTGCGCCAGATCGCCCAAAGCACGTTCCACCAGCGCCCGCGCGTCAGCAAGCGACCAGACATCGCGACGGGCCATGGTGAGGCGGCTTTCGAGCTTACGAGTCTGAATTGCAGCATAGGCGTCGATGAGATCGAACAATTCGGCCGTCCAGCCGGACCGTTCCTGTTGTCCAAGAGCCTTCACATGCGCGGTGGGGAACAGATGGACATTCGTCAGCGGCTGCTGCCAAAGAGAGTCTGATGCTCGGCGCACGGCGTCCAGTTTTTGCAGACGCAGAGCCAGAGCATCGGCCATATCCTGAGGGTCGGGCTCGTCATCCTCTGGTGGATCAGGAAGCAGAAGCCGGGACTTCAGGAAAGCCAGCCAGGCCGCCATCACCAGGTAATCAGCTGCCAACTCCAGCCGTTTGGTACGTGCCTCGTCGATGAAGGCGGCATATTGGTCCACCAGCGCGACGATGGAGATATGCTCCAGATCAACCTTTTGCGTCCGCGCCATCGCCAACAAGAGATCAAGCGGACCTTCAAAGCCGTCAACATCGACGACAAAGGCATCCGCCGGCGCGGTCTCCTGCTGCATGTCGGACGTTTCAAACAAATCGGCCATCTGGTTCCTTGTGGCACGCCAAGTGACACGGACACATCGCGCGGTATGGGCCACTTTGACGGGCGTTGGGTTAGCATGGCCAACCATAACAGGGGAAGAGATCGACGGGCGTTCCTGCACAGACCGTTGCTGGGGGCTAAATGATCTGCGTTTCGTCCACTGGCACCTGTTGGAGCAGGGTGGCCAGTCTGTTCTCAAGCGCAGCCCGATCCAGCGATTGCCGGCCGCGCCGTGCCAAGGCACTGGCGCACCGGTCTGCCGACCTGCCTTCCAAGGGTGGGATAGCGCTCTGAATGTCTTCCATCTCTGTGCGCACGCCATTGCAGTGAAGCGCAAGATCGCAGCCTGCCTGCAACGCGCCTCGAGCCCGATCCGCTATTGGGTCGCGCAAGGCCCCCATGGACAAGTCATCGGTCAGCAAAGCGCCATCAAAGCCAATATCAGAGCGGATGACATCCACCATGGTCGGCGACAGCGTAGTGGGTCGCTCAGCATCAATCGCCTCGAAAACAAGGTGGCCAGTCATGGCCATCGGCGCGTGGGCAAGAGAACGAAATGGCAGGAAATCCTGCGATTCCAAGGTCTGCCGGTCGGTCGCGATGCGTGGCAAATCCTCATGGCTGTCAACCACCGCTCGGCCGTGGCCAGGCACGTGTTTAATCACCGGCACAACCCCGGCTTCCAGGTACGCATCGTGCACAGCTCGGCCCAGTTGCGCCACGGTTTGGGGTTTGGTGTGGAAAGCTCTGTTTCCTATAGCATTGGTACCGCCTGGCACACGCAGATCGAGAACCGGTGAGCAGTTCACATCGATGCCGACGCTCAAAAGGTCATCTGCGATAAGCCAGGTGGCGATTTCCGCCGCTTCAATTCCGCTTCCTGGCTGTTGCGCTTCCATGGCGCCAAAACGGCCGGCTGCAGGATAACGCTGCCAGTGCGGCGGCTTCATGCGTTGAACGCGGCCACCTTCCTGATCAATAAGGACGGGTGTCTGCCAACCCAGAAGCTCGCGGACGCTGGCTGTCAGCCGGCGCAGTTGGTCAGGGGATTCGACATTGCGGGCGAACAAGATGACGCCCCAGGGCTTCATCTCTCGCAGATAACCGCGCTCAAAATCGTTGATCGCCGTTCCTTCAAGGCCGCAAATGAACGCATGCGTTCCCTGCGAAGGCAGGTCCACAACGGGCATGTGGCGGGCTTGGTCTGCTTCGCCAGCTCCGGCATCGACCTGCGAGGATGATACGGACACGCAAGAACCTCTTGAAGGTATTGAAAGACGTCGCCCGCCCCTACTGGCGTTGGACGAAACAGTCCCCGCCGGCCGCCTGATAGCGTTGGCACAAGCTGGCGGCATCGGCGCGATCCATCGGGCCGAGACGTACCCGGTGATAGATGCCCCTGTCTCCCAAGTCGACTTCCTGAATATTGGGCGAGAAGCCTGTCAGGATTGAGCCGAAACGGCTTTGCAGCGCGCTAAAGGTTGAGCGGGCCTGTTCTTCTGAGCGAAGACTTGCGAGCTGCACGATGAAATCGCCGGGCGCAACCGAGGAAGGAAGCGCAGGTGCGCTGGCGACCTGCGTGGTCGGCGCCGCTGCCTGGGTTTGTACAGGCTGAGCCGGCGCAGGCGTTGCCGGCGCATTGGTCGGCGCGGCAAGCTGGATTGGCTGACTGCTCGGCGTGGTGACTGCGGCAGGCTGGGTAACAACCGGCTGCGGTGTTGTTGCAGGGCGTGCCGTGGGTTGCGGGGGCACCGCTGGTGTTGTCGTGGCCGTCTGTGTTGCCGATACAGTTTGCGAGGTGGCCGAAACAGGAGTTTCTCCGGCTGGCAAACGCGCAGCGTTCTGCGTCTGCTGCGTTGCCGGCGCATCAAGCGCAACGGCGCCAATCTGGCTTGCGACTGTCTGAACCGGAACCGGCTGTGGCGCGGCAACCGGCTGTTCAGCTGGAACCTCGGCGCTTATCGCGGGTGAAACGGGCGCAGAGGTGGATTCCACGACCGTTCCATCCGCCCTCACTGTAACTGTGCGCACGGGGCGCGCTGCCGTTGAGCCAGGCGCTGCCGGCGCGATATCGGCACTTGGCGGCGGCGTGTTGGCTCCCAGATCAAGCTGCGTCGATCCCGGGCCTGGCAACACCACACGGGGGGCAGCATCGGTGCCTTGTCCGCTTTCATCAAGCGCGGTGAACACGGCTTCGCCGGGCACGCGCTCTTCGTTGGTGGTGATCTCAGGTTCTTCTTTGTTATCGCCGGCTGGCGCCGCAATGAGTTGCGGTGAGCCGGCATCCGAACCGTTGTTCACAAACAGCCCATAGATCACGACGCCGGTAAGGCCGATGAGCGCCAGAACGCCGAGTGCAAGAGCAATGGTGCGTCCGCTACCACTGCTCTTTTCGCTTGGCAGATCATCAAACTGATCAGGTTCGCTCGTTCCATAGGTGTGCGAACCTTCATCCAACAAGGCCTCCGATTGGACTGGCTGGCTGGAGAATGGCGTAAAGCTTGGCTCAGCCTCCGCGTTGAACGCTGGTGGTTCGGCGGCGGGCGATGGGGTCGCTGTTGGGGAGTTTACCGGAGACGGTGCAGCGGTCGCGGCGGCCCAGGCTGGATCATCATCGAGCGCTAGCTGGTCCATCGCAGCCAACAGATCATCCTCGGCAATCGGCGCATCACTCGATGTCGCCAGCGGAGGCGGTGCCGGTTGCGGCGACACTGCGGGTGGCTGTTGGACCTGGCGCGGTGTCAGATGTTGGCTGAGGAGCGGTTCAGGGTCCTGCTCCTGTGCGGGCGCAGGCGCTGAAATCGGTTCATTGAGACCCGGTAGGTCTAGGTTGTTGAAGTCGAGCCCAGCTAAAACGTCGTCGGTTGGCTGCCCTGCTCCGGGTTGAAGCGGGTCGGACAGCGACGAGTCATCGAACGAGGACCCGCCAAGGGGGCCACTCAGTTGCGATTCCGGCGAAAAGTTGGGGTCCTGAAAGTAACGCTCAAGGCCATCGGCACCGAGGCCCAGGTCCAAGGCATCGCCACCTGCAGCATCAGCGCTGCCTGAACCGGCCTCGGGTTCATCGGACCGACGGTTGGGATCTTTTGGGTTGCTGTCATTCATGATGCGCGCCAATTCTTCCAGCGGGTCTAACTGAGTGTTGTCCTCAGTTCCTGGAGCAGGCTGCGGGCGTTTGCCGGCGGTCGTCATCCACACTTGCTCCCGTCTGTTCGTGCCGGTGATCGCGCGATCGCGTGGCGATCCTGTGGCGACAGCCGGAATCGCCCAGACGCCGTAATTTAGCGCATTTCCTCAGGCGCCCCAACGCCCAGCACCGACAGCCCGAGCCGCAATGTCTGCGCAATGGCAGTTACCAAAGCAATACGAGCCAATGTTAACTGTGGTTCGTCTTGGTTAACAAAGCGTAAGGCCGGCTCGGTTTTGCCCCGGTTCCAGTGGGCGTGAAGCGCGCTGGCAAGGTCGTGCAGGTAAAAGGCGATGCGGTGTGGTTCGCGGGTTGTCGCGGCAGCTGCGACCGTGCGCGGCCAGGAGGACCTCAGCCGGACAAGTCCAATTTCCCCTGCATCGTTCAAGGCGGACACGTCGGCTGTTTGAAGCGCTGCGTCCGACAGGTCGAGGCTCGGCAGCTCGGCTTCTGCCATGCGTACAACCGACGCGCACCGAGCATGGGCGTACTGGACGTAGAAGACAGGATTGTCCTTGGACTGCTCGGTCACTTTCTGGAAGTCAAAGTCCAGCGGCGCATCGTTCTTGCGGTAAAGCATCATGAAGCGCACGGCGTCCGGGCCCACCTCATCGACCACATCACGCAGCGTGACGAAGTTACCGGACCGCTTGGACATGGTCACCGGTTCACCACCCCGGAACAGTTTCACGAGCTGACAGAGCCGAATGTCGAGGGTGGCTTCGCCATCACTCATGGCCGTCACAGCCGCCTTCAGGCGTTTGACATAGCCGCCATGGTCAGCGCCAAACACATTGAGCTGATTGATGAAACCGCGCTGGTACTTGTCATAGTGGTAGGCGATGTCGGAGGCGAAGTAGGTGTAGCTGCCGGCCGACTTTAGAAGCGCGCGGTCGGTGTCATCGCCGAACTGGGATGAGCGAAACAGGGTCTGCGCGCGGTCCTCCCACTCCTCGGTGCTTTCACCCTTGGGCTTTTCAAGTCGGCCGACATAGACCAGATCGCGCGCCTTCAGAGCGGCGATGGCCTGGGCAACGCGGTTGCCCGCCTTGCCCGTCTGCAAGCTTGCCTCAGAAAAGAAGACATCCTGATGGACATTGAGGCTGGCAAGGTCGGCGCGAATGAGGTCCATCATGGCGCTGATGGATGCCTCGCGAACGATCGGCAGCCAATCGGCCTCATCCATGGCCTTCAGATCCGCGCCATGCTTGTCCGCCAGTGCCTGTCCCACGGGTTTTAGATAATCTCCAGGGTATAGGCCCTCCGGGCTCGGACCGCTCTCTTCGCCGAGCGCTTCGCGGTAACGCAGGAAGGCCGACCGGGCGAGCGTATCGACCTGCCCGCCCGCGGCGTTTATGTAGTACTCGCGCGGTACGGGGTAGCCGGCAAAGTCGAGCAGGGCGCCCAGCGCATCGCCGACAACGGCGCCCCGGCAGTGGCCCACATGCATTGGGCCGGTCGGGTTGGCCGAGACATATTCCACATTGGTCTTGGGCAAAGTCTGCGACGCGCCGAGCACTTGGCGACCATAGCCCTCCCCTTCGGCGAGCAGTCGCGTCAGGACGGCGTGCCAGGCCGATGGATGCAGACGCAGATTGATGAAGCCCGGCCCGGCGATCTCAACGGCCGCAATATCGGCGTCGACCTCCAGTTGTTCTGCAAGCTGCGCGGCAATCTGTCGGGGATTGGATTTCAATGGTTTGGCGAGAACCATGGCGGCATTTGTCGCCAGATCGCCATGGCTGTCATCACGCGGCGGCTCAACGGTGATGGCGCCCAACGGCATCTGTCCGCGATCGGCACCACCAAGGACGCCTGTGCGTTCGAGCGCGGCAAGCACACGTCCGCGATAATCGGCGAAAAGATCGTAGGTGGTTTCGTGTGCAGGGCTGTGTACTTGGGCGGCGGACATGGGACCGCGTTGTTTGGAGGAATTGCGAGGGGATAGCGCGCGGCCAGAGGGCCTGTCGACGCATCAGTTGGGAGCGCCGTATCGCAGGTCCGGCGTATCGTCAAACCATCGGCCATGCAGCGAGAGGGCATAGCGATCAGTCATGCCGGCAATGAAGTCGCAAACCTGTCGGGCATGAACGTTCTTATCGGCGTTGGTGTTCGCAACCTTCCAGCCATCGGGCAGATCATCAGGATTGGCGGTGAGATGGCAGAAGAGATCGCGCAGAACACGCTCTGCCTCCGCACGCAGCGCCATGATGTCGGCATTGCGGTACATAGCCTTGAACAGGAAGGCCCTAAGCAACCAGACGTCAGCGGCCACCTCATCGGAGAAAAGCGCAAGCGGCGTGCCGGCCCGTTTGACCTCGGCGGCCGTTTCAATCCCGTTCTCGGTTAGCCGCCGCCGGGCATGACCCTCTACGTCCATGATCAACAGGGTGATCAAGCGTCGGGTGAACTCTCCCATGCGCCTTTCGGCCGGCAAGCCGGGATGAGCCTCATCGATTTGGTTTAAGATCGTCCCAAGCGTTGCGCTAGACCGCAGATCATCCAGGGCAAAAACGCCCGCACGCACACCGTCATCGATATCATGGGTGTTGTAGGCGATATCATCGGAGATCGCCGCCAATTGGGCTTCAAGGCTGGTCTGGTCTGTCAGGTCAATTGATGCGTGCGCTCGCGGTTGACGCACAAGGAAATCGGTCAGTGCAAACGGCAACACGCCGTTTAGTTTTTCCGAAAGGACTTCACCGTCGGCGCCAAGCAGCGGGCCATTGTGTTTGATGATGCCGTCCAGCGCCTCGATCGACAGGTTGAGGCCGTCAAAACCAGCGTAGCGCTGTTCCAGATGGGTTACGATGCGCAGTGTCTGTGCGGTGTGTGCAAAGCCACCGAACGGCCCCATCAATTCGCTGAGTGCATCTTCTCCTGTGTGACCAAATGGCGTGTGTCCCAGATCATGAGCGAGCGCCAGAGCTTCCGTCAGATCAGCATCAACCTTCAAATTACGCGCCAGTGATCGCGCGATCTGGGCGACCTCGATTGTATGGGTCAGTCGGGTGCGGTAGTGGTCGCCTTCCTCGGAGATAAAGACTTGGGTTTTGTGGGCAAGACGCCGAAAGGCCTGGGAATGCACAATCCGATCGCGATCACGCCCGAAGGCCGAACGCCCTGGCGTTTCGACCTCCCGATGGAGGCGCTCGCCACCCATTGCAGCACTGGCAGCATAAGGGGCCAGAGCACCAGGCACGTTGCTGGACGCAGTCAGATCGCCATCTTCGTGGGACGCCGAAACAATGGGCAATTGATCTTCCCTCACCGGATGCTTACTTTTCTAGACTGACATGTCGTTCGCGACACCTCTATGGCACATTGCCGGCAGCGCTCAACGCCTGCGCTAGGCAAGCCGAAACGGATGGTTTGGATATGAACCAAGTACAGGAAACACAAGACGCGGCTGCAGCCGGCATGCCGGCGCATGATGTGAGCGTAACACAGGCAGCGCTTGACCGCGTGGCGACGCTGATGACCGATGAACCACCGGGCACCATGCTGCGTGTCAGCGTGGAAGGCGGCGGTTGTTCGGGCTTTCAGTACAAGTATGAGCTGACCAAAGACCAGAACGACGATGATGTCGTTCTGGGCGACGATCGCGTGAAAGTTCTCGTTGATTCGGTCTCCCTGCCCTTCTTGGCTGGCAGCGCCATCGACTACAAAGTCAGCCTGATGGGCGCGGCGTTCGAAATCAGCAACCCCAATGCGACCGCTTCGTGCGGCTGTGGCACCAGTTTCTCTATCTGACGGTTTTTGACCCCGTGCACATTGCGACCTGGAATATCAATGGCGTGAAGGCGCGGATCGACACGGTGAAAGCTTGGCTTGAAGAAGCCTCGCCCGATGTAGCCTGCCTTCAGGAAATCAAGTCCGAAGACGCTCCCTTCCCGCGCCAGGCCCTTGAAGATCTTGGCTATCTTGTTGAAACTCATGGTCAAAAGGGCTTCAACGGCGTTGCCATCCTGTCGAAAACACCGCTGGAAGACGTCACGCGCGGACTACCCGGCGACGACAGTGACGAACAGGCTCGGTTCATCACAGCACGGGTTACACCGGCAGAAGGCAGCAGCCTGCCAGCCATTAGAGTCGCATGCCTCTATTTGCCGAACGGAAACACCATCGCCACGGAAAAATTTCCTTACAAGCTGGGGTGGATGGAGAGGCTTCTGGCGTTCGCATCAGAGGCGCTTGAAGCTGAAGAACCGCTTGTCCTGGCGGGCGATTACAATGTCATCCCGGATGCACGCGACCTTCACGATGAAAGTGTGTGGAAGGGCGACGCCCTTTATCAACCGGAAAGCCGGGGCGCACTGCGCCGCCTAGAGGCGCTTGGTTACACCGACGCCGTCCGCGCTGTCAGTGATGATGTGCACTTCACCTTCTGGGATTATCAAGGTGGCGCGTGGCAGAAGAACCATGGCATCCGCATTGATCATCTGATGCTCTCGCCGCAGCTGGCCGACCGGCTTACGACGGTGCGTGTGGATGATCATGTTCGAGCGTGGGAAAAGCCCTCCGACCATGTGCCGGTCGTCGGAGCCTTTGAGGCTTAAAAACCACCGTCCAGTTCGATGATGGCCTTCTAAGCGGCTTGGCTCTGGATCGATCCGTGCACGTCAACGACGGCGCGGAAGGCACCGAGCAATGGCTGATCGAGCTTTTCGGTCATGGTCTGCAAGCGCGCGTAGGCCTCTTGCGGCGTCATGCTTTTACGGCCGGCTGGAGCGTCAACCAAACCGGCGTAGGCGTCGACAATGGTCAAACAACGCACCATATCGCCGATCTCGTTGCCCGATATGCCACGCGGATAGCCCGAACCATCCAGCATCTCATGATGGCAATAGGCCAATTCGACAATCAGTGGGCTAGGCTCAGGAACCTGTTCGAGAATGCGCTTGCCCTCCTCGGGATGCGCACGGATGATCGTTTCCTCTTCCTCGGTCAGCGGTCCAGTCTTGTTGAGGATTGAAACAGGCACATTCATCTTGCCAATGTCGTGCAAAAGCGCACCGCGGGTGAACTGGCGATGATCCTTGTCGGAGACGCCCAGGAGCCTCGCCCATTGGGCCGCCAGGCCAGCAACCAACATGCTGTGGCGCGCCGTCGGCGAGTGGTACTGGGCAACTGAGTCCATCCACATGCCCAGACCATCGGTATCAAGAGCATCGCAGACATCATCGCTCGCTTTATCGAGCGCTGCGACAGTGTTTTGCGAGTCGGCCTCATCGGCCGTGAAGGCGCTGATCAGGGTCCGCGCGGTGCTTTGCGCCGTGGCCGCTGTCTCATCGCGGCCCTTTTTGCGAATGCGGGGAATACGTGAATCCAGACGCTGGACGGTGTCGAGCATCAGCGCGGGAGACAGAGGCAACGGCAGGACCCGGTCGGCAAAGGGCCGGACGGCTGCGGAGTACTGCTTGGTCACCTCAGGCGGTAAGCACACAACGCGTGGCTTGGCCACCAGCTTGTAACGCTCCAGCCACATGAAAAGAGGGTGCAGGCCAAATTCAGGAAAATCGGCAAATGCGATCACCACGAGGTCAGGCTTATGAAGCTCAACCGGCAGGGGCGCCAAGGGGACGTGGGTGTCGACGTGAAGTAGGCCATCAAACGCATCAAGCGATGAGGCGGCCAGTACAGAACCGTCTGTCAGGGCCAGAACTTTCATAGGTAGGCGTTTCCCCTTACGCAACACGCGATCGCCCGCGTCTTACCCTCATAACGCCATGCGGTAACACAAGCGTTAATTGCTCAGGCAAATGCGAACGATCAGGGGAGTCTACTGGCCGGCAACTTGCTCGGTGCGCTGCGCGCGAAGGATTTCCGCACCTTCAGGGCTGGTCAGCCATTCATCGGCCATTTGCAGCGCCCGAGCACGAAGATCGGTGTTGGCAAGCGCCAGATAACGCTCCTGCACAGGACGAACTTGGTCGCGTTGCTCCGGCGTCAGGGCAAATTCTCCGGCGATGAGAAGCCATTTCAGCCCATCGGCAGGATGGGGGTCCAGGCCATCGGCACCGGTGAACAGGAGTTCGCCGAGTTCGACTTGTGCCAATACATGGCCCTTGCGCGCGGAGAGCCGAAGCCACCTTCCAGCACGGCGGATATCAACACCGCCGCCCTCACCGTGCAAATGCATCATGCCCAGACGATACTGTGCGTCTGTATCGCCGAAATAGGTCGCCGCATAGGCGTAAATCTCACGTGAGCGAGACTGGTCAGGGTGGAGAATGTCACCAATGCCATTCTGATAGTAGGAACCAAGCGCCACAAACGCATTGGCCACAAAACGCGCACGGGCTGTACCTGGCGCATCTTCGGCATGGGCGTTCGCAATCTGCGAATAATAGGTGAAGGCGCGCGCATCGTCTTCATCGACCCCATCACCGACGGCATACATGCGCGCAAGCTTCCAGCGAGCGATGGCATGGCCGCCCTCGGCCGCCGACTCCAGTGCCTGCAGGGCCGTTGCTACATCACCGGAATAGTAGGCCGACGTGCCAGCCGCGAATGCTGCCATCGGATCATCGACCCAGGCATCCGCTGATGGCGTTTGCGCCTTGGCTGCGCACACGCCAAAGCCGAGCGACAGCCCCATGGCCATCGCAGGCAATAGACGAGCGTGCGCGCCCAAGGCGCGTGTGAAGGACCTAAATGTCTGCATAAGCAACCTTTTCGGCCTTGCCGCCGGGGTGCGTAAGAGCACCATCGCGCGCGGGGCCAACAGTCTGTGCGTACTTCCACAAAACGCCGGAAGTGTGTTTGTTTTCGCGCGGTTTCCAGGTTTTTTTGCGCTCAGCAAGGTCTTCTTCGGTCAGATCGACCGTGATTGTGCCTTCAACCGCGTCGATGGAAATGATGTCGCCATCCTTCAGAAGCCCGACCGGGCCGCCGACGGCGGCCTCCGGGCCGACATGGCCAATGCAGAAGCCACGCGTTGCGCCTGAAAAACGGCCATCGGTGATCAGAGCGACCTTGTCGCCCATACCCTGGCCATAAAGTGCGGCCGTGGTGGAGAGCATTTCACGCATTCCTGGACCGCCCTTTGGACCTTCGTAACGGATGACCAGAACCTCACCCTCCTCATAGGAGCGGTTGGTCACGGCCTGGAAGCATTCTTCCTCAGAATCGAAGCATCGCGCAGGACCGGTAAATTTCAGGTTGCTCATACCTGCAACTTTAACGATCGCCCCTTCCGGCGCGAGATTGCCAACCAGACAAACAACCCCGCCGGTTGGCGTGATGGGCTTGTTGGCGGGGTAAATGACGTCCTGATCTTCGTTCCACTCAACGCTGGCCATGTTCTCGGCCATGGAGCGTCCCGTGACGGTCAGGCAATCGCCATGCAGGAAGCCATGGTCGAGCAGCGTCTTCATCAGCAGCGGAATGCCACCCACCTCGAACAAGTCTTTGGCGACGTACTTTCCGCCAGGCTTGAGGTCGGCGATGTATGGTGTCCTTTTGAAGATCTCAGCGACATCGAAGATGTCGAAGTCGATGCCCACCTCGTTCGCGATGGCTGGAAGGTGCAGAGCGGCATTGGTTGAACCGCCCGATGCGGCGACGACCGTTGCGGCATTCTCCAGCGCTTTGCGTGTCACGATATCGCGCGGGCGGATGTTGCGGGCGAGTAGCTCCATCACCTTCTCGCCAGCAGCGGCACAGAACCGGTCACGGATTTCATAAGGTGCCGGTGCGCCACAGGAGTAGGGCAACGCTAGGCCAATTGCCTCAGCAACCGTCGCCATCGTATTGGCGGTAAACTGCGCGCCGCAGGACCCGGCGGACGGACAAGCGACCTGCTCCAGCTCAAGCAAATCATCGTCGGACATCTTGCCGACCGAATGCATGCCGACGGCTTCGAATACGTCCTGGACGGTTACCTGGCGACCGCGGAAGTTCCCCGGCAGGATCGACCCGCCATAAAGGAATACCGACGGCACGTTGAGGCGAACCATTGCCATCATCATGCCTGGCAATGACTTGTCACAGCCAGCAAGGCCGACAAGCGCGTCATAGCAATGGCCGCGCATCGTTAGCTCGACAGAGTCTGTGATCACGTCACGCGAAACGAGCGAGGACTTCATTCCCTCATGGCCCATGGCGATGCCGTCGGTCACGGTGATGGTGCAGAACTCACGCGGTGTACCACTGGCAGCAGCAACACCCTTTTTGACCGCCTGGGCCTGGCGCATCAGCGCGATGTTGCAGGGCGCTGCCTCATTCCAGCAGGACGCCACGCCCACCAGCGGCTGGCTAATCTGATCTCCCGACAAACCCATCGCATAAAGGTAGGAGCGGTGCGGCGCCCGCTGTGGCCCGGAGGTCACATAGCGGCTAGGCAGCTTGGTTTTGTCGAAGACTTTGGCGTCCATGGAAAAGTGTACTCCCGCAGGCATAGTGATAGGCGCAGAGGATACCAACGCCCGATTTTCGTTGGTTGCGCCCTTTTTGCCCGCGTGCAAGCCGTGTTCGCCCGAACTAGGGCCAAAAGGGGGCAGCATCCCCGCCTTCTCTTCTAGGCCACGCCATTCTGTTGCGCTGTTGCGTTCATGTCACAATCGACCCTGGCCGAAGGACGAGGCGTGCATTGCCGGCTCATTTTCTCGGCCGCTTTGACCGGTGTCATGGATTGTTTGCCGTCTTGATGTCTAAGGCGTTGGCGTTTGGGATTAACCAGGCCCATCAGGCCGGTTAGTGGGCACAAAGGGGACCGGCATGAATGATGATCTTTCAAACGTTGAGCGCCAAGCTGCGATAAGCAACAGCACGGCCTTGCCAAATGGCGTGGACGTGGCTGAGCCCAGTGAGGTCGTGACGCCAGCGGTGCGACCAGATCGAAATGACCCGGAGAACATTCGACGGCTCTTTGAAACCGGCGAGTACCCTTACAAAACCAAGATGCGCAGGCGCGTCTATGAGGCGCAAAAGGCTGATCTTCAGGTTGAGCTTCTGAAAGTTCAGCGCTGGGTTGAAGAGACCGGCGAGCGGATCGTGCTGTTGTTTGAGGGCCGCGACGCAGCCGGCAAGGGCGGCACCTTCAAACGCTTCATGGAGCATCTGAACCCGCGCACCGCGCGTGTTGTGGCGCGTTCCAAACCGACAGAACGCGAAGGCTCCCAATGGTATTATCAGCGCTACATTGAGCATCGGCCGGCGGCTGGCGAGATCGTGCTGTTCGACCGGTCCGGGTACAATCGAGCGGGCGTTGAACGCGTGATGGGCGTTTGTTCGCCGCCCGACTACCTTGAATTCATGCGCCAGACACCGGAGATCGAGCGGATGCTCACACGGTCCGGCATTCGGCTGTTCAAATACTGGTTTTCTGTCAGCCAGGATGAACAGTTGCGACGCTTTCGCTCGCGCGAAACCGACCCCCTAAAGCAGTGGAAGCTATCGCCCATCGACAAGGCATCCCTGGACAAGTGGGACGACTATACCGAAGCGAAGGAAGCCATGTTCTTCTACACCCACACGGCCGACGCACCTTGG